>NZ_JBIARC010000138.1:0-11356 GCF_042889625.1 Streptomyces sp. NPDC002573 | reverse complement strand
CACATCACCCCCGCAGCCGCACGACAGGGAAGCGACCGCACCCGTGATCATGCCGCACCCAGCCGACCCGACGTCACGAATTGCGCACCAGAGTCCGCTACCTACGCAAAGCCCCTGACCACGGCGCGGCTTACGAGATCGTCGAGCACGAAGCGGCGCTGGTGGCCGAGCTGTTTCGCCGCTACGCCGACGAGGGCGCCTCGATCGCCGAGTTGACCCGCTAGCTCACCGGCACCGGCACCCCGACCCGCACCAACAAGGCCCGGTGGGACCGCAGCGTCGTGTGGGGCATGCTCCGCAATCCCGCCTACATGGGGTCGGCCGTCTTCGGCAAGACGATGATCGTCCACGAGTCACCCGGTCTGAACCGCGTCGCCCGTCTCGAGGGCCGCTCCACCCCGCGCGCCGTCAAGGCCGTCGACCGTCCCCGCGAGGAGTGGATCGAGATCCCGGTCCCCGCGATCATCAGCCGTGCCACGTTCGAACGCGCAGCTCAGCGCCTGGCCGACAACAAAAAGTATGCCTCCCGCAACAGCAAGGTTCCCTCCCTGCTCCAGGGCCTGGCCGCCTGCGCCGGCTGCGGATACGGCTACTACCGCACCTCGACCCGCACCAAGAACCGGAAGATCTACTACTACCGGTGCCTGGGCTCCGACGACTACCGCTATGAGGGCGGCCGCATCTGCCCCAACAAGCCCGTCCGCGCCGACTACCTCGATGCGGTCGTCTGGGAGCACATCACCACTCTCCTCGCCGACCCGCACCTGATCCGCGCCGAGATCGACAAGCGCCTGGAGCGGGCTCGCACCTCCGACCCCGCCCTACGTCAACGCGCCCGCCTTGAGCTGGCTCTGGCCAAGGCCACCACCGCCATCACCCGCATGATCGAGGCCTTTCAGGAGCAGCTGATCACCATCGACGAACTGCGGTCCCGGATGCCCGACCTGCGGGCTCGCGAGTCCAACCTCCGCGGCCAACTCGATGCTCTTGAAGCCCAACTCGCCGACCGCGACGCCTACCTCAAACTCGCCGACGACCTGGAAGGCTTCCTCGCCCAGCTCCGCACCAGCGCCGCCACAGCCGAGGTCCCCGAGCGCCAGCGCGTCCTGCGACTTCTGGTCAAAGACGTCCTCATCGGCCCCGAAAAGATCACGATCCGGCACCGCATCCCCGTCCGCGAACGGGCCACCGATGGTGATCGACAACACGACTCCACCGATACAGAGGGTGACACGCGCCTGAGTTATCCATTGCGTTGGGGGCGTGATCAGCCCCGTGCTCCTGAACGTCGCTCTCCATGGGATGGAGGCGGCCGCGGGCGTGCGTTACTACCCGACCGGCCCCCGTGCCGGTCAGAGCATGCCCGACAGCCCGGTCGTGGTCAGATACGCCGACGATCTGGTGGCCATGTGCCACAGCCGCGAAGCGGCTGACCAGGTCAAGGCGCGGCTTGCCGCATGGCTTGCGCCGAGGGGGCTGGTCTTCAACGAGGACAAGACACGCATCGTCCACGCGGAGACCGGCTTCGACTTCCTCGGGTTCAACGTGCGCCGCTATCGAAGCGGCAAGCTGCTGATCAAACCGAGCACGACGCCCGTCAAGCGGATCCGGGAACGGCTACGAAGGGAGGTCCGTGCCCTCCGCGGCGCTCCTCCCCTCGCGATGCTGCGGACGATCAATCCGATCGTCCGCGGCTGGTCGGCCTACTACCAGACAGTGGTGTCCAAGGACATATTTGCCTCCCTGGACAGCTACTTGTGGCAGCTCACCTACCGGTGGGCGCTGCCCAGGCACCCGAAGAAGTCGAGGCACTGGATCGTTGACCGGTACTTCGGCCGCTTCAACACGGCCAGGCAGGACCGATGGGTGTTCGGCGACCGGGAAGCCGGCGCCTACCTCGTCAAGTTCGCCTGGACGAAAATCATCCGGCACCAACTGGTCAAGGGCACGGCGTCCCCGGACGACCCGGCCCTGACCGACTACTGGGCCCAGCGGCGACGCAGGACCGCCCCGCTCCCTCTGGACCGGGCGACCCTGAGACTCCTGCAGGAACAGAAGGGCCGCTGCCAGATCTGCGGCCAACTGCTGCTGCACGCCGACCGGTCTCCGCAGTCCCCGACCGGGTGGGAGCAGTGGCTCCGCACCACCCGAACAGCGATGAAGGCACGTCACATCGCCTATCAGGGAGTAGGAACGCCGGGTGGGGTGCAACTCCGCCTTGCCCACGCCTCGTGCATCCGACGCAATAGAGCGGACAGCGCGAGAAATCAGCACACCCGAGAGCCTTCAGGGCTTGCTTGAGCCGAGATGCCCGGAAATCGGGCACGTCCGGTTCTGAGGGGGCCCTGGTGCAGTAATGCACCGGGGCTACCCGACAAGCGTATCGGGTCCTATCCGCATGTCCGTGTCGAGGGCGGTGGCGGCGGGGTCGTCTCGCAGGCCGGTGCGGTGCTGCTGGTCGAGACGGTCCGCAAGTCCGGTCTGGATGCGGCGATATCGCAGGCGTTGGCGCCGTGGCGGAAGGCCCGGGCGGTGCACGATCCGGGTAAGGTCCTGCTGGATTTGGCGCTCGAGGTGGCACTGGGCGGGGACTGCCTGGCCGATGTGGGCCCCCTGCGGGCCGAGCCCGCCGTGTTCGGGCCGGTGGCCTCCGATCCCACGGTCTCCCGGCTGATCAGCAAGCTGGCGTCGGGCGGGCATCGGGTCCTGGCCGCGCTGCGCACCGTCCGTGCCGAAGTACGCAAACACGTCTGGCGGTTGGCCGGTGACGTGGCACCGGACGCGGGCGGGCAGGTGATCATCGACATCGACGGCGTCCTCGTCCTGGCGCACTCCGAGAAGCAGGACGCCGCCGCGACCTGGAAGAAGACGTTCGGCCACCACCCGCTGATGGGGTTCGTCGACCACGGCCGCGGCGGGTCCGGCGAGCCGGTCGTGGGCTTGCTGCGGCCCGGCAACGCAGATTTTAATATCGCCGCCGACCACATCGAGGCCACCAAGCTGGCTCTGGCTCAACTGCCGAAGCGGGTGCGGCGCGGCCATCAGACGCTGATCCGCACCGACTCCGGCGGCGGCACCCACGAGTTCGTCGCCTGGCTCGCCCAGCGCGGTCGGTGGCTGTCGTTCTCGGTCGGCAAGGTCAGGGCCCTGGCGTCTCTCTCTTGATCATCAGATCCGCCGTTAGTTTTACAGGCCCACTCCGTTGGGAAATCCGTAAAGCGGTGATGATGAGTGTGCCGGGCTGCCATGATCGGCCTGTTCTCTGATCGAGGGTGGGGCTGGTCGCCGCGGCCCCCGCCCTCGCCGACGCCTCGCCCTCGGCGAGCCCGTCGGACGACAGATGTCGTTGGAGCCGCGGGCTGATCGTGGAGTGCCGGAGAGACTGCGCGGGTGGTGCGGGCTTCGTTCCCGAAGCGGCGGGGTTCCCAGAGTCGGGCCTTGCCGGTGAGGGCGAGCATGGGCATCCAGGCCAGGAGGTCGAGGGCGATCTGGACGATCTCGAGCCAGATCTTGTTCTGGGCTGTTGTGTGCAGTGGCAGGTTGCGCTGGCCGGCGGCCCGGATCCGGTCCTCGGCCCGGGCCCGCAGCCGGTGACGCAGCTTGAGAGCGGCGATCGGCCGGTCAGGGGTGTTGGTCGCGAAGTAATCCGTCTGCTCGTCAATGGCCTGCGGTTTCTTGGGGACACGGCGGAAGGACTGGAAGGTCCCACGACAAGTAGGGTCGCGATCGGGGTGCCGACGGTGTTGGTGGCGAAGCAAGTGATCCGCATGCCGTCGGCGTCGGGTGATGCGCAACTGGGCGCCGGGGTGCGGACGGTCAGAGGTGACCGGCTACGAAGTTGGCCACTTGCGTGCCGAGTTGCTGGCCCGCGCGGTTGTCGATGGAGGTGTGCTGGCCGGACCAGATCCGGCTGAGCCACGCTTCGGTGGCGGCGTCCTGGAAGCCGGCGAAGGTTCGGGTGATGCCTTTCGACGTCACCGCGAGATGATGGCGCGCACCGTAGAACCCGGCGAGCGTCGTTGCCGCCGCCTGACTGAGGGCGCCGTGAGCGCCGGGGTAGGACGGATCCGGGGCGGTCGTCAGCAGGGAAGTCCAGTTGGGATCGCCGACGATGCGCGGGTTGTAGTGCGTACCGCCGAGCCGGATGGCCGTCACGGGCCGCCATACGCGGTAGGTGTACTTGGCGTCGTACATCGCGATCGCGGTGTCGGCGAGGGACAGGTCGAGCCGGGCGAAGACCTTCACCGCCTTCTCCAAGCTCGCGTTCTCGGAGGTGACAAGGTTCTGCGCGATCTGGTTCCAGAGGTTCCAGACGGGCGCCGCCGCCCAGAACTTCGCGGCCGCGGTCTGATCGGGGGTGCGGGTGGTACTGGTCTTGCTCCCCAGGTTCTTGACCTCGTTCAAGGCGGTGGCGTACGCGTCGCTGCTCACGGCTGGCGGCGCTGCCGGGCGGAACTGGCGTCCGTTGGCCAGTACGAACGGCTTGACCGAGCCCCAGTTGGTGAACACCGGTGTCGGGAAGTCGGGAGGGGCGGGCCGGTAGTCACCGGCCTTGTCGCCGGGACGGAACCGCGGCGGCTTCGCTGAGGACCCGTCGTGGGACCGCAGGCTGAGCAGTCGGCGGGCGACCTCGGCTCCCACACGCATGCCCGCCTGCTTGCCGGGGCCGTTGGGTATCGCGGACAACTGGCTGCTGAGCCGCTGGTCCACGCCTGCGCGCTTGGCCGGGTACAGGGCGACCAGGACATCGTGGGCTGCCTGGTCCGCTGCGGCATCCGCACGAGCGCCGCGCGGCGCCGACACCGAGAACAGGTAGGCGGGGCCGGACCGGGTGATCGACACCACCGCGTCGTACTCGGCAGCCTGGAGGAGCGCGAAGCTGCGCGTGGGCTGGACAGTGGCCGGCTGCGCCTTCGGATCGCCGAGAATGGTGATGAGCTCGCGGTTCCATTCCACAACCGACGTCCCCGACCCCGTGGCCGCGGTGGTCGTAACCGACGAGGGAGCGGCGCCGGCCCCGAAGGCGGGGCTGGTGAGTCCGGCTGCCAGCGCGGTTCCGGTCAGTGCGGCGAGTGCCTTCTGCTTTCCACCCATGTTCTCTGGCTCCTTGTCGCTGGTGGCGACCGTGGCCGTACACGTCGCCAGTTTGGGCCGCGACGGACCACACGATCAGCGGACACCACGGATCGAGCGGGGAGTCCGCGATGCGTGCCGCAAAAAAAGCACACCGGACATCCGCTCCGGAGTGGGACGGGGGATCACGAAGCCGGTTCCCGCCCGACTGATGCCTGTGCTGGGCCGGTCGTTGAAGAATGCACGACCGGACTCGCCGGGATAGCCGGGATACCGGCTCATGAGGCGGCACGCGTCACCCACACCAACGTTTCGGAGGGCCGACCGGGTGCGCATGTCCTGCAACCCGATCACCTCTCAGCGTCATCAAGGTCGCTTGCCAAGTACAGCCTGCAGGGACCCGATCCACGCCGCAACTCTGGCATCGTGGTCATAGGCCCGGGTCGCATACGGCGGTAGCGCATGCGAAGCTGCCGTAATCGGGGACCTCACCAATGGATCAGCGACTCCCCAGGCGAACCAGTTGGAGTGGACGGGACCAGAGTACCCGGGGCCAACTGAGAGAAGAGGTCCGCTGAGGTCGTTTCCTGCGTCTGCCTGGATGCGCAGTCCGACACCATGGAGCGCTCATGTGCCGGCGGTTTCCGCCGTGCCGCTTGCTGCTGCAAGCGGCTGTCCCAGCCGGACGACTTCGTCCGCCTGTGCCAGGCCCACATCTGGAGCGCTGTTGTCCTGCCTCTGTGATGTCCGGGCAGTCTCGGAGATCTCCGGGCATCTGAGCTGACGTCTCAGTCATCCCCGGGCATTTAGTGGGGTGTCTCGGTCTTCTCCGGGTACGCCGCCGCGGCTGTGCCTACGGTCGTCGTGGCTGGTCGGCGTCGTTCCGGAGGCCCGGATGGATGCGTGTGAGGTGTCGGCGGAGGACGTCGAGTTGGAGTACGTCAGCGCGGGCGGGGTCCGTGAGCGCGGGCCGCTGGGGTGTCTGTGGTCGGTCCGGTTCGAGTCGGTACGGCCCGAGCGCCGGTTCCCGGCTTTCCGGGGGCAGGGCAACTGGTGCGGCTGGTACTGGTCGGCGACGTGTGGCGGGCATGTGGGCTACGAGTCGTGGCTGGAGCGCGATCGCCTGATGCTGCTCGACTTCGACCCGCTGGTGACAGGCATGTCCTCACAGCCGTTCCGGCTGTCCTGGGCGGAGCCTGGAGGGAAGCGGGTGCGGCACACGCCGGACTTCTTCGTCCGCCGGACCGACGGCACGGCCCTGGTGGTGGACGTGCGCCCTGATGAGCGGATCGAGCCGCAGGACGCGGTGAAGTTCGCGGTGACCGCGGCGGCTTGCCGGTCGGTGGGCTGGGACTTCGCCCGGGTGGGGACGCCGGATGCGGTGCTGATGGCGAACGTGCGGTGGCTGGCCGGCTACCGACATCCGCGGGTACACCACCCTGACGTCGCCGATCGCCTGGTGGAGGTATTCGCTGACGGCGCCGGTCTACTGGACGGGGCTCGGAGGGTGGGTGATCAGATCGCGGTGCTGCCGGTGCTGTTCCACCTGCTCTGGCGCCGGATTCTGACCACGGACTTGGAGAGCGGGCTGCTGTCGGCGGACACGCAGGTCCGGGACGGTGAAGTGCGGGAGGGAGGCGGGGATGCCGTCGCGTCCGCGGCTGCTGCGAGCGGGTGACCTGGTCCGCTTCGACGGACGGCTGCATACGGTCGCCGCGTTGGAGGGGACTGCGGTCCGGCTGGTCGACGAGGGCCAGTCAGCGAGCGTGGTGATGCTGGCCCATCTGCTGTCCTCCACCGGCTTCGAGGTGGTCACACCGGCCTCGGTGCGGACGGTCGTCCCACCGGCTGGAGCCCTGGCAGGACTCCCAGCCAGGGCGGTTAAGCGGGCCGAGTGGTGGCAGCGGCACCTGGTGGAGATGCTCACCGGGCGGCCTCTGGACGATCTGCACGGCCCGGTGAAACCCGAGTACGACCCGGCGGTCTGGTCCCTGCGTCAGCGGGAACTGGCGAAGGCAGCCGAGCTGGCGGCGGCGGGGACGGCGGTGTCGCTGACCGTCCTACAGGACATGCGGGCTCGGTTCGAGCGGGAGGGAGTGCTCGGGCTGGTCGACCCGCGGCTGCGGACCGTCTCGGACGGCACGGGCCGCACCGACCGGCGGGTGGTCGAGGCCCTTCGGAAGATCGTGGACGAGCAGACAGACCGGTCCACGGTCTCCGCGCAGGTGCTGCGGCGCCGAATGGAACGCCTCCTGGAGGCCGAACACGGCCCCGGAGTGGTGCCACTGCCGTCGCGCGCGACGTTCTACCGGCTGCTGAATGCGGTCAGCTCCGGGCGGCACACGCTGGGCTCGGCCCGCACCCGCCGCTCGCTGGCCAAGCAGCCGGACGGCATGTTCGGCCAGCTCACCGCGGCCCGGCCGGGCGAGGTGATGGAGATCGACTCGACCCCGCTGGACGTGCTGGTCGTTCACGACGACGGCACGGTGGACACCGTCGAGCTGACCGGCATCGTCGACATCGCGACCCGCACGCTGGCCGCGGCGGTGCTGCGGCCGTCGACGAAGGCGGTGGACGCAGCCCTGCTGCTGGCCCGGGCGATGACGCCGGAGCCGATGCGTCCGGGCTGGGCGGACGCCCTGCGGATGTCCCGCTCGGTGCTGCCGCACACCTCGCTCATTGCGCTGGACGAACGCCTGGCCCAGGCGGCAGCCGTCCCCGTGATCACGCCGGAGACGATCGTCTGCGACCGGGGCAAGGCCTATATCTCTGACACGTTCCGCTCGGCCTGCCAATCGCTGGGCGTCTCCTTCCAGCCAGTCCACCCCGATACCCCGACGGATAAGCCGCACATCGAGAAGACGCTGGGCTCGGTGGCCACGATGTTCGTCCAGCACCTTCCCGGCCACAAGGGACGCAGCACCGAACACCGCGGCACCGATCCTGCGGCGGAGGCGGTCTGGACGATCCACCAGCTCCAGGAGCTGCTGCAGGAGTGGATCGGCCACTGGCAGAACCGGCCGCACGACGGGCTGCGGGACCCGCTGATGCCCGGCAAGGCCTTGAGTCCGAACGAGAAGTACGCGGCCCTGGTCGCGGCGGCCGGGCACGTCCCGGTCGCGCTCGGCCCGGAGGAGTACATCGAGCTGTTGCCCCGGCACTGGCGGACGATCAACTCCTACGGCATCCGCATCAACCACCGCACCTACGACAGCACGGAGTTGAACCCGCTCCGCCGGCAGCCGTCCGGCGCCGGCCCGGACGGGCGGAGCTGGGAGGTCCACTACGACCCCTACGACATCTCCCGCATCTGGGTACGCGACCACCGCGAAGGAGGCTGGATCACCGCCATCTGGCGGCACCTTCGCACTGCCCCGATGCCGATGGGCGAACTGGCCTGGGATCACGCCCGCCGCATCCTGGCCCAGCGCGGCACCGACCCGGCGACCGAGGACGAGATCGCCCAGGCCGCCGTCGCCCTGCTGGACCGAGCCGCCGACGGCCCGGAGGTCAAACCCGCGAAACCGTCCCACGCATCGCGCCGAGACCGCCGTGACCGCAAGGTCGCCGCCCGGACCCGGGCCACCGCCGAACCCTCCTGGCCCCGGCCGGACGAGCCAGCCGAAGAGCCCGCGGCCGAACCGGTGGAGTCGGATGAGGACGAACTCGCCGACGTGATCCCGCTGGAGATCTTCGACGCACGCAAGGAGGCCGAACGGTGGTGGTGAACACGCCGGAGTCGGACGGCGAGGACGTGCCGGAGCTTGGCGAGGACCGCACGGACCCGTCCACGCGGCTGGAGGGCTGGCGCCGGTTCGTCGAAGAAGACCCGGCCGTCTTCGACCTGCTGCCCGAGCAGCAGTGGCAGGACTTGAGCCCGCCGATGCGGGATGCCTACGACGAGGCCCGCATTGCCTACCACTCCGAACTCCAGGTCGTGCGCACGTCCGCGGTCAAGGAGATCGCTCACCAGGGACGGCTGCTGACCCTGCTCAACCAGCGCGAGCACGGCGCCCGCCGCGGGATGGTCGTCTCCGGGGAGTGGACCACCGGGAAGACGACCGCGCTCAAGCAGCTCGGCCGTCTGCACGAACTCCGCGTCCGGCAGCGGTTCCCGGGCAGCGACCGCATCCCGGTCGTCTACATCACCGCCCCGCCCAAAGGCTCCCCGCGCAAACTCGCCATGGAGTTCGCCCGGTTCCTCGGCCTGCCCGTGATCGGTCCGAGGCACAACACCATCGACGTCACCAGCACGGTCTGCCAGGTGCTGATCGAGGCCCGCACGGACCTGGTCCTGGTCGACGAAATCCACCTGCTCAACCACGCCACCATCGCCGGTGAAGACCTCTCCGACCATCTGAAGTACTTCACCGAACACCTGCCCGCGACCTTCGTCTATGCCGGCATCAACGTCGAGCAGTCCGGGCTGTTCACCGGCATCCGCGGCAAGCAGCTCGCCGGCCGCTGCATCCTCATCCGCACCGGCCCCTTCCCGCTCAACGCCGAGTGGCGGTCCCTGATCGCATCCATGGAGAACACCCTCCGCCTGCACCGACACGAGCCCAACACCCTGGTGAAGATGGCGAAACACCTGCACCAGCGCACGGGCGGCATGATCGGAAGCCTCTCCCACCTGATCCGGGCCGCGGCCATCTCCGCGATCCTCGACCAGAGCGAACGCATCACACGGGCCACGATCAGGAACATCCGCATCGACCACAGCAGCGAATCCTCCGGACACGGCCGCCCTTCGTCCCTGCCCCGCACCGGGTGAACGTGTTCCGGCCGGCCCTGATCCGTCCTCTGCCCATCCCACTGCCGCCGTTCCCCGGCGAGTGCGAATCGTCCTACTGGTCCCGGCTGGCCCTGGCCAACCATGTCTCCCTGGCCCGGCTGGGGGCCCCGTCACGCTGGCTGGAGTCCCGCCTGACCAGCATCGATGCCCTCTGCATCCTCAGCGGTCAGTCTCGACAGCACCTGGCCCGCACGCTCCCCGACCTTCAGACCGACGACCGCTCTGCGGACCCGCCCACCATCCCGGATGATCACGTTCTTCGCTGGGCCTGCCGCCGCTGCGTCATCGCGCGCACCGGCGCGACGCTTCCCGCCCAGATCTGGGCACCCGTCCACGTCAACGTCTGCATCCGCCACAAACTCTGGGTCGGCCTGCACGTCCACGCCCCCGAACAGCAGCTCGATCTGGCCCGCACCCCTGACGTCGTTCGAGCCCAGCAGCAGTACTGGCGCCTTCGCCGACGTCACGGCCCGGCCCTCATCGACATCTGCGAAGAGGTCACCGGCGGGCTCTGGGCCGGCCTCGCCCACCGCCATTACCGGCTCGTCCACCGAGCCGAGATCCTTCACGACCTCGTCCGGAGCAAAGGGACCGAAGTCGAGCCGGACATGAAAGCACCCTGGCTCACAGCAGCCGGATTCCCCGAACGCGTCGCCCTGATCCACATGTTCACCTCTCCCCAGTGGAGAAAACTGGCGATGGACGACGACTTCTACATCTCCGCCAAGAGCATCGCCAAGTTCCACCAGCGCTTCCCCACCGAAGGTCCGATCCGCGGGACCAGCCGCGTCTGGCTCACGAAGACCGTCAAGTCGTCCGCCGCAGAGATCGAGTATCGGCTCGGCAACCCCGAAGGCATCCCCACACTCATCGCCAACTGAGACAGCCCCCACCCCTCCGCGTGTCAGTCAACTCCGCGCTCTGCCTCACCTTGAGCGAGACGGGACAATGAGGCATCCGCTCGTGCCAGCACCCACTGCCACGACTCTCCCTCGCCTTGGCTGATGTGTTCATCGATCAGCAGGGTGAAATGGGCATCGGCAAGATGGCGCCGATTGATATCCATACCGTGGCTGGCGAAGAACATCGGGACTCCGAGCCACTGCTCGACTTCGTTGCGCGAGCCGCCGGTGCCGAACGAGGCCAACAGGAGACCGCCGGGACGCAGCCAGGACGCAGCCTTCGCGACCATCGCCTGGTGCTCGTCGAGGGGGATGTGGTTGAAGCAGTAGAAAGCGGTGATCGCGTCGAAGGACTCCGCGGGTAGCTCCAGCGCGGTCATGTCCGCCTTGAGGAACCGGGCATTTGGCACCCGAGCAATTGTCAATTCCTGTGGATCGCTGGGTTAGGGCGAGGGGTTGGCGCCTTGGATGACTTGCCATCCGGAGGCCAAGGTGCCCGAAGTGAGATGCTGGACGCCATCTCCTCGGAGAGCCACGAAAGCGGTGAGGCCAGTGTCGAGTTCTGCCACTCGATGCCCGTAGACGA
>NZ_JBIARC010000137.1:0-11428 GCF_042889625.1 Streptomyces sp. NPDC002573 | reverse complement strand
GTATGGATCGGCGGGTCACAACTAACTCCAGTTGCTACTGATGACGCGGGCAGCGATGCGGGACATGAGTAACCGCCGGTTCTGTCCCGGCAACGACTGAAATATGAACATTTGATAAACCCGCCGTATTTACCACTCCACGTAAGACCGTGGGTCCGTGGCGCCGGAGCGACGGAAGTGAAGCAGGCACTGGCCTCGACCAGGCTGCACGAGGTCTCGACCGAAGACATTGAGAAGACGTTGAGAAGACGTTGAGCAGGGCGGGCGGCGACCCTGTCTGCGCAGGCGCAACGGTGCCGTCGGCACGCTCGGACGGCGAAGAGGGACCGCATGCCCGGGGCGTGCGGCGTCGCCTCCCGCCGGCTGATTAGCGTCCGGCACTGGCACCGTGATCCGAGTGAGGGCATCTTGACGAGCCGTAGGCGGGCGTACCAGATCAGCTGCTACGTGGTTGGCGGGCGCATAAGGGGTCTGAGTACATCAGGGTCATACCGCGGGTCTGAGGCTGAGTCCCTTCACCGGAGGGACAGGTGCGGCCCTGGTGGGAGACGGGACACTCACGCTGGCTGGCCAGCGTGTTCGGGCTGGTCCGCGTCACCCGGGTCGCCCACCGTGGCCCGGGTGTGGGCAACGTCCACCCCGCTACCTGTCCGGTCACCTCAACCAACTCCACTACGACACGGCACTCGACAACGGCTGGCCGATCGCCACCGGCGCCGTCGAGGGAGCCTGCCGCCACCTCATCGCCGACTGCCTCGACACCACCGGCGCCCGCTGGGGTCTTCACGGAGCCGAAGCCGTCCTGCGACTGCGTGCCGTCGTCTCCAACAGTGACCTCGCCCCCTACTGGCGCTACTACACCACCCGCGAACACGAGCGCCTCTACCCCACCCCGACCAGCGGAACTACAGCCTCACAACTTGATCGCGAGCTTCACGAGCCCCTCAGGACTGGGCCGACTTGTGGCGGACATGCAGATGGCCCTCGGTTGGAAACGCGGGCAGTTGGGCAGGCAGAACCGCTTCGAGCCCGAAGTCGCATCTCTCGGCGACACGACATGAGGCATGGTTACCCACCGCGTGGAGCAGATCCAGCCGCACCGCCGGCACTGGAGACTCCTTGCTGAAGACCCACCGCACGACCGCCTCCAGGGCCCGGGAGGCCAGCCCCCGCCCTCGAACCTCGGCCGCTGTCCAGTAGCCCACTTCCGCAGAGCCCTCATCCTTGAGCTTCACCGTCACATGGCCGACGGCCGCACCGAAGCCCTCACCGCCGTCGTTCAGAACGGCGAAACTGAACCGGGTGCCGGCGGCCCAGCCCTGACGCTGGCTGTCGATCCAGCGACCAGCATCAACGTCGCTGCTGATCACATTCGTCAGCCAACGACGCAGGGCAGGATCCCGATGCGCGGACACAAGAGCGTCGACGTCGGCGACCTGCCAGGGGCGCAGCCTCAGGGCAGGCAGGAACGCAGTCGCCCCCACGGACAGTTGGACGCTCACACGGTTCTCCGATCAGCTCTGCTGCTGATCAACAACCTAGCGGCCGAGCCTCACATCGAGGAGGGGTCCCCGTTCCCTTCGGAAGAGCCGCACCGCGGCGCCGGTGACGCGATCAGCGGGTCGACGAGCTGCTCACCATCCGGCCGTTGGCCCGCCCTCCCGCTGCGTCCGGCCAGGGGGTGGTGGGAGCCGACAAGGGCGGCCGACCGCTCGCGGCACACGAGGAGCAGGCCGTTACTGACTTCGGCTGGTCGAGGTGACGTTGGACCACCGGGAGTCAGACTGGTGCCGACTATGAAGCCGTCGAAGGCGGGCATCGCGAGCCGCTCGGCCCCGGGAGGCCAGGGCCCGCGCGCCGCCGTCCCGCCACAGCTCGTGCCGCGTAGTCAGCGAGGTTGACGAGCAGTCCGGGGGCGCCGGGGGTATTCAGGACGACGTCTTGGACGCGGGAGTGGAGGCCGTCCAGGTCGAGGATGTCGCGGGCGGCTGCCAGGTCGCGAAGCCGGTCACGGATGTCCTCGATCCGGTCAGCGGCGGGCGGGACGGGCTGGCCGTCCGGGCCGGTGGGCAAGTGCAGGTAGCCGAACGAGATCAGGTGGATCGGGCGCACGAGGGGTGCCTCCTGGGTTGCGGGTGAAAAGGGGCGGGAACAGCGGAGCGCCGCACCCGGCTGGGAAGGCGGGGTGCGGCGCTCTGGGGTAGTGCTACTGCGGTGTGGTGTCGGTGCCCCCTCGGTCGGTCTTCGTTGCCGGTACGGGGTGGGTGTAGCGGATGGGTTTACCGAGGCTTTGGGCGTAGTCGATCTCGCTGCGGGTGCTGTCGCCGATGTAACCGCCGGGGTTGACGACGAGGACTTCGTCGGCGAGGTCGATCTTCCGGCGGTGTAGTTGGCCCAGCGTCAGCTTGAGACGGTCGGCGTGGGCGGGGTCGGCCCACAGTGGGTGGGGCTGCTTGAGGTTGCAGCCGGGCGCGAGGACGATGTGGCCGGCTGCGGTCTCGTACAGGTTGGCTTCGGCGAGCTGCTCCCAGAACCTGGTCGATCCACACAGCACGACAACTGGCGGGCGAGAGGCGGAGTTGTGGGCGGTCTGGTGCACGGGGATCCCTTCGCATGTAAGTGACGGGGCGCCGGGGAGAGTGTGCAGCAGTGTGTTCTCGCGCTGCAGCCGCGCGGTCTCCTGGTCGCGTACGTGTCCGTCGATGCCGCTGACGGTGAGGCGGCAGACGGTCTTCCAGAACTCGCGGGCACTCATTGGGGTCTCGTCTCGGGGGTGTTCCTTTTGGGCTGCGGGGCGGCCGGAGTCGTGTCGACGGCCACCCTGCAGGCATGGGGCTGCGCCCGGAGCGGGCCGGGCACAGCGGTGTTGGTCAGCGAGTCGTGAGGGCGGTGCGGTGCTCTTGGCGGTGCTCGGTGGCGCGGGCTCGGCAAGGACCTTGACGTGGTGGGGGTCGCCGACGTCGCCGTGCTCGGAGCAGACGACGGCGTACGCGGTCCTGCCGGTGCATCCGGATTGCGGGTCGCGGGGCTTTTCGGACGGCTTCACCACATGTGAGCACGGACTGTTGTCGGCGTGACGGGGTTCCGCGTGGACGGTGATGCGGGCCATGCAGGGATCTCCTTCGCAGGCGGGGAGCGCCGTGCCCGGCCGGAAAGGGCGGGGCACGGCGCTCCAGGACAGTGCTACTGGGTGGTGGTTTCGGTGACCACCAGGCACTGGTTGCTGCCGAGGCCCATTACGACCCGGGCATCCTGCCTGCCTTGGGCGCGCTGAGCGGCGGCGTACTCTTCCGCCGACCAAAAGCCGCGGGGGCCTCCGGCGGGGAACCGCTCCAGGACGGTGCGCTGGGGCTGGGCGGGCTTCAAGGTCGCCTCCCTTCGGATGTGGCCGGTGTTACGGGTCGGTGTCCTCCGTGGCGGGGACGTCGCCGAACATGTCGTCCATCGCCTGTGTGACAGCGGGCCGGTGTTCGGGTCGGGTCGCGTTGAGGACCGTGTTGGTAAGGTCGATCAGGTCGATGTCCTCGAACAGCTCGGTCAGGTCCGCGATGGTCTCCGGGTCCAGGACGACTCCGTCGGGGCGTTCGCTGTCCAGGTAGCAGTTCATGGCGTCGACGTAGTCGGCGAGCCGGTGGGCCAGCGCTGGGGTGATGTCGAAGCTGTGGCAGTGCTCCAGACCGGTGCCCAGGGCCCCGGTCGGGCTGATGTGGATGCGGATGCGCTGCCCGGGGCCAGGGGCGGCCTGCCCAAGGCCGGTGAGTGCTTCAGCGAGAGCCGCGATCGCACTGTTGCGGTCCGCGTCCGCGTCTGTCGTGGTCGCGGTGTCTGCGTCATCCCCGTCCGCGTCCAGCAACGGCGCTTCCCAGAGCACTTCGAGGGTGTCGGCGTGCAGCCGGACGACCCCGTTGGCGGTGTCCGGGAGCGTGAGGTGGCCGATGACGCGGAGCAGGTCGCCGGGCTGCCGCTCGGTGAGCAGGGCGTGCGCGATCTCCGGTTCCATGGTGGTGCAGGGAATGACCGCTTCTTCCACCAAGTGGTCGGTGCCCGCGGAGCAGGTCAGTCGCCAGGAGGCGGTGCCTTCGCGGTCGCCGGGTTCGGGTTCGGCGGCCAGGTATCCGTCCAGCGCGAGCGGTATGGCGTCCATCAGCTCACCTCCGCCAGGCTGGCGCGGTGAGCGGCGTCGTAGGCGTCCATGACGGCCTTGGCCGGGTTGCCGCGATCGGCGACCTGGTGGCCGTTGGCGCGCGCCCACATCCGGATCGCGCCCAGCTCTTCCTTGCCGCGCTTGCCGGTGGGAGCCGCCGCCGGGGCGGGAGTCAGGGGCGTGGCGTCCTGGACCGCCATGGCGGCGCGGCCGCCGGCCTTCGCAGCGCGCAGCTGCTCCTGCGCGGCTTCCAGTTCGGCCTTGGCCTTGGCGACGCGCTCCTGTGCCTGGCGCTGGGCGGCGTCGGTGGCGTGGCGCTCGGTCAGCTCGGTGAGATCGGAGCGTACGCGGGCAGCCCGGTTGCGGATGCTGGCGGCGGGGTGGCTCTCCGCCCAGGAGAGCAGAGCCTCGATCCCGTCGGTGTCCGCCGTGCCGTCGGACGCCGGGACAGCCGCCTGCGGGGCACTGGTGCCGTCGTCCGTGTCCGGGGCGGGAACGGTGGTGGGGGAGGACAGGTCGGCGTGTTTCTCGGCGTGCTTCACGACTTCGGCGAGTTCGCTCTCCGACAGTCCGAGCGTGCTGCGGACGTGCTCGGGGTCATCGCCGTTGTTGAGCATGAAGGCGGCAGTGGCGGTGATGGCGTTGACGGTCATGGAATCTCCGGTGGGAGTGTCAGGGCTGGCAAGGTGCGCAAGCAGCCGCACCAGGTCGTCTTCGGCGCAGGGCAGTCCGAGGACGCCCAGCAGGTCGGCGAGGTCGTCCTTGTCGCGGGCGTGGTGGGCGACCACCACAGAGGCGGCGCTGTTCTGGTCGCTGCCGAGCGGGGTGAGTGCGAGGGCCTCGGCTTCGAGGGCCTCTTTCATGTCGGTGAACATGGCCGGACCTCCTACGCGGCGGCGGTGCGGGGCTTGCGCAACGCGAGGTCCAGCAGCTCGCGGTTGCGCTTCTGCTGCTCGGGTGTGAGCGGCCGGGGCTTCGGTGCGCCGTGGCGGTGCCACAGCGGATGAGCGGGCGGCTCGGGATAGGCGAGGGCGTGCTCGACGTCGCGCTGTGTAGTGCTGCTCATGAGGGGCCTCCGGTCGGAGGGGTTCAGGCGTGGTCGTCGTCGCGCCGGCGTTTGGGCTGGATGTCGGAGGCGAACCGGCCAAGGCGGGCCTCGGTGGGGTTCGCGGCGATCCAGTCCTCAGCGCACGCCTTGTGCACGGGCTCCCCGTGGTGAGAGCGCATGGGCGTGGGCTTGTCGCACAGCACGCAGGGGCGCATCTGCCAGCGGTCGAAGTGCTGGGCGTCGCGCCAGTCCAGCAGGCCGCCGGGGGCCGGGATCAGGCCCGGCTCGAACAGCGGCTCCTTGCGGTTTCTGCGGCTCACGGCCGCAGGTCGGGCAGCTGCTGACGCACCTGCGCGACCAGGTCCTCGGTGGGCTTCCAGGGACCGAGCTGTCCGCGTGCGGGGATTGGCAGGGCGAGCTCCTGGACATCCGTGAGCTCCAGGTGCCACCGGCCGGGCTCCGCCCACGGCCCGCAGGGCGGGGAGCCGTCCGGGTCCTGGTGGCAGCCGCTCAGCCGGGCGACGCCGATCACGGCGCCGGTCGGCAGGTCGCGGCCGCGGATCCGCGGGCGACGAGCGGCAGGCGCAGGGCGGGCCGGTCGATCTGCAGGCCCGAGTGCAGCAGGAGCCAGCCGCGCCAGGGCCAGTGCTGCGGGCGGTTCTCGACCCTCTTGGCCCCGGCGGCGATGCACGCGGCCCAGGGTTGCTTGACGCTGATGGCGCGGATCCAGTCGCCCGCCGACGGAAAGGTTCCGGTGCTCATGCCGCTCGCCCCCACACCGCCGTGCCGGGACGTCCGGCCCGGCGGCCGTTGATGGACGGGATCGTGGTGTGCGCGGCGATGGCGATGGCCGCGCGGCCGGAGTGCTTGCCGTCGTACAGCGCGGCGTCGGCGGCCCTCTGCAACAGGCTCAGGTCGCGGGAGCCGATCGCGCGCGGGGTCGCGGCGCCGACCGAGGCGGCGACGTCGACGGTGCGGCCGTCGTCCAGGACGACCGGGGTGTGCAGCATGCGGACCAGCTGCGCGAGGCGCTGCTCCAGGCGTGCGGCGGGCAGCTGAAGGACGACGGCGAACTCATCGCCTCCGAGGCGGCCGACGGATGCGCGCGAGCCCGCCCAGGCGGTGAGCCGGGTCGCGGTCGCCGTGAGGACGGAATCGCCGGCCGCGTGGCCCATCGTGTCGTTCACGGCTTTGAAGTGGTCCTGGTCGATGAGGACCACGGCCACGCCGTCGCCGTGGCGGGCCAGGATCCGGCGGGCGCGGGCGGTGTAGGCGTCGCGGCGCAGGAGCCCGGTCAGCGGGTCGCGGCGGGTGGCGGCGAGCTGCTTGTGCAGCGTGACCGCGTGCACGGCCCAGCCGGTCAACGGCACGGCGGCGGCGGTCAGTAAGAGTGCGCGCTGCCCGATTCGGGCCTGCACACGCAGAACGGAGGCCATACTGGTGATCTCCCTCTTCTCGTCTCGTACGGGTTGGGATGGGCCCGGGGCAGCCGACGAAGCCGGCAAGCAGAGCGGCTGTCCCGGGGCGGAGCTACAGCGCGAAGTCGCTGCGGCTGGTCCAGCTGACGGGGTTGTGCCAGAGGCCGGCCGTCGCGGCGGGCCACTCCAGCTCCCATTCGGGTCGAAGCCCGCGCGCTCCCCAGCTGTCCGGCTGCTTGCCGGGGATCTCGAGTCCGGCTGTGTGCGCGGCGAGCGCGGACTCGTACACCTCGTGCGCGCGGCGCAGGGCCGCGGCGGGGGAGTCGGCGACGCCGGTGAAGACGTGCAGGCCGCGCCGGGCCGGGTCGGTGGTGTCGTGTATGGGGACGTCGACCTCGTAAATCCGCAGGTGCATGACGTCCAGCTCCTCTCGTGTGCTCGGTGGTGAGGGACCACCGCGACCGCCCCGGCCTCCGTCGTGCTGGAGGGCCGGGGCGGCACGGAGCGTCCGTCACACCGGTGAGGGCGGGTCAGAACTCAAGGTGGATCGTGATGGGCCGCCGGGGATCACCGGCTCTGCTGTGGACGGTGCGGCGGTGCGCGGCGAGGCCAGCTGCCCCGCCCTGGATCGGCAGGGGCCAGCCCGGGCAGCCGCGCCACCACTCATCCCCGGCCGGGAGTTCGCGGGCGTCGACGTCATCGGCGGTGAGGTCGTCCTCGATCTGCTGGACGGCGAGGCTGTCGATGCCGACCGTGGCGCGTACGAATTCCCGGGCGGGTGCGGCTCACTGGCGGGCGCCGGGGCGGGTGGTGAGCCAGGTGGTGACGGCCGCGGCCGCGATGCCAATGGCGCGGTGCAAGGCCGGGTCTGTTAACTGCACCAACTGGGCCTCTCGTTCGGTTCGGGGGCCTTGGGTTCTGATCATGTGAGCGTGCATGAGACTCCTTCGCTTCATCGAAATCTGATTGACGGGCGGGTACGGCTGCCGCGGGTCGGGGCTGTGGTCGCTGGTACGACGCCGTCGCTGCCGTGGTTGGTGGTGGATGCGGCCGGCCGTGAGATCGAGCCGGTCAGCGTCTATCTGCGGGACCGGATGCTCGGCGACGCCAGTACGGCGACCTGCCGGAGCTACGGCTACGACCTGTTGCGCTGGCACCGGGTGCTCTAGGCCCTGGACGTGGGATGGGAACAGGTCACCGAGGCGGAGACCGCCGCCCTGGTGGGCTGGCTGCGGCACGCCCGCAACCCCCAACGCGAACGTCGGCGCCCTGACAGCCACCCTGCCGGATCCGTGAACCCGAAGACGGGCAAGCCCACCCTGCGGGCCGGGTACGCGCCGTCGACGATCGCCCACAACCTGACCGTGATCCATGGCTTCTACGCCTTCCACGCTCCGGTCTGCGGCCCCTGCACCAAGCCGGACGCCGAGCTCTGGCACCCCTGCCCCACCTGCGGGCAGGCCGAGCGGCTTCGTTCACCGGGGCCATGTCGTCGTTGCACTCTCAAGCAGCGGCTCCACGAGCTTCTCGCCGACGACTCGGGCTCCATACCCCCGAAGCTGCAGGCCCTCAACGACGCCCTGGCCAAGACGGAACGGGCCGGCACGGCGATGCGCTGGCTGGCCGGTGGCATCGTCTCCACCGTCCTGTCCGATCTCGGCTCCGGCCGTCGGCCCCTGACACACGAGGCCCTGGACGAACTCCCGGCGGGCAAGGTCGTCGAGCACATCCGCAGCGTGCTCGTGGCCACCCGCGCGCTGCCCCAGCGGGACGAGCAGATGGTCCGCCTGGAACGGCACGTGAACGATCTCGTCACCTCCCACGCCACTGCCGAGGGACGGAAAATCCTGCACCGGTACGCGACCTGGCATCTCCTGCGACGGCTCCGCCGACGCAGCAACGGCAACGACATCACCCACACCCAGCTCACCGTCGTCCGCCAGCATCTGCGCGCAGCCGTCCATCTCCTCAACTGGATCGAGGCCCAGGGACTGACACTCGCGACCTGCCGTCAAGCCGACCTCGAACGCTGGATGACCAGCGACGATGTCCGTCACCGCCGGGAGGCGGGCCACTTCGTGCGCTGGGCCCTCGCCCAGAAGATCGCCCGCGATCTCAGCTTCCCGGCCGTCCGATGGAACGGCCCGTCCCAGGCAATGGACGACGAGGCCCGCTGGGCCACCGCCCGCCGTCTGCTGCACGACGACACCCTCAAGTCCGACTACCGCCTCGCCGGCCAGCTGTTGCTCCTCTATGCCCAGTGGCCCGCGGCGATCTCCCGGCTCACCGTCGACCACATTGAGGAGACCGACGGAGCAGTCCGCCTCCACCTCGGCGCCGTCCCTGTCGAGCTGCCCGCACCCGTCGCTGAACTCGCCCTCCACCAGGTCGCGGTCCGCCGCAGTCATGCCGTTCTCGCCCGGACAGACTCCTCCTGGCTCTTCCCCGGCGGCCAGCCCGGCCGCCCGATCAGCGTCTGGGCCATGGGCGAACGACTCCGCAAACTCGGCATCCGGCTCGCCGAGACCCGCTCAACTGCCCTGTTTCAACTCGCCACCGAACTGCCCGCCGCGGTCCTCGCCCGCACCCTCGGCATCGACATCACCGTCGCCGTCAAATGGCAACGAGCCGCCGCCGGAGACTGGGGCGTCTACGCAGCCGAGATCAGCCGGAGGAACAGCTCGTCGTGACGCTCGCGGCGGGCCAGTCCAACACGGTCAGCTCGGGCCATTGCTCTCGCCATCGTGCTGCCTTGGTCTCATAGACCGAGCGAGGGGCGAGCACCGGGTTCGGCCGGACGATGAGGTTGAACACGTCCGAAAGGCCATGCGGCGCATACACGCGCCACCGGCCATCGGTCTCCGCACGTACTCCCAGGCAGCACGTCGTCGCGGCGAAACTGTCGATCGCCGCCTCAGTGGACTCATACGGCGGACACGCGACTTCGAACTTGTCCTCATACCAGAGGTGAACTCGTGCCTCGTTGCGGATCTCAACATCCGCCGGCAGGTCGGCGAATACCTCCCGCCCGGCCTTGATCACCGCGTCCTCGGCTTCCCAGGACAGATCACTTCCGTCGAAGTAGAAGACGTCGTAGTCCTTGATGCCACTGGTCGGCGGCCTGTCCGTGACCACGTTCCACACGGTCTGGAACAGGCATCCTGCCGTCACATACCACCCGGGAAGGTCCAGCGTCGCAGTCCGCGCCAGCACCTCCGTCAATACGTCGTTACGGGACAACACCGCACGCAGGGACTCAAGTTGCTGGTCAAGAGGAAGTCGGCTGATCACCAGCTCTGCCTACCACAGGTCGCCCATGGTCAAGTCAGATCTCCCTCGGAGACCCCATGGTCCAGAGGTATTCAGCCAGTTCCAATACCCGATTCCACCATTAGCGGTCTTCGACGAGGACGTGATCAGCAACTACCACCAGTTCCTCGCCCGGCGCCGGGCCGAACGGCCGAAGGAGGAGTACCGGAACCCCACCCCGGAAGAGTGGACCGACTTCCAGGAGCACTTCGACAAGCGCCGCATCGAACTGGGTTCCTGCGGACGGCCCTACGGCTCCCCCTGCCAGCACGAGCACGCCTGCATCCGCTGCCCGATGCTCAGCGTCAACCCCAAGATGCTGCCCCGCCTCGACGAGATCGAGGAGGACCTCCTGGCCCGCCGCAGGCGGGCCGTCACCGAGGGCTGGCAGGGGAGATCGAAGGGATCGACTTGACGCTCAACTTCCTCCGCAGCAAGCGCGAGCAGACCAGCCGCTTCCAGCGGGTCGGGACCGTTGACCTGGGGCTTCCTCATCCTCGGCCCCCGCTCACACCAAAGTGATCAGCAGCGCGGACACCGGCAGAGCGGTCTGATGCAGGGCCTGATCGGTCAGATACATGCCGTTCATCCCGGCCGCCCGCAGCTCCGCGAAGTCCGGCGAGCCGGTGTGCTGCAACAGTATCGGCAGGTTCGGATATTGGCTGGTGCGGAATAGCTCCTCAGTCGGTGTCAGTGGGCGCGGGCAGACTGATCGCATGACGTCGTCTCGCAACAGCTCTCGATACCTCCACGCCGACCTCGCTTGGGTGCAGTCGATGGGCGGCCCGTTGATCGTTATCCCGGCCTCTGCTGTGGACCAGTGGGGCGGCTGCACGGAGGACGGGATGATCGTCGGAGGGACCGAGGTGCCCGACGACTACGACCGCGCATGTGACGTGGAGGGCTGGGCCGGGATCGTCGATGTTGGTGCCGCAGCCTCGGGGCTGGTGCTGGCTGACGAGCCAGCCACGACGTGCTACCTCTCTGAGCAGATGGTCTTCGTGCGGTGGCTCGCCGCCGATTCGGATGCTGAGCTCCTTGAGGCCGCGCGGGACGTCCTGAACGATCCGGCTACCGACTGGGAGGACTGTGGGATGTGGGAGACCGATGGGCCGGCGGTCCTCCTGGACTCCGCCGTAGCTGGAGCGGATCTCGCTGTGGAGTACCCAGACCAGGGAGGTCTGCCCGAGCAGGCCCAGATTCCAGTGCCCGCAGGACGCTGGAGCGTTCGCGCGAGTCACAAGACGGGCGACTTCCCGTGGGTGGGGGTCGTCCAGCTCCTTCCTGCATGACCCTCGGCTTACCCCGAGCCGAGGGTCGCCAAGGTCGCGACGTCTCCGAGGGGCATCATCGGGCTCTCCCAGCGGCAGTCAGGACACCGTGGTCCAGAATCAGGGGATGGATGTCCCTAAGTGGTCTGAGTCGTAAGTCCTTCGGGGGTTGACGGCGGACGCGGTGGTATGGCTGGCGTGTCTGGTCAGATGTCGGGGGTGGCGAGGTGGAGTCGGC
>NZ_JBIARC010000136.1:0-11461 GCF_042889625.1 Streptomyces sp. NPDC002573 | reverse complement strand
CCTCCGGTGATCACTGAGCGTAGAGAACTCCATGATCACTCAGGCCCGTGCCTGTCTCATGCCCAGAGCGTCCAGCCGCCAGGCAGCCCACCATTCGCCGGTCGGCCTAAAGCCGTAAAAGTTCACGCCTGTTGTCGGCACCGGTGAGTCAGGGGCCCTACTGGAGTCGCTCCGCAGCCTGGGCGGGGGTGTCGTAATAGACGGGCCGCGCCAGTCTTTGCACGACGGGTTGAACGATCGTGACGTTGATGCCCTCGCTGGCGAAGACGGCGTCGAAGCTGGCGGTGAGCTTCGTGTCCCGGCCGTGGATCAGGTGAGTGAAGTCGGATGCGCGGTTGCTGAGTTGCCATATCAGCTGTCGGGCCTGCTCGGTGGCCCAGGCCGCGGTTGGGGTGCGCGATGACCCCGAGGAGGTGGACGGTTCGGGTGCGGACCTCCATGACGAACAGCGGGTACAGCCGCTGCAGGCCGACCGTGTCGACGTGGAAGTAGTTGGCGGCGAGGAGGCCGTGGGCCGGGCCTTGAGGAAGGCGGTCCACTCAACGCGCGCCGATTGTGGGCGAGGGGCCGGCCCGAGGCCGGCGGTGCGTGGGGTGCGGCGGACGGTGGCCGGGCTGGCCTTGTGCCCGAGACGGCGGAGTTCGCCGTGGACACGCCGGAAGCCCCATCGCCGGTTCTCGGTGCCGAGCCGGACGACCAGGTCGCACAGCTCGTCGGGCATCGGCGGGCGTCCCGGCGAGGCGGGTTGTGTCCGCTTGTCCTTGATCAGACGTTGGTGCCAGGCCAGGAGGGTGCGCGGGGAGACGATCCGATGCTGGCGTAGCGACCGTGGGAGGAGTCGGGCGAAGGTGGTGAGCAGTGCTCGGTCGGGCCAGGTGGGCTTGGGGGGCCGCGACCTGTCGGCGCAGTACCGCGACTTCGTGTCGCAGGATCAGTATCTCGGCCTCCTTCGCCGCGGAGGATCGGGACAGCAGGACCAGCCACGCGAAGATCCGCGCGGCGATCAGGCAGAGCATTCGTACGAGCACAAGGTCCGATGGCGCCCGATCGGTCCGTGGAGCGCCGCCCCAGGTCACGGTCCGTGCAGCCATTCTGAAGCGGTACGGGATTCCGCGGCAGCCCATGGCCAGGACGACGCCACAGGCGCGTACGGCGTCGGAAGCCAGGACCTTTGGCGGACCTGTACGACCGGGAAGCCACCGCGCGCGTGGCTGGCACAGGCTGAACAGCTGGGTCACGGACGTCGCCGCAAAGCCGAGGGGCTGAGGTCTGCGATCTTCGGGTAGCCGTCGACCGCCATGAGGAGGTCAGCCTCCGCAAGGAGGGATCGCAGCACGTGGATGATGCCGTCCTCGCCGCCCAGTGCCAGACCGTAGACGTAGGGCCGCCCCACCGCTACCGCTCGCGCGCCCAGCGCCAGGGCTTTCACAACATGGTCCCCGGAGCGCACACCCGAATCGAAGATCACCGGAGTCTCGCCTGCGGCTTCGACGACATCCGGCAGCATGTCGAGTGAGGCAAGGCCACCGTTGGCCTGGCGTCCGCCGTGGTTCGAGCAGTAGATCCCATCGACACCGCCGTCGATGGCCCGTTGGACGTCCTCGGGATGCATGATTCCCTTGAGGATCAGCGGCAGGTCGGTCATGGAACGGAACCAGGCGAGATCGTCCCACGTCAGGCGCGGGTCGCCGAAGGTCATTGCCCAGGATCTCACTGCGGCCTGGAGGTCCTCTTCCGGGGGCTTGGCCAACCGGGACCTGAAGACCGGGTCGCTGAAGTAGTTTTCAAGGGCCAGCCCTCGCAGCTGAGGGAAGTTCGAGCGGCTGAGGTCGCGAGGCCGCCACCCCGGGATCCAGGTGTCCAGTGTGACGATGATCCCCTTGAAACCCGCCTGCTCGGCCCGGTGCACCAGGCTCTCGGCAAGTTCCCGGTCATTCGGGGTGTAGAGCTGGAAGAAGCCCGGGGTGTCACCGAACTGGGCAGCGACATCCTCCATCGGGTCGACCGTGAGAGTGGAGGCGATCATCGGCACGCCAGTCCTCGCCGAGGCTCGCGCCACGGCCAGGTCGCCGTGGCCGTCCTGCGCGCACAGGCCGATCACACCCACGGGCGCCATCAACAGCGGGGATGGGAGGGACAGCCCGCACAACTCGATGGAAAGGTCGCGCTGGGCTCCGTCGACGAGCATCCTCGGGATCAGCCCCCAGTCGTCGAATGCCGAGACGTTGAGATCCTGAGTGCGCTCGTCGCCCGCCCCGCCGGCGATGTAGGAGAGGAGCCAGGGGTCCAGCGCCTTGGATCCTCGCTCCTCCAACTCGGCGTATGTCATCGGCATCTTCGGCATGATGCCGGAGAGCCCGTTGAGGTAGATATCGAACTGGTAGTCGCCAAAGTTCGACACGTGGTTTCCTGCCTCCTCCTGGTCGGTTCTGGCCCGGCTGGCCGGTCTTGTTCGGTCGGGAGCCTCAGTCGAACAGGTCCGGCGAGGAGGCGATGATCTGGTCCCACAGCGGACGGAACTGGAACCAGCCCGCGAGGGGCCCGCCGATCTGTGCGCGGACCTGCTCCGCGGTCTCCCGGTCGATCTCGTGGGGGGTGCCGGCGGCCATGGCCAGGAGTTGCGCCTGGCACGACCGTTCCATCGTGATGAACCACCACGCGGCGGCGGCAACCGACTGACCGACGGTCAGCAGGCCGTGGTTCTTCAGGATCACGGCCTTCGCCGGACCGAGCGCCTCGCCGATGCGACGCCCCTCGTCGGAGTCGCTCACGACTCCGCGGTAGTCGGCGTAGAGGCCCTGGTCCTCGAAGAAGGCGCAGGCGTCCTGGGTGAGTGGTGCCAGCGGGATCCCGAGTGCTGAGAACGCCTTGCCGTGTAGGGAGTGCGCGTGTGCGGCCGCGACGGCGTCGGGGCGGGCCTTGTGGACCTCGGCGTGGATGCAGAAGGCGGCACGGTTCACCGGGCGCTTGCCGTGCAGCAGATTGCCTTCGTGGTCGACACGGACCAGGTCGGAGACCTTGATCTGATGGAAACTCATCCCGAACGGGTTGACCCAGAACGTGTCGGGGAATTCGGGGTCACGGGCAGTGATGTGCCCGGCGACTCCCTCGGAGAAGCCCAGCTTCCCGAAGACCCGGAAGGCGGCGGCGAGTTCCTGCTTGCGTACGTCGCGCTCCTCCTCGACCGAAAGCCCCGTGGGCGGGAGCGGGAGATCGAAGTCGTCGGGGATCGGGCCGATGTTGGCTCGGATCAGGTCAAGCATCTCGGGGGCGTGGCGCTGCGTGAGCGTCATGGTTTTTTGTTCCTCTCGATGTGTGCAGACGTGGTCGAGCCGTGAGCGTGGTGACAGGGACCGTGCGGACTTCAGCCGCTTCCCCCCGTGGCGAGGATCAGTGAGGCGACACGTTGCGGCGCCTCCAGCAGGGGCCAGTGGCCGACGTCCGCAAGGGCGTGGAGTGTCGCGTTCGGCATGCGTTCGGCGATCCGATCGGCGATGTGGGCACCCGCGACGGGGTCCCGCAGGCCCCAGACGAACGCCTTGGGCAGATCGCTGGTCTCCATGGCTTCCACCCATCGGTCGCGGTGGGCAGCCCGGTCGGTGATGTAGTGGATCAACCGGTGGGAGTTCAGATGGCCGTCACCGTGGCTCATGCCCTTCCACATCGCGGCTGCGTCGGCGCTTGAGTCGTAGTGCTCGGCGAATGTCGGTGAGAGGGCGGTGGCCATGAGCTCGCCGGTCAGTGCTGCGCTGAGCCGGGGGCCGGTGTCCGGATCGAGCAGCGCCGTCTGGGCCGCTTCCGGCCGGTGGAGTTCCGGGTAGATGCCGCCGTTCAGCAGCGTCAGGCTCGTGATCCGACTCCTCAATGACCCGTCGGCGCTGCGCGCGAGCAACTCCTGCGCCACGGTGGCCCCATAGTCGTGTGCCACCAGATGCGTCGAGGTCACCGCCTCGTGCTGCCACAACGCGACCACCAAGTCGGCCTGCTCGTGGATCGAGTAGTCGTGATCGGCCGGCTTCTCGCTCGCGCCGAAGCCGAGGAAATCCGGTATGAGGAGGGTGTGGCGAGTGGCGAGAACAGGAACCGCCCGGGCCCAGTCATGTGACGAACTGGGGAACCCGTGGAGCAGGGTCATCACGGGACCGCTGCCGATGCGGCGGACGAACACCTGGCGCGGGACTCCCGCGACGGTGAGCGGGAGCAGTTCGCCTTCGGACCACCATCGCTCGATACTGACCGTCATCGGAGCCCTCCGAACAGTGCGGGCAGGAAGCGGCGTTCCAGCTCGCCGTGCGGGAGCGCTGCCGGTTCCACCAGGCTTTGCGCGAGCCCGCCTTCCCGGACGGCGACGACGAGGCGCAGCAGCATGTCGAGATCCGTCTCGGTTACCTTGCCCGGTGTGGTCGCGAGGAGTGGTGCGAGGAGCTCCGCGATTGCCGCCCGGATCGCCGCGTCGTGGCGGGCGAGGGCTTGGGCCGCCTCGGGGTTGCGGATGGCGTGGAGAGTGAACTCGGTGGAGATGAGGAACCAGGTTCGCGTCTGCTCGTCCACGACGCTCGCCAGCTCGATGAACGTGGCGACCGGTTGCTCGGAGACGAGGGCTTGGTCCACCGCCTCACCCAGCTGTTTCAGGACGGTCTCGGAGCGTCGAGTGAACAGCGCGAGGAAGAGTTCGTCCTTGGAGTCGTAGTTCGAATAGAACGCGCCGGTCGTGTAGCCGGCCCGTGCGCACAGCTCCGCGATCGAGACACCCTGAAACCCGCACTCGGCGAACGCCTGCTCGGCCGCGTCGAGCAGGCGCTCGTTCGTCTCCCGTCGTCTCTTGGTCACGCGCTGTGTCATGCATCCCACCTGTTTCTGTCAAGGCGCTTGACGATGCCGGAGGTCGGATAGACATCCCTATCGGATAGAGGTTCCTATCTGATAGGGACCACTATCGAGTGAGAGTGGCGTTGACGCAAGGCCCGCGACGGCGGTATTCACGCCCGGGGACGCTCTTCGAACCGAGCAGGCTGCATCGAGCAAGGTGCGGCCGGGTTTCGACTCGCTGCTCAAGCCGTCGTGGGGCCGCCCGGCGGCGCTACGACGGGCACTCGTGACCATGGGCGTCGCAGATGAGGCCAATGCGCCCGGAGAGTCCGGACGGGCGTTGTCGGCGTAGGACGGTGGGTCCGGATGGACGTGGGCGGCGGTGGTCCCGCCGGCCGACCGAACCCCGGGTGGGAGGCTGCCCAGAGTCCGGCCGGGACCGGTTACGGCGATCTCGGAGAGGTGCCGTCCCGGCTGTGGTTTCCACGCCGCCCGGCGTGCTCACTCATGCTGGACTTCGCCGGCTTCGGTGAGGGCCAGGTCCCGCTCTGGGTCCTGTGTCGCAGGCGTCAGCTCCGGTTGCTCTCTGCGACCTGCTTGCCGAGGTCGAGTTCGATGCCGTCCGGCTTCTGCAGGCCTCCTTCGAAGAGGCGCCGGACGCGGTGTTCGTTCACGGGCCGTCCTACTGTTTGGAAGTAGGTGGACAGGGCGGATCCGAACTCTTCGTCCGAAATCGGGATGCTCTCGTCGATGAGGGCCTTGGTTCCGGCTACGGCGACCTTGTCGAACCCGGCGATACGGCGGGCGAAGGCGTTGACGAAATCGTCCAGTTCGTCCTCGGGGAGGACGCGGTTGACGTAGCCGTATTCTGCCGCCAGTTTCGCTGGGAAGTCGTCGGCCCCCAGCAAGATCTCCATCGCGCGGCCCCGGCCCACCAGCCTGGCCAGGTGTCCCGTCGCGTTGCCGCCGGGCACGGCCCCGACGCCGACCTCGAACTGCCCCAGGATCGCCTGGTGTCCCGCGAAACGGATGTCCGTGGCCAGCGCGAACTCACTTCCCGCTCCGCGGGTGCGGCCCTTGAGTGCGGAGATCGTGACGGCTGGGACCCTGCCGAGGCGGATGAAGTTGTCCGAGTAGGGGTGGAGCCCTGTGGGGCCGGGCTTCATGGCGGCTATGCGCGATTTATCCGCCAGGAAGTCGAAGTGCGCCATGAAGAAGTCGGGGTTGTCGCTCCGGAAGACGACCACGGTCAGGTCGGGAGCCTGCTCCATGCGGTTCACCAGGTCGGCGAGCTGCTCGATGGTGTCCACGTCCATGAGGTTGATCGGGCCGTTGGAGAAGGTCACCTTCCAGTAAGACGGC
The DNA here is from genome assembly GCF_042889625.1 of Streptomyces sp. NPDC002573. Classification (NCBI taxonomy): domain Bacteria; kingdom Bacillati; phylum Actinomycetota; class Actinomycetes; order Kitasatosporales; family Streptomycetaceae; genus Streptomyces; species Streptomyces sp. NPDC002573. The sequence continues at coordinate 5,290 of NZ_JBIARC010000136.1, read as the reverse complement.
GACACTTCGGACACGTGGAACTGCTGCGTGTTTGGCATGCGCCGCAACGTAGCTAACTTCAATTTCACAAGTCAACCCTGACAGGAGAAGGGTCGACGCCCTGATGTCGCTCGCCATCGACGCGGCGCACGTGCCCGCGACACACCCTGCCCGCCGCCGGTTAGCAGACCGCACTGCCGGTCCCACACGTGGGCGGCAACCCGGCATCCCGTGCGGGTGGGTACCGGTCCCGCCGGTCGCGCCATGCGGGAGAGGTCGGCTGATGACGAAACGACAGAACGAACGGGCCGATCGGGGGCACCGGGTCGCCTTCCGTACACGCTGCCGCGCCCGACAGGAAAGCTGACTTGCAAAACTCTAGTCTGCCATGCATGCTTTCTTCCGGCTCCAGGGACGGCGTTCACCCGATCGCTTCCTGAACGCAGGTCTCGTTTTCTGGTGGCCGAGGCAACTGCCGTCATCAGGCCCCGCCTTACCGGAGGTCACTTTGAATCAGTCCCCCGCTCCCTTGCCGCTCGTCACCGACGTGTATCTGGCCACCCTGCGTGAGGCGGCGGCGGCGCTCGAGCAGCTGCTGCGCATCGCGGACCCGGCCACCCCGGTGGCGACCTGTGGCAGTTGGAGCATGCAGGACCTGGGCATCCATCTGGGTCAGGCGTCCCGCTTCGCGGCAGCCCTGCTGCAGACCGGGCAGTTGCCGCGCGAGCAGTTCGCCCCGCCGGCCGGGCAGGAGATCGCCGACTGGTACGCCGGGGGCGCGGCCGCAATCCTGGCCACCCTGGAGGAGACCGATCCCACCGCACCGGCCTGGGCGTTCGGCTTCGAGGGCGCAGTGGCGGCGCTCTGGTTCCGCCGCGTGGCCCAGGACACCGCGGTCCACCTGGTCGATGCCCAACTGGCCACCGGGGCCGACGTGCATGTCGATCCGCTGATCGCGGCCGACGGCGTAGACGAGGTGTTCGCCGTGATGGTCCCCAGGGTCTGGCAGCACGGCGAGCAGAAGCCGCTGCCGGCGCCCGTGGCGCTTCACACCACCGACACCGGACACAGCTGGCTGATCCAGCCGGGCGACATGCCGCAGGCCTTGCCGGTTGACTCGGAGGCCGCAGCGGCCACGGTGCAGGCCCCCGCCGCCGAGTTGCTGCTCGCCCTGTGGAAGCGGCAGCCCGCAAACCCCGAATGGATCAGCGGTGACATCGCCGCGGCCAACGCCCTGCTGACGGCCACGTTGACGCTCTGACCGGCCCCCTGTTCTATCGCCGGCACCCCCAGCTGTCCCGGGAAATCTGGAGCACCAAGCCGTGTGCGCGGATCCGGACGGCGGCCTGCCGGGCCGTGTCCGAGGGCGGATCCGGTCTCGCGGTACTTGTGGATTCCACAGATTCGAGCCCGCCTTTTCCAGGCTTTCGCCCGTGGTTCTTTCCATCCTTCCCAGTGCAAACCTCAATGGTCGGACGAACAGAGTGGGCAGGCGTAACTGCCCTTCGGTGTCCCGCCTTTGCCTCAACCCGAACAGTCCAGGAGATCTACCGTGTCTGACATGATTCCGTCGCATTCTCGGCGGAAGTTCCTCGCCACGTCGGCCGCAGCGGCGGCTGCAGTGACCGCCGGATCCCTCGGTGTGCTCCACGCCCAGTCGGCCGTAGCAGCCGAAGGAGGAACCGGCCGCGGACCGCTGGCGGGCGCCAGTGCGGAAGGCTTCGGCACCGTCTCCCAGGCGCCGCACCTGCCCGCAGGGTTCACCGAGACGTTCACCAGCCGGTTCGTCCACGCCAATGGACTGCGCCAGCACGTGGTCGTCGGCGGCAGCGGGCCGGCGCTGCTGCTCGTGCACGGCTGGCCCGAGACCTGGTACGCCTGGCGCCTGCTCATGCCCACGCTGGCCAAGGACTTCACCGTCATCGCAGTCGACCAGCGCGGCATCGGCCTGACCGACAAGCCCCAGGACGGCTACGACACCGCCACCATCGCGGCCGACCTGGCCGCCCTGATGGACGCGCTCGGCCACCAGAAGTTCGCCGTGGCCGGCCACGACACCGGCATGCCGATCGCCTACGCCCTGGCCGCGGACCACCCGGAGCGGGTCGAGCGCCTGGTCGTCGCCGAGGCCCCCCTCCCGGGCATCAGCGTCTCGCCGCCGGCCTTCGGCCCCGAGTGGCTCAACGACCGGATCTGGCACATCGGCTTCAACCGGCTCGCCACGATAAACGAACTGCTCGTCAGGGGACGGGAAGACATCTTCTTCGGCTTCGAGTTCGACATCAACGCCGTGAAGAAGCTGCCCGACTACGCCGTCGACTACTACATCAGCACCGTTGCCTCCGACCGCGACGCGCTGCGCGGCAGCTTCAGCTTCTACCGCGCGTTCGACACCACGCTCGCGCAGAACGTGCAACGCCAGAAGGCCGGCCTGCTGACCATGCCCGTCCTGGCGATCGGCGGAGCGGCAAGCGTCGGTGACGGGGCCGGGGTCACCATGAAGGCCGCCGCGCACGACGTGCAGACCGTGGTCATCCCCGACACCGGTCACTGGGTCGCCGAAGAGGCGCCCGAGCAGATGCTGGCGGCCCTGACCTCGTTCCTGGCCCCCTACCGCGCAGCGCACACCGCCGCCTAGCGGTAGCCGACCGGTTCGCACCCTTTACGCATGCGCCCGCCCGGTGGGGCCGGGCCGAGCGGGGTCCCCCCCAACTCGGCCCCACCGACCGCGGGCACGGCTCCGGCCCGGGCACCTCGGACATCCATGTCGCCTCCGCAGGTGACGATGACCACGTGCCCGGGTCGGGGAACCCGGTCGGCGTCCCGCCCTGACGAAAGCCGGCATCCCAACCCATCACAGATACAACCGATTTGGAGAGTGAACCATGCTGGAAAACCGGACCCTGGAAATCATCATCATCGCCGCCGTCGTGCTGCTGCTCTTCGGAGCCAAGCGCCTCCCTGACGCCGCGCGAGGACTGGGCAAGTCCCTGCGCATCTTCAAATCCGAAGTCAGCGCGATGAAGACCGACTCAGCGCAGGCGACAACCGCCGCCCCGAGGAGTGTTGCCGCCGGCCCCATCGAGGACGTCACCGGCCATCCCGTCACCGAATCGGCATCGATCATCCAGTCCTGAGCACCCAGCTCCCCAACGGCCCACCGCGCAGAGACCAACACCCCTATGGCGAACGAAACTCAGCACGCGGGATCACCCACGTCCGCACGGTCGCGGAAGGCTCCGAAGGGGGTCATGCCGCTCGCCGAGCACCTTCGTGAACTGCGGAACCGTCTCCTGGTCTCGATGCTCGCTCTGGCGATCGCCACCGTCGTCGGCTGGCTGTTCCACGGCTGGTTGCTCGACCAACTTACCGGCCCGGCCTGCCACATCACCCACGTCCACGGGGTTGGCCGGCCGACCAAGCAGTGCCCCGACGGCCTGCTGGTCAACACCGGTCTTCTTTCCCCGCTCTCCCTCAGCTTCAAAGTCTCGATCACAGCCGGGCTCATCCTGGCCAGCCCGGTGTGGAGCTACCAACTCTGGGCCTTCATTGCCCCGGGGCTGTACAAGAAGGAGAAGCGGTACGGTCTCGGCTTCACCTTCGCCGCCGTGCCCCTCTTCTGTGGCGGCGGCTACCTCGCCTACGTGATCTTTCCCAAGGCAGTGCAGATCCTGGCGAGCTTCAACCCCGCGGATTTCTCCCTGTCGCTGCCCGGCGACGAGTTCCTCGGCTTTTTCCTGCGCATGGTGCTCGTCTTCGGCCTCTCCTTCGAACTGCCGCTGCTTCTGGTGCTGCTGAACTCCCTGGGTGTCGTCAGCGCTGCCACACTGCGCAGCTGGTGGCGTCCGACGGTCTTCGTGATCTTCGTCTTCTCGGCGGTCGTCATCCCAACCGGCGATCCACTCACCATGACCGCCCTGGCCGTCCCCCTCTGCCTGCTCTACTCCCTCGCCTTGGCCGTCGCCACCCTCCACGACCGTACGAAGAAACGACGCCGCGCCGAGGATCCCGACAGCCAACTCGACGACGACGAGGCCTCCTCACCCGACCTCACCACCACCCCCTTGGACTTCCCCGAACCGGTAGACGTCTCTCATCCCGCACACGCGCAACCGACGGTCACCGCCCAGCTGAATCTCCCACCGCACGTCCCGGATCACCGCCCACCCGAGGAGCAGTAGGGTGATATTCAATATTGGCCCGCTCGAAATCGCCTCACTCGTCGTTCTCGGTCTGATCCTCTTCGGCCCCGACAAACTCCCGAAGATGATCAGCGAGGTCTGGGGATTCATCCGCAAGGTTCGTGAGTTCTCCGACAACACCAAGCACGAGATCCGTAATGAACTGGGCCCCGAATTCCAGGACTTCGAGTTCCAAGATCTGAACCCCAAGGCCTTCGTCCGTAAGCAACTGTCCCGTCACGGCGACGAACTCGGCCTCTCTGAGATGCAGGAACTGCGCAACGACCTGACAAAGGACGCGCTCGCTGCCACACCGACGCTGCGAGCCGCCCACGTCGATCCACACAGCGGTAGCACCGGCAGGCCTCTCGAAGTCACACCACCGGCCGCTGGAGAGCCGACATCGAACGACCGTGATACGACGTGAGCTCCACGCCGCACACGCCCCGTTACCTATCTCGTGGCCCCGCAACGGGGCGCCTGGCCCCCGGGTCCGGTATGGCTGTCACGGGTGTCGCCACGCCGCTCGACCAGCCCCCGTTCGGTCAGCTGCTTGAGCCGCTTGGTGACGGCGGCCCTCGAGGAGAAGGTCTGCCCATCCTGCTGCACCGGCTGGCGGCCGACCCCGCCGTGCGGGTGCTGGTGCTGACCGGCGACGGCGACACGTTCTGCTCGGGGGCGGACATCGCCGGACTGGCCGCGAGCGACGCCCGCGAAGACCAGGACAGCGACACGAGCGTGAACGGGAATGGGGCGCTTGCGGCGGCCGTCGCCGCCGAGGAGGCCCTTGCCGCCTTCCCCAAGCCGGCCCTCGCCGCAGTCCGCGGCTACTGCGTGGGCGGCGGCTGCCAGCTGGCCGCCGCCTGCGACCTGCGGTACGCGGCCCGGGACGCGCGCTTCGGGGTGACCCCGGCCCGGCTCGGCATCGTCTACCCGGCCTCGTCCACTCGCCGCCTGGTCGGGCTCGTCGGCCCCGCGACCGCCAGGTACCTGCTGTACTCCGCCGAGCTGATCGACGCCGAGCGGGCTCTGCGTACCGGCCTGGTCGACGAGCTACTGGACGACGGCCCGGAGTTCGACGCGCGGGTCGCGGACTTCGCCCGGGCCCTCGCCGAGCGCTCCCAGCTCAC
>NZ_JBIARC010000135.1:0-11606 GCF_042889625.1 Streptomyces sp. NPDC002573 | reverse complement strand
AGACGCAGCGAACTCCGGCGCTGCGCGCCTCCGGTCCGAGGATGCGTTTCCCTCCCCGGCTGAAGCCGGGGATACCCACGCAAGATCAGGGATGGGAAGTCGGCGGCACGCCATGTCCACAGGGATGATCCTGATCGACGCCGCCTGCCACCGATCTCTCCGTGCCCGGTCCCGGCGGACGGCCGTCGGACTTCCGCCGGGTGCAGGGTGCACGGCGAGGGCGAACTGACCGAGCTGCCACCGCCCCCCTGCGACGTGTTCAGCTCCGCTGAGAAGTCGGTGCAGACGTCGCGCATGACCTCCTCGCAGCGCGTCAGGATCTCGCCGGTGAACGGTCCGCGCCGGTATTTCGGTGTGAAGACCAAGTGCGCATGCAGCGTGCAGACGACGCTACGGCCCCTGCGGATATGAGGGTTCGGCTCCCATCGAGGCGACATAGATCAACGTTTTGATAATGCCCGTGAAGCTGATACCGGACGCCGCGCAGGCATCCGCGCTGTCGGCGACCCTGCGCACGGTCAACGAAGCGGCCAATTGGGTCTCCGAGGTGGCGTTCGTCCACGACGTGCCGCGAGAGTACGAGTTACGCAAGCACACCTACGCCGAACTGAAGACCCGTGGCCTGGGGGCGCAGGCGGCGCAGCATACGATCAAGAAAGTGCGTGACGCGTACACCACGCGGCACGCCAACCTGCGCGCTCGACCAGCTCGGCGACCAGCTTCGTGGCGAGCAGTGGATCACGGCGCCGTCCAGGCCGCCGCGGGTCAAGGACGTCATCTGCAGTGCGTCTGCGATCAGGCTGGTGCACATGTGGTCGGCCATGGACCAGCCGACGACCTTGCGGCTGAAGCACTTCAGCACCGTCGCGAGATAGAGGAACTCCGCGCCTGCGAGGGGGAGATACGTGATGTCGGTGTGCCACGAACGCAGGAGGAGAGGTTCAGGAATGTAGGTCGGCACCTCTTTGAATGCGGTGCTGCGTGAAAGATGAAGGTAGGCCCTTCGGAGCCGCCCTGCGGGGGGAGGCTTCAAACCACCACATGCTGCGTTGGCTGAAGACCGTCGTGGTGAGCGATGTGGAAAAGGCGCCCAGGAGGCGTCAGGTGGGGATCAGGAAGGCGAGCGCAGGCGAATCGCTGATGACGTGTCGAAAACGTATTTAGATGGCATCGAAACTGGGGGTGTAGATATGGCTCCAGGACAAGTCTGGCGGACACCCGTCTACTGGCCAGACGGTGCCCGGCATGGAGGCGACGCGAGCCTGGTCTGCTGCTTTCACGTGGAACGTGGGAAGGCGAGTTCCGATAGTCCTGCCTTATAGGCGGGGAGAGGGAGTGTCCCGAAGCGGCGGAAACCGCGAGGGATCGAGTACCGGTGCGGGACTCGCTGGCGGACCGGCTCGTAGTGGTGATGAAGTCTCTGTAATGGGGATGGAGCGAAGGGGCCGGGTCATCCGTGGCTGTGTTCGTTCGATCAACCGGGTGTGTCCTGGGAGGAGTCGGGTGGGCGAGCTGAAGCCGCCAGAGAAGTCGTTTGAGATCTCGAAGTGGGAAGTATGGGAGGCATGGGAGAAGGTTAGGGCTAATAAGGGGGCGCCGGGTGTGGATGGGTGCTCGATCGAGGATTTCGAGAAAGATCTGAAGGGTAATCTCTTCAAGATCTGGAACCGGATGTCCTCGGGTAGCTACTTTCCGCCCCCGGTGCGAGCGGTGGAGATTCCGAAGCCGCATGGCGGTGGTACCAGAATTCTCGGCGTTCCCACGGTCGCGGACAGAATTGCACAGACTGTAGTGGCCGCCCGTTTGGAGAGCGAGGTGGAACCGAAGTTCCATCCGGACTCCTATGGGTATCGGCCTGGGCGGTCGGCGCTGGACGCAGTGGAAAAGTGCCGAGAACGCTGCTGGAAGAAGGACTGGGTCGTCGACCTCGACATCCAGAAGTTCTTCGACAGCGTCCCCTGGGACCTCATCGTCAAGGCTGTGGAAGCGCACACCGACGCCGTTTGGGTGAAGTTGTACGTCCGGCGATGGCTGGAGGCACCGCTTCAACTACCCGATGGCACCTTGCAGATGCGAGACCGGGGGACCCCGCAAGGCAATGCCACTTAGTTAAGAAACGGCGAGGATTTTGATGTTAGGCGGGTCAGGGTGGTGGATGGTGGTTTCGGTGGGTTGTTTCTTTCTGTAGGCATGGACGTGGATGCGTTTGACGGCTCGTGGGCTGGTGCGGTGGCGTCGGCGCGGGTTGGGCCTCTCCAGGATTTCTGCGCGGGCTAATTCAAGAGCTTTCTCCAGACGGCGAGGGGGAAAAGCCCGCCTGGTCAGTGATCTGACGGCGGATGACACGAAGTCATCTGATGAAGGACAGTCTGTCAGGGTCGATGTCAGCTTGGTCAGCCGCCTCGCACATCAGATGTCGGACCGCATAATGGGTCAGCAACAGCGCCCAAATCTCCTGCTCGATCATGTCCGGAGATTTTGAGCGCAGAACACCGCCTCGGCCACGCTGGTGGGTCTTGATCTCATCTAGACCGGACTCGAATTCCCAGCGCTCGGCATAGGCAGCCGCAAGCTCCGCGGCATTGGCTTCATCCGGATCCATGATCGTGGTGATCAAGCAGAAGATCTCTCCCTTGCCGTCACGGTTGGTCACTTCGTACTCGACAACCCGGACTGGGATCCCGGACGGTTCCTCGATGCACGCCGAACCGCGGTGCCGTTGGTTAGCGCGCCGGCTCCGCACTTTTGGGTCGAGCAGAAAAGACTCATACGACCCGTCCTTCAGCGGCCGGACCACTGGCAGATGAGGCCCCTCGGGCATCCGCCACAACAGGTCCGCTCCCGTGGCGGCGGCCGCCTCCCACAGCCGATACGCGTAAAACCCGCGGTCAGCGGTAACCAACATGCCGGGCTCGAAATCAGCAACCAGGTCCCGGGCAAGAGTGCCTTCGTCCGTCCGCCACGGGCCCAGCCGTGCGGCCACGATGGCGTGCGTGCCGCATTCACCGAGGCCCACGATCTTCACCTGCGGAAACGGGGCAGGATTCCGTGTCCCGCCGGAACGCCCGAACTTCGCATCATTCGCAGGAGTATCAGGAACATCCAGCACGAAACCATCGATGGCCATCAGCCGCCACCGACCCAGCCACGCCCCCTGCGTGCCCCGCTGGGCACACGGCAGCGCCACTCGCTCGAACAGCACCTTCAACGGTTCTGGCCCCAGACGCCGACGCGCCTGAGAAATCGCACTGGAGGTAGGAACCGTCCATTCCTTCCGCCATGTCCCCAGAAAACGTAGGCCGCCGACGAGGAGACGGACCACCTCCTCGTACGAATCACTGAAGAACAAGCACAGAGCCATGACGTAATAGACGACCACACGCGCAGGCAGCAGGCGGGATCGCTTCTCGGCCCGTCCCGTCTCGGCGAGCACCTCATCGACCAGGTCCCGGTCCACCAGACGTGTCAGAACCCCGATACCCACCCGGTCAGTCAGCCGTTCGCCGGAGACCACAGCACCACCTCGAGCCCCACCCATGAACGAGGAAGATAACCAGCTTCACCGGCATAGGGAAAGGGCAGCGGTTATACCAGTTGACTATCCACAGCCAGCCCGGGCGTGTCGCTGTGCAAATGTGGAAACAGCACACTGAACTGCTTATCTACGCGGCATTGCCCCGCAAGGGTCATCGGTTTCGCCCGTGTTGGCGAATCTGTTCCTGCACTACGCGTTCGACATGTGGCTGACTCGGGAGTATCCGAACGTCCCTTTCGAACGCTACGTGGATGACGCGGTCGTGCACTGCGTCAGCGAGCGCCAGGCCAGAAGACTGGTGGAGGCGATCAGGAACCGGATGGAAGAGGTCGGGCTGCGTCTGCATCCCGACAAGACGCGGATCGTCTACTGCAAGGACGCGAACCGGCGGGGCTCGTATGAGCACACTGCGTTCACGTTCCTGGGGTTCACGTTCCGCGCTCGCGCGGCGCGCAGCAAGCATGGGGTGACATTTCCGTGCTTTCTCCCTGCGATCAGCAAGGAAGCCCTGAACAGGCTCAGTTCCGAATTGCGCGGGTGGCGAATCCATCGGCGCACGGGCCATACCTTTGCTCAACTCGCACGGATCATCAACCCGATCGTGCGAGGGTGGATGCAGTACTACGGAGCGTTCTATCACTCCGCGCTGAAACCCCTCCTGCGGCGCATCAACGCCTACCTGATGCGCTGGATCCGCAGAAAGTACAAACGGCTGGCCGGGTTCAAGAAAGCCAAGGACTGTTTCCAGGGGATCACCAAGCGATACCCGGGAATGTTCGCGCATTGGCGTCTGTGCCGTAATTTCTGGTGATCAGGGTGGCAAGAGCCGTGTAACGGGAGACTGTTACGCACGGTTCTGTGGGAGCCGGAGGGTGAGATTCCCTCCGGCTACCCGACCCCATGTATTGCCGCCCCGGCTCGGTGGCGGTGAAGTCCCGCTGGTACAGGTCCGGAACCTGCGATGCCGCCGGGTCCGGAACGGTGGTGCGGATGCGTCTGCGCAGGCGTGTGCCGGCGATGGAGAACGCCCGCATGATGCGGGCGACCCGCCTCTCGTTGATCCGCAGGCCCTTCGTGCGGAGCTCGGCTTGACCCTGGCTGAGCGTGACGAACGGCCCGGCTTCGCCAGGGGGAGCCGGGCCGTCTTGCGTCAGTTCACTTCACCTGTGCGGGCCAGGCTCAGGAAATCGGTTTGAGTGTGAAGTTGCGCGTGATGGTCATGTCATCCGTGATCTTCACGGTCGTGGTGGTGGACTTGAAGCCGCTCTTGGCGACGAGGACGGTCACGGGACGGCCGCTGGTGGGGAGCCAGAGGTCGTACATGCCTTCCTGGGTCGTCGCAAGGGTGTAGCCGTTGGCCCCGGAGCGGATCTTGACGGTCGCCCCAGCCAACGGAACGCGGTGTCCGTTGCTGTCCAGGCCGAGGACGGTGCCCGTGATCCTGCCCCAGTTCCCGGCTGGGCCGACGTGCATGGCGACGGGAATGGACCGGGTCGGGTACGGGGTGTCGGCGTTGAGCGACAGGGCCGCGGTGTAGTCGCCGAATGTGACGACTCCCGGTGCTGCGGCGTTCACGGTGACCGTCACCGTGGTGCTCCGGCCGGGTGCGATGGTCACTGACTTGGGGGTCTCGGAGAGCCAGTTGACGTCGGTCGGTGAGGCGTTGTGGGTGTAGCCGGGCAGCAGGGAAACATTGCTGATCGACGGAGCGAGCACTTGGTTGCTCGACAGGCCGCCGGCCACATAGAACCCGACCGCCCCCGCGCCGCGGTACACGGTGAGGTCGGCGTTGGGCAGCGCGGTCCAGGCGTTGGTGGCGGGGCTGTAGGCGTAGGCCTGGTTGGTCAGCGTCGGGCGGAGCCCACCGCTGCTGATCACGCCGCCGGAGACGAGCAGCTGACCGTTGGCGGTGCTGTAGGCGGCGCCCCAGGTGGTGTTCGGCAGGTCCGCGATCGGCGTCCAGATGTTGGTGCCCGGGTCGTAGACGTAGGCGTGCTTGATGGGGTGGTCGCTGTTGTCGCCGGCGATGCCCCCGGCGCAGTAGAGCTTGCCCGCGATGGCACCGCAGGAGGTCCAGGTGACCGGCTCGGGGTACGGGGCGGCCTTGGACCAGCTGTCGGTGTGCGCGTCGTACACCTGGACGTCGGTGACGCCGGCGCAGGACAGGGCGTAGCAGCCACCGACCGTGTATAGCTTGTCGCCCAGTACCGCGCTGCCGGAGGCCGCGTACGCGGTGGGCATGTCGGCTCCGACCGTCCACTGGTCGGTGCGGGGGTCGTAGATCTCCAGCTTGCGGTCGGTACCGTTCAGGCTGCCCCAGCCACCGGCCACGTAGAGCTTGCCCCCGATGAAGCCGTGGGCGGGCGCTTCCCGGGGATCGGTGGCGGAGGCCAGCTGGAACCAGGCGCCGGTGGCGGGGTTGTAGGAGTACAGCGAGCTGACGTCGCCTACGGCCGTCCCGGCCCAGCCGAATCCGGTGTAGAGCCGGCCGTCATAGAAGTCGGCCACATTGCTGGAGAGCGCTGTGGGTAGATCGGCGGAGGTCTGCCAGGCCGTCCCGGCCGCGGCGGTCCGCGTCCTGGTACCGACGCCCGCGGCGGCAGTGTTCGTCGCGCCCGCCTCAGCGCGCGCCGCCAGGGCCTTCATCGGCAGCGGCGAGAAGGTCCCCGCGACCCGGATGAGCGGTGCGCCGCCCCGCGACAGCTGCGGCAGCAGCGCGGGGTGCTCGGCGAGCTTCAAGGTGGCCGGGGCACTGCCGTCGTTGCGGACGACCAGCTTCGCGGACTTCTTGCCGCCCGTGGCGACGGTGACGTCGACGGCTGTCTGCTTGACGGTGAGTCGGCCTGCCTTCAGCTTGAAGTTGTGCTGGACCACGCCATTGGCGGTGACCTTGACCGGTTGTGTCCCGGTGGCGAAGTAGGGCTTGACCGCCGAGAACTGGTGCTTGCCGGTGACCGAGGAGAACATCCAGTAGAAGCCGTCCGGCAGATACGGGTCGGTCGGCGTGGCGGAGGTGAGCGCCGATTCGGCAGGATCGCTCCTGCTGGTCACCCTGGCACCGTTGACGGGGGCCCCGGTGTTGGCGTCGGCGACGGTGCCGGCCACCAGGCCTCCGGGGACCGGGTCGTAGCTGCGGTTGCCGACGAAGATGTTGTCAAGCTCCCACCAGAAGTCGCTGTGGGCGACGTATCGGAAGCGCAGCTGGACGTTGGACTTGCCGGCGTACTGTGCGAGCGGGACCTTGAAGTGGTGTGCTGCGCCCCACAGGTTGCCCTTCCAGACCTTGGTCCAGGTCTGGCCGCCATCGGTGGTCGCGTCGATCATGTCTTGGTCGGTACCGGGCTGACGGCTGAGCTGATCGGTGTCGAACTCGACCTGCGGGGTCGCATCCTTGCTCAAGTCGTAGGCCGGGCTGATCAGTTGCGAGTCCTGGGAGGCCGAGCTCCCTGCGAGGTAGCTGTCGACGATGGCGAAGCCTCCGGTGCCGCCAGTCAGGTTGCCGCGGTGGCCCGGGTCGTTGAAGCTCCAACCGCCGCTGGTGCCAGGGGCGTTGACCACGTTCCAGCCGGACGGGGCGGCCCCGGTGGTCGAGTCGAAGGTCTGCGTCGTCCCGACGTGGTGGACCGCGTAGCCCGGTGCGGTCTCAGCCACCCGGTCGACGGAGAGGGCGATCGGGACGGTCTGGTCCGAGCCCGCCACGGTGACCGTCTTGTGCGTCTGCTCGTAGCCGGGGTACGCGGCGCTGACACTCAGCGTGTAGTCGTGTCCCTGCGGGAGGTCGAGGCTGAACTTGCCGGTGGCGGGGTTGGTGAACACCGGGCCGCCGGGCACACCGCTGGCGGTGATCTTCGCGTACAGCGGCCAGTGGTGACCGCTGCCGTCGATGACGGTGCCGCTCACGGTGTGCCTGGGTACGGGGGCGAGCGTGAAGTTCTCACTCACCTTGGCACCGTCGGCGACCGTCACCCCGGTGACATCGGAGCTCGCGAACCCGTATCCGGACGCGGTGAGGGTGTAGGTGCCGGTCGGCACGTCGAGCGAGTAGGCGCCGCTGGAGTCGGTGGTGGCGCTGAGCCCGTCGGCCGAGACGGTGGCTCCGGCGACCGGGCCGCCCGCGGTGCTGGTGACCGTGCCGGAGACCACCCCGTGCGGGCCGCTGGTGAACGCGGCGACGCCGTTCGGGGTGCCGAGTCCGGTCGGGCCGTCGTATCCGGCGCCGGCGTTGCACAGGTACTGCGGGGAGCAACCGCCGTTGCTCCCCGAGGTCACGTCGTTGAGCGCGGCCGGGTGCTGGTAGGGGTAGGAGTTGGGATACGTCCCCGGGGACGGACTGCCGGCCACCGCGTAGCCCGACGTAATGATGGGGGCACTGGCGCTCGTGCCGCCGTAGACCGACCAGCCGGTGCCACCGTAGGTCTGGTACACCGCGACGCCCGTGGCAGGGTCGGCCACGGCGGAGACGTCCGCGACAGTGCGCATCGCACATCCGGTGTCGTGCTGGAAGACCGGCTTGGGCTCGTACAGCGAGCAACCCGATCCGGTGCCGCCCCACACCGACTCGGACCAGCCGCGGGCGTTGCCGGAGTCCTTGACCAGCGACGTGCCGCCCACGGAGGTCACGTACTGCGAGGCGGCCGGGTAGGAGACGCCGTAGGCACTGTCACCGGCGGAGGCGACGATCGCGACACCGGGATGGTTGTAGTGAACGTCCGACGTGGTGGTCTCGGACGGGTCTTCGCCGCTGTCTTCCTCGTCGTACTGCGTGCCGTAGGAGTTCGAGACGTATTTGGCGCCCAGGGCCACGGCCTCGTCGACGGCCGCACCGAGGTCATCGCCATTGGCGTTGTCCGCCTCGACAAGGAGGATCTTCGCGTCGGGCGCGGCGGCGGACACCATGTCGAGGTCGAGCGAGATCTCACCTGCCCAGCCCTGGTCGGGCGCCGGGTAGTCGGTGCCGCCGCGTTGGGACACCTTGGTGAAACAACCGTTGGCGGTCGTACAGGGCGGCAGTCCGTACTTTGCGCGGTAGACGGCGAGATCCGCCTCCGCGTTGGGGTCGTCCATGGCGTCGACGATGGCGATCGTACGGCCGCCGCCACCCGACGCCGGCAGGTTGTAGGCGCTCTGCAGGTCCGCCGGCCCATAGCCAGTGGGCATGACGCCGGCGGCCAAACGGGCAGCGCCCCGCTTGTCCGTGCGACGCAGCGCGAAACAGCTGTAGGACCCCGGCTTGGGGGCGGAGCACACCCGCTCCGCCGGCACCGGGGACGGGGCTGCAGTCCCGGCTGTGACACCTGCCTGGGCATGGTGGGCCGGCGTTACTGCCTGGGCCGGGGCTTCAAGGCCGATGACCGCCAGGGGTGCGGCGATCAGTGCGGCTGCACGGACGAAGAGGTTCCACCGTCTTGGACCCCATCGCTTCGAACTGCCCAATTTCGGACTCCTGTGTTGGTGACCGCGTCCGACTGGCCTACCGGTGTCAGCGGTGGATCGCTCCAGCGCGCTGCACATCTGTTTGAACGTCAGCAGGCCAGTGCTCCTTGAGAGCGGAGGATCTCAACGACTTTGAATCACGTACATGGCGGCGACGCGGCGGGTGATCGCCACGTGGCGAGAGCCGCCACCGTCAGTACCTTGACGCTCCGCTCACCGCGCTGCGGAAGCTTGGCGCGCGTGGCGGCGTCCCAAGCGTTCCACGGGGGGACTCACGGTGCTCGGGCCTAGTTGGTCGCAGGACAGTCCTGACCACGTTCGGCGCGGCGGGGTGGCCCACCCCGGCACATCAAGGCTCCTCAGGAATGTCGGGTGGTTCACGCTAGGCGGCGGTGCAGGGGGGGCGGTGCGTGCGCACATCACCCAAGCCCTCTGCGCCCACAAAGACATCAATACCGCGGACATCATCGTTGACTTCTTCCGCAGCCGCTGCACTCCCGCCGCGGCACGGGTCCTGCCCACCCGGCATCACGCCGAGCACCAAGTGGGCGGGGAACGCGTTCCCTCGACGCCTGGTCGTAGGGCGTGATCACAGGCATGGCGGAAGCGCAACCGGATCAGCTGGCGCGGTTGTGGGACGAGTTCAGGACCTTGCGCTTCCCTCCGGGCTTCTACCAGCGCGAGCCCGAGGGCGAATGCATGGGGATGATGGACACCATGCTCGCCGGCTGTGTCTCCTCATCCATGAACGGCCCCTTGGATGACTGGCGCTGAGACATACCGCAGGCATGCACCGCGCTCCTTGGAGAGATTCGTCCGTTCATTGGCGATGACGAGTACGCAACCAAGTACTTCACTCATCTGCACGGGATGGCCGTGCTGGCGGCCGAGCTCGACAATGCTCGAAGCGAGTAGTGCCCGCCGGGTCCGTCAGGCGACGTCGGCTTCGCCGTCGAGTGCGGTGAGGCGGTTCTCGAGGCGGTAGCCAGGGCCGTTGATCGGGACGACCTCGCAGTGGTGGAGGAGCCGGTCGAGGTTGGCGGTGGCCAGAACCTCGTCGCCGAACACAGGCGTGCCCTCGTACGATCGGGACCCGCGTACGGGCTGGTCGCTGACTTCAGCCGATCCAGGCTTGTTGGCCGAGAGCCCCGCCCTTCCGCGCCGGAAGGACGGGGGATTGCGGTGGGGAGGTCACGTGCGCAGATTGCGATCGTCGACCACGGCGGTGCGGTGCGGGTCAGCCGCAATCCACCCGACGGGGTCGGGACGGTGCTGCGGGTGATCGGTGATCTACGTCCGTGCGGTCCACGTGCCGTGTCACGGGCCGGTGTTGCGAGGCGTTTTCATGCCCGTCCTGGGGTGCGTCATCCGCCGGCTGCGTCCCCGGCCTCCCAGCGCAGCAGGTCGCCAGGCTGGCACTCGAGCACCTCGCAGAGGGCGGCGAGTGTCGCGAAGCGCACCGCCTTGGCGCGGCCGTTCTTGAGTACCGCCAGGTTGGCGGGCGTGATCCCCACTCGGTCCGCGAGCTCGCCCACGGACATCTTCCGCCTGGCCAGCATCACGTCGATGTCGACGGCGATCGGCATCAGATCACCTCGTCCAACTCGGCCTGCATCTGTGCCGCTTCGACGTCGCGCGCGACGGCCTGGGCGAGCAGCATCCGCAGCACGAGCACGATGAGCGCGACCCCCAGGATGGCCACGCCGACCCCGCCCATGATGATGGTGACGCCCGGGTCGTCCCGCTGGCCCGGCGCGTTGATGGCCGTGACCGCGAACCACATGAGGGCAGCCGCCACGATCGCGCCGATCACGAGGTCCACGTACCGGAAGGCGGCGTGGGAGAACACGGTTCCGCGTCGCACCATCGTCACCAGCCGCCATACGCAGACCAGGGCGACCTGGGCCGACACCATGCCCAGAATCGTGATCACGCGCAGCGGGGTCAGCGGGAGCGCCCCGTCCTCCGGGTCGCTCCCGCTGACCAACGTCCACACCATCAATGCCTGTACGAACACGGTGCCGGCGAGCACCACCCCGAGCACTGCGCGCAATGCACCCACTGTCAGCTTTCCCATGACCCACCCTTCCATCGAATTGCGATGTGAATCTATCGAATGTCGATAGGCGAGGCGAGGCGAGGTGCGGGTGTGGGTGGCGGCGGTTTTTCATCGTGGCGGACGCCCCCGCCCCTCCCGCGACAGGGCGTTCGTGTGAACCGTCTTGATCTCGTCGAGGCCGTCCTCGCTTGAGCGTGAATCGGACGCCACCCGACTGTGCCGAAGCCTTGGCCCGAGGGTGCCGGTTCCGCACTGTGCCGGTGGTGATTGCGGCGCGGGGTTCCATGGGGGAAATCGCTTTACGGGGAGTTTGCGTCCGCGACTCAGTGCGACATCTCCCTGCTCTCGGTGTGAGGGCTCGCACAGGGCGCAGGTCACATACGAAGGCGCTTAGGGCGTAGGCGCGGTCCCCTTGAGCGGGCAGATGGCAAGGTTTGACCCGCTTCGCCCGACCTGTTGTGACTACCGGGGATAGTACGTCACGCCTTTGCCAGGGGTTTTTGCGGTCGCTAAGAATTGCATTCGTTGCTCGGCGCCGCGGTCTTCGGATCACGGCGTTTGTTGCTGGAAACACCAGTC
>NZ_JBIARC010000134.1:0-11658 GCF_042889625.1 Streptomyces sp. NPDC002573 | reverse complement strand
CGCAGGTCCCGCAGGTGTCCGTGGTGCCGAAGGTGCCGGGCCTGCCGACCGCCCTGCCGGGCCTGCCGACGAAGTCGGCCGCCTCGCCGGTCCCGTCGCTCCCCCCGTCCTCGGCCGTACCGGCCGCTCCGCTCTCCGTCCCCGCCCCGAGGCCGCCTTCGCGCACGCCGTCACCGAAGCTGCCGTAGCGCCCCGTACACGCGTCCGCGAAAAATTCTTCGTCCGCCGCGACGGACGCCCCTCCCCTTCCCGTAGAGCAGATGTCGGAGCTGCTCCACGGGCGAAGGATGGAACCGGATGGGTGTCGAGATCTGTGTGGAAGGGCTGACCAAGTCCTTCGGCCACCAGGTGATCTGGCAGGACGTCTCGCTGACGCTGCCCGCCGGGGAGATCTCGGTGATGCTCGGCCCCTCGGGGACGGGCAAGTCGGTGTTCCTCAAGACGCTCGTGGGGCTGCTGAAGCCGGAGCGGGGGTCGGTGAAGGTCGCGGGCCGGGACATCACCCGCCTGCGCGAGCACGACCTGTACGAGGTGCGGAAGCTGTTCGGCGTGCTGTTCCAGGACGGCGCGCTGTTCGGCTCAATGAACCTTTACGACAACATCGCCTTCCCGCTGCGCGAGCACACCCGCAAGTCCGAGAGCGAGATCAAGCGGATCGTCCTGGAAAAGATGGACATGGTCGGGCTGATCGGCGCCGAGGGGAAGTTGCCTGGCGAGATCTCCGGCGGTATGCGCAAGCGGGCCGGGCTCGCCCGTGCCCTGGTCCTCGACCCGGAGATCATCCTGTTCGACGAGCCGGACTCGGGGCTGGACCCGGTCCGCGTGGCCTACCTCAATCAGCTCATCGTCGACCTCAACGCACAGATCGACGCGACCTTCCTGATCGTCACCCACGACATCGCCTCGGCCCGCCAGGTCCCGGACAACATCGGGCTGCTCTTCCGGCGCGAGCTGGTGATGTTCGGGCCCCGCGAGGAGCTGCTGGCCAGTGACGAGCCCGTGGTACGGCAGTTCCTGAACGGCCGGATGCAGGGGCCGATCGGCATGGCGGAGGAGAAGGACGCGGCCCAGATCGAGCAGGAGCTGGCCCAGATCGACGAGGGCGTCCCGGCCGACGCGCTGACTCCCCGTCTGCTCCCCGGCCCTGGCATCACCCACCCGCCCCGCTGGGAGGCGATCGCGAGACGCGAGGCAGAGCTGCACGGGACGGGGGTGACGGGCGCATGAGGCTTTCCCCGGTGGGTGCGCTCCGGCACTCGGGCAACCTCTTCGCGATGGCGCTGGACGTCTTCCGGTCCCTCCCCCGACGGCCCTTCCAGGCACGGGAGTTCATCCAGCAGGCATGGTTCGTGGCGAGCGTCACGATCCTCCCGACGGCTCTGGTCTCGATTCCCTTCGGGGCGGTCATCGCGCTGCAGATCGGCAGCCTGACCCGGCAGTTGGGCGCGCAGTCCTTCTCCGGCGCCGCGTCCGTGCTCGCGGTGCTGCGCGAGGCCTCGCCGATCGTCACCGCGCTGCTCATCGCGGGCGCGGGCGGCACGGCGATCTGCGCGGACCTCGGGGCGCGCAAGATCCGGGACGAGATCGACGCGATGCAGGTGCTCGGCATCGACCCGGTCCACCGGCTCGTCGTACCGCGGGTGCTGGCGTCGATGGTCGTGGCCGTGCTGCTCAACGGCCTCGTCTCGGTCGTCGGTGTCGCGGGCGGCTACTTCTTCAACGTCGTCCTCCAGCACGGCACGCCCGGCGCCTACCTGGCGTCCTTCACCACCCTCGCCCAGCTGTCCGACCTGTGGGCGGCGGAGATCAAGGCGCTGGTGTTCGGGGCCATCGCGGCGATCGTCGCCTCGTACAAGGGGCTGACGGCGCAAGGCGGTCCGAAGGGAGTGGGCGATGCCGTCAACCAGTCCGTGGTGATCACCTTCATGCTGCTGTTCGTGACCAACTTCGTGATGACTGCTGTGTACTTCCAGGTCGTCCCACAGAGGGGTTAGCCGATGAGACCGCAAGAACTCCTCGATCGACCCTTGCGCTCACTCGAAGAGCTGGGCTCCCAACTGTCTTTCTACGGACGATCGTTGGGTTGGACGGGCCGCACCCTGCGCCGCTACAAGAAGGAGATCCTGCGGCTGCTCGCCGAGGTGAGCTTCGGGCGCGGCGCGCTCGCCGTCGTCGGCGGCACGGTCGGCGTGATCGCGTTCCTGTCCTTCTTCACCGGCACCGAGGTCGGCCTCCAGGGCTACGCGGCCCTCAACCAGCTCGGCACCTCCAACTTCGTGGCGTTCCTGTCGGCGTACTTCAACACCCGGGAGATCGCCCCGCTGGTGGCTGGACTCGCCCTGTCCGCGACGGTCGGCGCCGGGTTCACCGCGCAGCTCGGCGCGATGCGGATCAGCGAGGAGACCGACGCGCTCGAGGTGATGGGCGTCCCGTCGCTGCCGTTCCTGGTGACGACCCGGATGATCGCCGGCTTCGTCGCGGTGATCCCGCTCTACGTGATCGGGCTGCTGTCCTCGTACCTGGCCGCCCGCACCATCACCACCGGCTACTACGGGCAGTCGACCGGCACGTACGACCACTACTTCCACCAGTACCTTCCGCCCGTCGACGTGTTCTGGTCCTTCGGCAAGGTGATCGTCTTCGCGCTGCTGATCATCTTGGTGCACTGCTACTACGGCTACCACGCGAGTGGCGGCCCGGCCGGTGTCGGCGTCGCGGTGGGCCGGGCTGTGCGGACCTCGATCGTCGCCATCAACGTCCTGGACTTCTTCCTGAGCCTCGCGATCTGGGGCGCCAACACGACGGTACGGATAGCGGGGTGAGAACGGTGCATATGCACAGAACGAGACTCAGGCTGTACGGCATCGCGTTCCTCGCCGTGCTCGCGCTGCTGCTGTCGCTCGCGGTGGCCGTCTACCAGCAGGCATTCACGTCCGTCGTGCCCATCACACTGGAGGCCGACGCCCTCGGCAACCAGCTCGATCCACGCGCCGACGTCAAGCTGCGCGGGGTGCTGGTCGGCGAGGTGCGCGAGGTGCACGCCGACGGCACAAAGGCGACCCTCGACATCGCGCTCAAGCCGCAGTACGTGTCGTACATCCCCTCGAACGTGCACGCGCGGCTGCTGCCCAAGACGCTGTTCGGCGAGAAGTACGTCGACCTGGTCCCGCCCCCGCGTTCTGCGCAGTCGTCGGCTCGGCCCATCCGCGCCGGAGACGTCATCGCCCAGGACCGCACGAAGGTCGGCATGGAGGTGCAGCAGCTGATGAACGACCTGCTGCCGCTGCTGCGCACGGTCCAGCCGGGTGAGCTCAACGCCACGCTCTCGGCGTTCGCCACGGCGCTGGAGGGCCGCGGCGACCGGATCGGTGACAACCTCACCCGGGTCGAGGGCTATCTGCGCCGCCTCAACCCGCACATGCCCTCCCTCAAGGAGGACATCACGCGGTTCGCGGACGTCGCCGAGGTGTACGGCGACGCCGCGCCCGATCTGATGCGGATCCTGCGCAACACGGTCACCACCAGCCGAACGATCGTCGAGAAGAGGGACCGGTTGGCCTCGGCTCTGCGCGCGACCGCCTCCGTGGCGGGCACGGCGAACGACTTCCTGTCCGAGAACGGTGACCGGCTGATCACCCTGGGCCGTGTCTCCCGCCCCACGCTGGAGCTGTTCGCCCGCTACTCCCCCGAGTACCCGTGCCTGTTCCAGGGCCTGGTCCGGCAGGAGACGGCGTCGGAGGACGCCTTCCGGGGCGGCGAGATGCGGATCACCCTTGAGGTCGTCCGGCCGCAGGGGTCCTACCGGCCCGGTGAGGAGCCGGTGTACGGCGAGCGGTCCGGCCCGAACTGCCGCGGCCTGCCGCATCCGCAGGTGCCCGGGCCGAAGCCACATCTCGACGACGGTACGTCGGCCGGAGGTTCCGGCGGCGCGTTCCCCGGAGGTGTCGACGTGTCCTCCACCCGGGCCGAGCAGCGGGCCGTCGGCTCACTCGTGGCCCCCGTCATGGGCGTCCCCGCGGACCAGGTGCCGCCCGTGGCGACCCTGCTGTTCGGGCCGCTCGCGCGCGGAACGGCGGTGAGTGTCGCATGAGCAGGCCAGGAGCCCGGCAGACCGCGGCCCCGCTGATCAAGTTCAGCCTCTTCGCGCTGGTCACGATCGCGGCGACGGCGCTGCTCGCCGCCACCATCGTCAATGTCTCCTTCACCCCCAAGGACACCTATCACGCCGTGTTCACCGACGTCACCGGGCTGGAGACCGGCGACGACATCCGCGTGGCCGGAGTGCGGGTGGGAGAGGTCGACGGCATCCGGATCAAGGACCGGACGCTGGCGGAGGTCACGTTCACCGTCAGCGCGGACCGGCCGCTGCTCGCCGGGGCCCACGCGGTCGTCCGCTACCGCAACCTGGTCGGCCAGCGGTACATCGCGCTCACCGAGGGCACAGGCGACGTCACCGCCCGGCTGCGGCCGGGCGGCACCATCCCGCTCTCCCGGACCCAGCCGGCGCTGGACCTCAACGCCCTGCTGAACGGCTTCAAGCCGTTGTTCGCCGCGCTCAGCCCGAGCGACGTCAACCAGCTCGCCACCGAGATCATCCAGACCCTCCAGGGCGAGGGCGGCACGGTGAACAGCCTGCTCGCGCACACGGCCTCACTCACCAGCACCCTCGCCGACCGCGACAAGCTGATCGGATCGGTGATCGACAACCTCAACACCGTCCTGGAGACGCTCGACAAGCGCGGCTCCCGCTTCTCCGAGCTGCTCACGCAGCTGCGCCGGGTGGTCTCGGGGCTGTCCGCCGACCGCAAGCCCATCGGGGAGTCGCTGGTGAGCATCGGCGACCTCACGGACGTCACGTCGGGGCTGCTGAAGGACGCGCGTCCACCGCTGAAGGACGACATCGCCGGGCTCGGCGATCTCACCGGAACGCTGAACAAGAACGACAACACCGTGGAGGGCATCCTGAAGCGGCTGCCGAACAAGCTCGAGAAGCTGACGGGGACCGCCTCGTACGGCTCGTGGTTCAACTTCTACCTCTGCGACTTCGACGGCCGGATCGTGCTGCCGAAGACCAAGCAGGTGATCACCCCGGAGCTGCATGTGGCGCGGGCGAGGTGTGGCGGATGAGCATGCGCATCAGGCGGCGCGATGTCCGCCGCCCCGAGCCCCTCGTGAGGGTCCGGGTCCTGCCGCCGAAGCTGCCGAAACTTCCCAGGCTGCTGCCGAAGCGCAAACCCCGACCCGAACCCCTCGTGAAGGTACGCGTCCTGCCGCCGAGGCTGCCCAGGATCCGGCTCAAGCGCCCACGCCTGAAGCCCTTCCGCGTGGGGGCACCTCCCACGCCTTTCGGGCAGTGGGGGAGCAACCCGGTCGTCGTCGGTGCCGTGGGTCTCACCGTCCTGGCGCTGCTGACCGTTGCCGCCTTCAACGCCGACAGCCTGCCGCTGATCGGCGGCGGCGATGCCTACAGCGCGGCCTTCTCCGAGGCCGGCGGGCTCAAGCCGGGCGATGAGGTACGGATCGCAGGGGTCAAGGTCGGCAAGGTCGAGGGCGTCGACCTGGACGGCGACCACGTCAAAGTGAACTTCAAAGTGAAGGGCCACCCGGCGTTCGGTACCGACACGGGTGCGTCGATCCGTGTCAAGACGATCCTCGGCGCGAAGTACCTGGCCCTGTACGCGAAGGGTCCCGGCCAGCTGAAGCCGGGCAGCGAGATCCCGCTCCGGCGGACCGTGTCGGCGTACGACGTCGTCCAGGCCTTCAGCGACCTGACGACCACCACCGAGGCGGTCGACACGGAGCGGCTCGCGAGGGCACTGGACACGATCTCCGTCACCTTCCAGGACTCCCCCGAGGAGGTACGGGCGTCGATCCAGGGGCTGTCACGGATCTCCCGGACCGTCGCCTCCCGTGACCAGGCGCTGCGCGGGCTCCTCGACCATGCGAACGGGGTCACCGAGGTGCTGGCCGGACACACGAAGGACTTCTCCGCGCTGGTGAAGGACGGTGACGCACTGTTCAAGGAGATCGACAAGCGGCGCGCGGCGATCCACACGCTGCTCAAGAGCTCCGCGCTGCTGGGCGTCGAGCTGTCCGGCCTGGTCGACGACAACAGCAAGGAGATCGGGCCCGCGCTGAAGAACCTCAACACCTTCGTGACGATGCTCGAACGCAACCAGGCCAGCCTCGACCGCAGCGTCCAGCTGCTCGCCCCCTACGTACGGCTCTTCACCAACACCCTCGGAAACGGCCGCTGGTTCGACTCCTACATCCAGAACCTGGTCGCCGCCCCGGTCACGCCACGGACGGGAGGCACCCGGTGACCCGCAGACTCCTGGCCCTGTTCACCGCGCTCGCGATCGTCGTCGGCCTCGCCGTCGTCCTCTGGCCGGGCCCCGGCCCCGTCCGCGTCACGGCGTACTTCCCGCGCACCGTCGGCATCTACCCCGGCTCCGACGTCCGAGTCCTTGGCGTCCGCATCGGCGAGGTCAGGAAGATCACGCCGGAGGGCGACCGGGTACGGGTGGAGCTGGCATACGACCGGGGCCGCAAGGTCCCCGCCGACGCACGGGCCGCTATCGTCAACTCCTCCGTGGTCAGCGACCGTTACGTGCAGCTGCTGCCGGTGTATCGCAAGGGCGCGGTGCTGCGGGACGGAGACGTCATCCCCGAGTCCCGTACGGCCGTCCCCGTCGAGCTGGACCGGATCTTCGACAGCCTGCACACCACCGCCGAGGCGCTCGGCCCGAACGGTGCCAACAAGGAGGGCTCGCTGTCCCGGCTGCTCGGGGTGAGCGCGGACAACCTCCGGGGGCAGGGCCAGAACCTCAACCAGACGGTGGAGGACCTGTCCCAGGCGGTCACCACTCTGTCCGACGGGCGCGGCGACCTGTTCGGGACCGTGCGGAACCTTCAGGTGTTCACGGCCGCGCTCGCGGCGGACGACACCAGCGTGCGGTCGTTCAACACCGACCTCGCCGATGTGGCCGGGCAGCTCGCCGGGGAGCGCAAGGATCTCGCGGCCGCGCTGAAGTACCTGGCCGCCGCACTCGGTGACGTGGCCGGCTTCGTGAAGGGCAACAAGAAGGCGCTGACCTCGGACGTGCAGGGCCTGGCCAAGGTCACCAAGGTCCTCGTCACCCAACGGGCCGCATTGGAGGAGCTGTTGACGGTCGCCCCTACGGGCCTGTCGAACCTGCAGAACGCCTACAACCCCGCAGCCGGCACCCTCGACACCCGCAACAACGCGCAAGCCCCTCAGGATCCGTCAGCGCTGCTCTGCTCGATCCTGAAGACGACCGGCGACGACCACGACAACTGCGCCGGGCTGAAGAAGCTCTTCGACTCCCTGCCCAAGGTGCCGTCGGCCCCGGCGTCGACGGGCACGGTCGACAAGACCCTCGGCGGAATCCTGGGGGCACCGGCATGAGCGTGAAGCGCCTGGGGCGGGTGGCCGCCTGGACGGCGATCGGCTCGCTGCTGCTGACCGGCTGCGAGTTCAACGGCTGGTACGACGTCCCGCTCCCCGGCGGCGCCGCCTCGGACGGCCACGCCTACCACGTCACCGTCGAGTTCCGGGACGTCCTGGACCTGGTGCCGCAATCGGCGGTCAAGGTCAACGACGTCACCGTGGGCACGGTCGAGAAGGTGGAACTGGACGGCTGGCACGCGCGGGTACGGCTGCGCATCGCCGACTCGGTGAAACTGCCCGGCAACGCGGTCGCCGACCTGAGGCAGACGAGCATGCTCGGCGAGAAGTACGTCGCCCTGTCCGCGCCGACCGGCACCGCGCCCGTCGGACGGCTCCACGACGGCGACCTCATCCCGCTGTCCCGCAGCGGCCGCAACCCGGAGGTCGAGGAGGTGCTGTCGGCCCTGTCCGCGCTGCTCAACGGCGGCGGGGTGGCCCAGCTGAAGACGATCACCGTCGAGCTGAACAAGGCCCTCAGCGGCCGCGAGGACCGGGTCAGGTCCCTGCTGAAGCAGCTCGACACGTTCATCGGCGGCCTCGACGGCCAGCGGGCGGAGATTGTCCGCGCGCTCAAGGGCGTCGATCGGCTGGCGAAGCGGCTGAAGGACGAGAGGAAGACGATCGCCCTGGCCGTCGACACGATACCGCCCGCTCTGAAGGCCCTCGCCGACCAGCGCAAGGACCTGACGAAGATGCTCACCGCCCTGTCCACACTCGGCAAGACCGGCACCAGGGTGGTAAACGCCTCCCACGACGACACCGTCGCCGACCTGAAGAAGCTCCAGCCCATCCTGCAGGAGCTGAACAAGGCGGGTGACGACCTGCCCAACTCTCTTGAGCTCCTCACCACTTACCCGTTCCCGCGCAACGCGACGGACGCCGTCAAGGGCGACTACGTCAACCTGAAGATCACCGCCGACCTCGACCTGGCGGATCTGTACGGCAACGTCACCGGCAAGCCGGGCAAGGGCGGGAAGTCCCCGGCCCCCAGGCCCCCGCACCTTCCCGGCCTCCCCACTCCCACCCCTCTCCCGTCCGTCCCGTCCCTGCCGGGAACCCCGTCCGTGCCTCCCGTGCCCTCCGCACCCGCCCTGCCCTCTACGCCCTCCGACGGCAGCACCCTGCTGTGCCCGCCGGTGTGCACCGCTGCCTACGGCACCGGGGGCGGCTCGCGTCGCCTCCCGCCGGGGGTCGATCCCGGCCTCGCCGAACTGATGCTGAAGGGGATACTGCCTTGATCACACGTACGGTCAGGGCCCAGCTGCTCGCCTTCGCGACCGTCACCGCCCTCGGGGTGTCGTACGTCGGCGCCCAGTACACCGGTCTGGTGGACGACGTCCTGCATCGCGGGTACACCGTGCGCGCCGACTTCGCCGAGTCCGGGGGCGTCTTCCCCGGTGCCGAGGTCACCTACCGCGGGGTGCCGGTGGGCCGCGTGGGCGATCTGCAGCTGACCGGGTCCGGGGTCTCGGTGGCGCTGAAGATCGAGGACGGTGCCCCGCGGATCCCGGCCGACACTCTCGCGGTGGTCGCCGACCGTTCGGCGGTGGGCGAGCAGTACGTCGACCTCCAGCCGCGGCGGTCGGGCGGTCCGTACCTCATGGACGGCAGTCCGATCCCGCGCAGCCGCACCCGGACCCCGCTGCCCGTCACCGACCTGGTCCTCAGCCTCGACCGGCTGGTCAACTCGGTCGGCAAGGACGATCTGCGGGTCACCGTCGACGAGCTGGGCAAGGCGTTCGCCGGCACCGGACCGAACCTGAGCCGGCTGGTGGACTCCGGCGACGCGCTGGTGGAGTCGGCATCCGAGTCGCTCCCCCAGACGGTCTCGCTGATCGAGGACTCACGGACGGTGCTCAAGACACAGGCCGACCAGGGCTCGGCCATCAAATCGTTCTCCCGCGATCTCGCCGCACTCACCGAGCAGCTGAAATCGAGCGACGGCGATCTGCGCAGGCTGATCGGCAACACCGCGCCCGCCGCCCAGCAGTTGGACTCCCTGCTGAAGGCCACCCGGCCGCACGTACCGGTCCTGCTGGCCAACCTCATCAGCGGCGGCCAGATCACCGTGGCCCGCCTGCCGGGCGTCGAACAGGCCCTGGTCACCCTCCCGCTCACGGTCGCGGGCAGCTACACGGTCATCCCCGGCGACGGCACCACCCACTTCGGGCTGACCGTGAACGCCGACGACCCTCCCGCATGCACCCAGGGCTACGGCACCCAGCGGCGCGACCCCGCCGACACCAGCACGCGCCCGGCGAACACCGACGCGCGCTGCACGGTACCGCGCGGCAGCAAGACCTCGGTGCGCGGAGCACAGAACGCGCCCGGCGCGACGACCGGTCGGTACAGCGCCGACCAGGCCGCGTTCGTGGCCCCGTACGACCCGGAGACCGGCAACGTGACAGGCCCGGATGGAACGCCCCTCGAGATCGGCTCGACGGGCGGGGAACAGACCGTGTTCGGAAAGGAGTCGTGGCAATGGCTGCTCGTGGGCCCGATGGCGTGAGAGGCGGACGCATGCGGCTGCTGTCGGCGGGGCTCGTCGCCGCGACCGTGTTGACGACCGTGCTGTGTGTCTGGGTGGGCCTGAAGCTCTCCGACCAGCGCGCGGCGGAACAGCGCCGTCAGGACATCCTGGCGGCTGCCCGCCAGTCTGCGCTGAACTTCACCTCGCTCGACTACCGGCACTACGACCGGGACAGCGGCGATGTGCTGAAGGGCGCCACCGGCGAGTTCAAGAAGGAGTTCGCCGCGCAGACCGCACAACTGACGAAACTGGTTGCGCAGAACAAGTCGGTGTCCGAGGGGCAGGTCCTGGAAGCGGGCATCGTGCGGTCCGACGCGCGCTCGGCCCGGGTCCTGGTCGTAGCCGACAGCAAGGTGACCAACACCGCCGCGCCCGAGGGCCAGACGCGCACCTACCGCCTCCAGCTCGACCTGGCGCGTGTGGCCGGCCGCTGGCTGACCTCTGACGTCACGTTCGTGGGCTGACCCACCCTTGAGGCCATCGATGAGAAGAGACACCGTGGCGAACCCGACCTCCCGCACCCGCGGCGCCGGCTCACCGGGCCGCCGCACCATGACCGCGGCCGCCCGCGCGGCTGCCAAGCGCGCCGGGCGGCCCGCGCGCCCCGAGCGCAGTGCCCGCCAGGTAGATCAGACTCCCTCCGGGCGCACCCTGCTCGTCGAGCCTCCCGCGAACGGCTGGGAGGACCCGCCGGAGCCCGAGTCGCCCGAGTCATTCGAGGGGGAGCCGGAGGACGGCGCGCCCGTGCGCAAGGCCGGGCGGAGCATGCTCACCGCAGTGCTGGGCGTGGTCCTGGTGGCGGCCCTGGTCGCCGCCGCCGTACTCGGGTGGCAGTTTCGGCAGGGGCGGCAGGCGGAGCAGGCCCGCGACGAGGCTCTCGCGGCCGCGCGGAAGGCGGCGCCGGTCGTGCTGTCGTACGACTACCGGCACCTGGACCGGGACTTCTCCCGGGCCCGCGCCCTGCTGACCGGGCACTTCCGCGACCAGTACGGCAAGACCACGAAGGCGGTGGTCGCGCCGACCGCGGCGAAGTACCACGGCGTGGTGAAGGCGACCGTGGCCACACCCGCCGACGGCGGCGCCCCGGCGGCCTCCGTCGTGTCGGCCGCACCGGACCGGGCCGTCGTCCTGCTCTTCGTCAACCAGGTCACCCAGAGCACCCAGGTCCCGGAGCCCCGGCTGGACCTGAACCGGGTGCGTATGACGCTCACCCGCACCTCCGACGGCTGGAAGGTGAGCGGCGTCGACGCCCTCTGACCAGACCTCCGTAAGTGCCCTCGCGCAGTCGTGCGGGGGCACTTTTTCGTGGGGAAGCTGGCCTCAGAAGCCTCACAGTCTTTCCGAGAGTGACGGGTGCGTCTCTGGATGCCAGCGCACCGGACCCGTGCCCCAACGCGGAGCCAGATAGGCGGCCCAGCCATACCCCACCAACCCCAACTCCTGTGCTGGCCCGGGGGCCTTACGGGTCATCCGTGCCTGGCTCACCCGCGCCGTCACCCTGGACCGGTGTGACAAGCCTGGACGGACAAGGACCCGCCCGCCGAGCTCAAAGCCCTGATCGAGGTCATGTCCCGCGGGGTGGTGTAGTCACGGCAGCTGTTTCGGTTCCGGTTGTGGGGTGATCTGCGGTTCAGGTTCGGTTGGCTTGGTGGTGAAG
>NZ_JBIARC010000133.1:0-11806 GCF_042889625.1 Streptomyces sp. NPDC002573 | reverse complement strand
CCTCACGCCAGCTGATCAACCCAGCTACCGCAACGAGACAGTCACCACGCCGGACACGGCGCTCTCACCGACCTCACTCAACAAGAAACGCACCCAGTCCGGCACCACCTCCCGCACCAGTTCCTCGCAGGTGACCACCACGTCGAGGGTCCGTCCCACGTGCTCGCGCACCGAGCCGAGGACGCGCAGACGGACGCGTGCCTTTTCGCGTTCGGTGACATCGAGCATCTCCGCCAACACCCCCAAGATCCTCCCCTGCGGGTCCTCCAGACGAGACACCGAGACGGAGAACAGGTACTCCGGCCCCGGCGCGCCCTTCGGACGCACCCCCACCAGTCGTCCCCGCGCGGGCGCGCCGCTCTCCAGCACGCCGCCCACCATCGCCTTCACTTCACCGGGTGCGGAAAGGTCATATACGTCGGTGAAGTGTCGGCCGATGATCTGTTCAGGTGGCGCTTCGTGCAGAAACGGGCTGGTGAAGTTGCTGCGAAGGATTCGCAGCTCCGTGTCCAAGATCAGCAGGCCTGTGGGGGACTGGCGGAACAGGGCTCCCAGTACCGCAGCATCCTCGACGGGCGAGATGGCTTCGTTGTGCGCCACGGCAACCCACCTCCACTATCCAGCCTGCTCCTGGCTCCCATGCGCCGCCCCCTCGCATCGCAGGGCGTGTCGGACATGTGCACATCGGCGGGCAGAGGTCGACCCTCAGTACAGGCTGGCGACCGCGGTCCGGTGCAGGAACTCCTCGGCCCGGTCCCAGGACCAGCCAGACAGACCGGTGGGTGCGGCGGTGCGCGCACATCCTGGAGGAAGGTGCGGGCCAGGTCGCGGGCGACAGCGATGTCCTCGCTGCCTTCGAACGCGCCGGACACCAAGATGACGTCCTACGCGCCAAGCGGCAGCTGACTGGCCGCGATGGCGTCGGGCGTGCTGACTGTGGCGCAAGTTCCTGCGAACACCAACGGTCCACGTTCCGTTTAGCCCACCTCGACAGTTGCACACGCTGGATCGTGCTCCGGCTAGGCGCGCTCGCGCAGTGACTGGCGCAGTTTGAGTAGGTGAAGTGCGGGAGATATCTCCCGATGTGATCGGCGGACTCAGGAGACCGCTGACACCAGTCGCGGTAAGTGGTTCAAGCATGCGCTCGGCTGTGGTTTCCCAGCCGAGCGTTTTGCATGGGCGGCCATCTTTGCTACCGAGGTCGGCGTGGCGGTCCGCCGGTCGACGACGACGATCTGTGCTACTGAACTTGATTGGGTGAGGCCGGATAGTTCGGCGTGTACTCCCCGGCCACGAGGCGTGTGCGGGGTCTTCAGTGACGCTGCTGTGGTCGAGGTGATGGGGTAGGGCGGCCGCCCCCGCAGAACGGGCAGGCCGCGGGTGAGCCGTGCGCCTTCCTGCGTGAGATACCAGGCGTTGGTACGCGACCGGCTTGCATCCGGTAGCACCGTGCGGTCGATGAAACCGTCGGAGCGCAGCTTGTTCAGGACTCGGGACAGCAGCTGCCGCGTGGCGTCCGGCCGCAGCATGCGGCGCAACTGGCTGGTGGTGGCGATGCGGTCGCGGCCAGGGCCTGGTGACGCAGCGGTTCGGCGGGGCTGAGGGCCAAGCCGGGCTGGGCGACCGGCCGGGATGCTCGGTGTGGGGCTGGGCATGGGCATTCTTTGAGGAAATCCGTGGTCCCCGTCCCAACCCTCGACCACGAAGGCCCGACCATGGTCACGAACGCGGAACAGTCTCGTGGTCGGGCTTCATGACCCCGACCACGAGCCCCGCCCGCGCGCGAGGACAGCCTGCTTTGGGCACGCTGGCCAGCCTCGGCAAGGTCGGCTCGCGCACGCGGAGGGCAGTGCCAGAGGAAGTTCGGCGATGGCCGGTCCGCAGCAGCCGGCGGCTGCTGCGGGGCGTGGTGGCGAGCCACGTCATGCCGGCCATCGTGCGGCATCCGGTCCGCAGGGGATCAACAACCCGTAACCGGATGCCGCGTCTATGGGGGCGGTGGGCCGAAGCGGCCACTTGCCGGTTGTGTTACTTGGCTTTGCGCTGCGCGGCTTGTTCAAGGATGCGCCGGCGGGTCCACCGGCGGCGTCCGCCCTTCTCGGAAAGGGTGTCCACAGTCTTCAGCAGGGGCAGGTTGCCCTGGCCCAGACTGCTGCTGAAGGAGTTCACGCTTTTGAATCCGAGCAGGGCTGCTGCCTGCGATGCGCCCAGCAGCTCATCTGGGTCACCGTCGACGGGTACGTCGGGCAGGGCGGGTGCTGCGCGTTGGATGCTGCGCTTTCCGCTGCCCGGGCGGGTGTCTTTCCAGTCCAGGAGCGTCTGCACGCGCCACTTCGGTCGGCGGTAGGGCCTCTCCGCAGTGCCCAGTTCCTCGACGACGTCGGGATCGGGGAAGTAGCCGGGGTGGTCCCGCACATAAGTGTTGACCTGCTGAGGGTTTTTGTAGCCGAGGAACCTGGAGGCCTGTGCTCCGGTGAGCAGTTCGTCAGGGTCGAGTGTCGGTGGCTTGTACTGATGCAGGCGGGGCGGCTTCCGCTGGGTGAACCACTCGTCGACTTCGCTCTTGTCCCACTGGCGGGCACGGCCGCGGTGGCCGACGACCTCTGGGAAACCGTTGGTCTCCCGTTCGAGGTATAGCGCGCTGATGCGTGCGGGCGTCAGCCCGCGCTCGGCGGCGATCTCTGCAGTCTCGACGAGGTGCGGCGTGGATCGGGCAGCCATGACCTGAAGCGTCCCATCGCGTCGCGAGGAGCCGGCCTGCCCGGCTCGCAACGCATATAATGGCGTATGTTCTAGGTGGGTGTCCAGCTGTCCGAGGCGTCCAGGCCGTGTCCGGCTTCATTCCTCCGGGATGAGGCTGACCCCTCGACGGGCGGCGTCTTCTGCCATCTGTGAATAGGCCATGGCCGCTGGGGTCATCTCCCACTCGGTCAGGGCAAGCAGCAGGAGCAGCTCGTCGCGGTCCTGGGATGCGTCGCAGGGCATGCCGGCCGCGTTCGCGGCCGCCACGAGATCCCGGGTGGACAGCCCGGCGAAGCGGGCCGCCACTGTGTGGCGTAGGCCCTCGAGGCCCTGCTGGTACAGCTCGTTCGCTTCGCGTAGGAGCAGCACCAGGTCCTCGCCGTGGCGGGCCGGTGCGGCCGCGGCGAGGTCGAGCCTGAGTTCCGCAGTTCGTGGGCATGTGCCGGGCTGCTGAGCGGAGTTGTTGCAGGTCACGGGGGTGCGAGTATCTGCGAGGCTCGAAAGGTGTGGGCACACGTTTTAAGGTCTTGATTTTGGTTTTCCTGGGCAGGTCGTTCATGCTGTGGGCATGTACTTGCGGACCACTCAGCGGAAGAAGAAGGACGGCAGCGCGGTCCGCTACGTGCAGCTCGCGCACAACCGTCGGGTCAACGGCACCACGCAGGCCGAGGTGCTGCACAACTTCGGCCGGGAGGACCAGCTCGACACCGACGGTCTGCGTCGTCTGGTCTCCTCGATCAACCGCTACCTGGGCGAGGACGGCGCCGATGCCGCCGCCCCCGCGGCCGGCGGCGGGCTGGAAGTCACCGGATCGCGCCCGCTCGGAGCGGTGTGGTTGCTCCAGGGGCTGTGGCGGCAGCTGGAGATCGATGGTGCGCTGAAGAAGATCCTGGGCGAACGCCGCTTCCGCACCGACGTGGAGCGGGTGCTGTTCGCGCTGGTCACCAACCGAGCCATCGCTCCGGCTTCCAAGCTCTCCGCCGCGGAGTGGGCCAGCCGCGACGCTGCGATACCGGGCCTGACCGCGATGGACGAGGACCAGGCCTACCGAGCGATGGACCTGCTGGTGGAGGCCGACGCCCAGGCCGAAGTGCAGGAAGCGGTGTTCTTCGCGGTCGCCAACCTGCTCAACCTCGAGGTAGACCTGCTGTTCTTCGACACGACCAACACGTACTTCGAACGCGACGAGGAGGACGAGGGCGAGGAGCCTTTCCGGGCCTACGGCAAGAGCAAGGACCACCGCGACGACCTCCCTCAGATCACCATCGGACTGGCCGTCACCAAGGAAGGCGTACCGGTTCGCTGCTGGGTCTGGCCCGGAGGGACCAACGACCAGACGATCCTGCCGCAGGTCAAGGACGACATGCGCGACTGGAAGCTCGGCCGGGTGATCACCGTGGTCGACCGCGGGTTCTCCAGTGCGGACAACCTGGCCTACCTCACCCGAGCCGGCGGCCACTACATCGCCGGGATGCGCATGCGTGACGGCAGCGACCTGGCGGAGGCCGCCCTCGCCCGCCAGGGCCGCTACCAACAGGTCCGCGACAACCTGCGGGTCAAGGAGGTCAAGCTCGACCAGGCCCCCGGCCGGCGCTTCGTGATCTGCCACAACCCCGCCCAGGAGGAACGCGACCGTCACCGCCGCGAGGAGGCCCTGACCCGCATCGAGGCCGAACTGGAGCGTATCCGTGCCCAGCGTGAGCGGGATGCCAAGCGTCTGACCTCGGCCAAGGCACGTGAGCGTGCCGAAGCCGCC
Organism: Streptomyces sp. NPDC002573; assembly: GCF_042889625.1. Lineage (NCBI taxonomy): Bacteria > Bacillati > Actinomycetota > Actinomycetes > Kitasatosporales > Streptomycetaceae > Streptomyces > Streptomyces sp. NPDC002573. The sequence continues at coordinate 7,308 of NZ_JBIARC010000133.1, read as the reverse complement.
CACGTCCGCGCCGAGTGCGCCCTGATTGAACACCCCGCCCTCAAGCGGTGGTTGAGGACGTCGAAGAACGGGCGGCTCGCTATCGACCGCGCCAAGGTCAAGGCCGAAGCGCGGCTGGACGGCAAGTACCTGCTGACCACATCCGATCCGCACCTGACCGCCGAGGACGTCGCGGTCGGCTACAAGGCTCTCCTGGAAGCGGAACGGGGCTTCCGCGATCTCAAAACGGTCCTGGAGCTCCGGCCGGTCTTCCATCGCCTTGAGCACCGTATCCGCGCCCATGTGCTGCTGTGCTGGCTCGCCCTGCTGCTGATCCGCGTCGCCGAACGCTCAACCGGCAGCACCTGGAACCGCATCAGCACTGAACTCGGCCGTGTCCACGAGGTCACCCTGATCGGCGAGGCCGGGAAAATCACCCAGACCACCCCGCTCGCCCCCGAGCAAGCCGCTTTCTATCGCGGCTGCGGCATCAAGCCCCCGCCCCGGATCACCACCGCAGACCCAGCCTGACCAGCACCGACCCGGCCGCGTGGGCACACGCCCACCCGGCCAAAAATCACGCGTTCCCCCAGCTCAGAGCCAGTTTCATGCTTCGACGTGTGCCCGCCAACTGCGGAAGCCAGGTCGAGGAGGCGCTGGGTGGCAGTCGTCACCATCAGAAGTATGCCTTTCAGGAAGGATTAGTGACGGCCTGAAGTCTCAGTGCGGTGAGGCACAGCCATCACACAGCGACCGACGGTCGCGACGGCCAGGTCGGGCCCCTTGCAGGGCTCCAACGCCAGGGCCGCCCGAACCTGCTTCCGCAGGGCGGTGAACTCCGGGCCAGCGTCCGGACAGACGATGCCGGGGTCGGGAGCCCCGCAGGTCGCGGCGTGCCGGATCAAGTCGGTGATATGCCAGTCGGCGCGAAAGCTGTCGCCATGGGTCTGCTCGACCTCGGCGTACAGGTCGGCCAGCCGCGGCCGCCGGCCGATGGAGAGCAGCACCGGTGTCGACGATCACGTAATTCGGCTCTGGCGAAGATCTTGTGATCCACCAGTTCTGGAGCCGATCCGAGGGGCGTCGCTGGTCTCGGGCATGATGATCGGATGCCCAACACCACTGCGCGCTCCGCGCTGCTCGATCATCTCCGCAGGACACTCCCGGGCCGTGTCGTTGATGAGGTCCCGGGGGTCGACGGGCGCATCGAGGACCGCGTGCCTGGATTTCGGGTGTTCCGGGTCCACCCCGCTCACCCTGGCGATTGGTGGCTGTATGTGACATCAGGATGTTGGGAATCGACGCAACACGACGGCCATGGGGTCGAGTTCTTCCTTGCCGCGCCGCGCGACGAGTGGCTCAATCTGGAGAGCGTCACTATGAATGCGTACTACCACTGCGGGCCGGTTCACCAACGACTGGATGTCGGACACACTGTGCCGATTGGTAGACCATGGCTCGACGACTCGGACTGCGATCACTACCTGGTGAGTCTGCCTTACCCATTCGGACCCGAGTTCGAGATCTGCAAGTGGGGAGATGGTTCCCATGCCCAGATCCTGTGGCTGTTGCCGATCACCAAGGCTGAGAAGGACTTCCGGTGTGAGGCCGGGTTGGAGGCGTTGGAGAGCCGATTCGAGGAACTGGGGATCGACCCCGTTGATCCCCAGCGAGCGTCCGTGGTCTGAGTCGCGCAGCCGAACAGCGCGGTCCCCACGCAGTCATGTCGAGAGAAGGACCCGTTTGCGGAGCAGGTCGAGGTTGGCTCGGCCATAGCCCTTTCGCTTGAGGAGCGAATGATTCGCGTGACGTGGCCTTCGACCTGGCCCGAGCTCCAGGAGCTTGATAAACCTGCGACGACGGCGTCCTGGTCCCGGCGCAAGCCGGTGACCAGGGCGGTTCACAGAGCCGGTAGGTCGTCGGCGAGGACACGCATTATCCAGTCAGGCAGTAGATCGCTGCGTCGGTCGTGAAGCATGGCGGCGAAGTCCCGGACATGTGTGGCCGCGGCGTCGAGGTGCAGGCAGACGGCCCGGATCTCCTTGAGTTCCTGGGCGTCGCCGGCAGAGAGGCGTTGCGGGTTGGTCATGATCCATCGAGCTACACGGCGGGGCCGTGGGGCGGGCCGTGATGCGGCGGGAAACCCGCCTTCCTTCGCCTGTCGGAGGTAGCGGCGGACGGTCTGGATATCCCCGGGGAAGCCAAGCTCTTGAACTTCGCGGTGGAGCCGGGGGATGTCATGACAGCCCTCGTTCCAGCGTTGGTGCAGGTGGGGCTTGTACCCGTCAAGGATGGACTGCCGGTTGGCCGCCTTGACCAGCAGCCCGTCGACACTGGTGGCGCGAGCGAAGCGGCGCACAGTGGAGTGGTCCAGCCGCATTTCCCGGCTGATCGCCCTCAGAGACTTTCCCTCGGCTATCCGTTCCTGCACCGCCACGTAGCGTTCCTTGGTACGGGCGACCAGGCGCCGCGGGCGGCCAAGGCAGTCGCGCATTCCATCCGGAGGGTCGAAGGACCGCTGGTTGTCGTGTGCCGTGCCCGGCTCAGCAGATGGGCTTGTCGCGAACGCGGACCGGATGCAGCTGTGATGCGACCCGACGGTCTTCTCCACCGCCTCGGCGAGGTTCCGCCACAGGTGCCAGCCGTCGGCAACCTGAATGGCCTGCGGGGCGCCGGTCCTGGCACCTTCGGCGTAGGCGCTGGCCCGGTCCCGGCAGACAATCTCAATCTCTGGGTGCCCGGCCAACCAGGCGGCCAGCGGTTCGGCTTCCCTCCTCGGTAGGACGTCGATCGGCCGACGGGCCTTCAGGTCGACCAAGACAGTGGCGTACGAGTCACCCTTGCGCAGTGCGAAGTCGTCCACCCCGAGCACCCGCACATGACTTACGGGAGGATCGGGCACGGCCCGCAGCAGTTGCAGCAGGGTGTCCTTCGCAGCGCGCATACCCAGCATGGCGGCCAGGCGGGCGCCAGGACGGCCAGCGAGCGTGCACGCGATGGACAACAGCACCGACCGCAGAAGCGGGGTCTTCTGCGCGTGTGGCCTGGTCAGCCCCTCGATCTGCTCGGCGAACGTCACAGCAGCGCAGCTGCCATTCAGAGAGCGGAACCGGCGGACGGACAGCTCGAGGACCACGGCCCTGCCCCCGATCGCCGCATTCGCCAGACGCCGTACGTACCGACCGTGCACCCGACCCGACATCTCGAAGCAGTGCGGGCATCGCGCCCTGGCCGACCGAGCGCGGGCATGTACGACGATCTGGACCGCCGACTGCTGGACGAACTCGACCACCACACCAGCCAAATGAGGGAGAAACGCCTCAAGGGTTCGCGAACCGCACGCCTGACATAGTGGCAGTTCGCTCCTGCAGCACGGGCACAGTCACAAGATCTTTGCCAGAGCCCCTAATTCCCCAGGGCAAAGTTCACGTAATTCACCAGGGGCCGGTCTCTGGGAAGCGGTCATGAGGCTGCGCAAGTCAGGGTCGTTTGGTTGAGTGTCCGCCGTGGAGACGCAGGTATGGACATCGCTGCTCGGTGTCGCGCTCGGGGGCGGACTGTCCTATCTCGCTCAGATCACCGCTGGCCGGCAGGCCAGTCGGAGCGAGGACAAGCGACAGGCGACTGAAGTGGCTGAGGCTCGACGGGCCGAGCGGCTCGAGCTGTTGCGCGAGTTCATCAGCCTCACGCAACAAGGGATACGGCTCGCTGAAGAGCGCGAGGACGCCCCTGACTGGGACGCAGCCGCGACGCCCGAGTGGCTTGCGGCTGCGCGGGGCTTGATCGACCAGCTCTGGACGTGCGAGCGGATGATCCAGGTCCTCTTTCCTCCGGACGCCTACCAGCGTGCCCAGGACTATGCGAGCGCAGTGGACCAGGTGCTGTGGCGCGAATACGAGCACAATGACGCCTCCCTGTGGGACGTCTTGCAAGGCCCACAGACCGCGTTCCTGCAAGCCGCCCACGGGAAGTTCGGCTGACCAGTCAGCCCGACTTGTTGAGGGGGTTCGTTCGAGCACGGTCAGCAGCATCACCGGTGGTCAGCGTCCCGGTGAGGAATCGTGACCGCGGGGGTGGGGAATTGCGTGACGCTGATCATGCAGATGCTGGGGAATTACCTGACCGACGACACACATCGGTCCGGGAGGCGAAGACACACGGCGAGCACGAGCAGCATGTCGGGAGGTTCCGGCCCACTCGCCAGCGCCGGGCACTGAGTCGTACGTCCAGCAGTACGGTACCGGCGCGTCGGCGTGCCACTCCTTGATTGCGTCGGTCGACCAGTCCCGCCTGGGAGAAGGCGCAGATCGTCTGCCTCGAAGTCCCCGGCCTGCGCCGCGCGGCGGCCGGCATAGAGCATCAGCCGGACATCGACGCTGGTATCGCCCGCCTCAGGGAGAACGCCCGCAAGAGGGCCGAGAAGAGCAAGTAACTACGCCCTGGGGGACGGCGGCAGCCACCACGCGTCCGCCGTCCCCGGGCTTCCCAGCCCAGCAAAAGGCAGGAATCACCAGCATGACGAACAACGTCGTCCAGCTCCACAAGGACACGCCACGGGACGACCAGGACGCCCCCGCCCCGCAGGCGGCCACAGACCGTCCCGAGGCGTACCGCCCACGCCACCGGGTCCGCATCGACTCGCTGCGCCGCGTGTTCGTCGACACCCGCCAGCATGACACCTACCGGTTCACCGTCCGGCGCCTACGTGTGGGGCGGTACCCGCATCCTCGCCCACCGCACGTGGGAGGCCCGCACCACGGCCATGCACCACCGCATGATGCGGATCGCCGAGGCGGCCGGAAACGAGGAGATGGTGACCAAGTGGGAGCGGCCTACGCCTACCGCTTCGCTCGCCACAAGCGGCGCATGGACCTGCTGCAGATGGCCCTCAACGCACCCAAGGCCCTGTTCTCGGGTGTTGTGGCCGCGGCCGGGCTGCTGCTTGCCCTCGGAATCGTGATCGCCTGGTACAACCACAACGTCCGTGACGTACTGGCCCCGCTCAATGCGGTCATCCAGTTCGTCGGCTGGGTGGCGTTCCTGGCATCGGTGATCTGGGAACCGCTGCTGTACTCGATGCCGCTCCTTGTCCTGGTCGGCGTCTGGTCGGTCGGTCGCAGCCAGCGCAGCCGGTTGAGGGAGGTGAGGGAGGCGGCGTGAGGGAGGCCGTGGGAAACGGGAAACAGGCGGTTCGGCCTCCCTCACCGCGCCTCCCCCGGGCCCTGGACGCCCGCTGTCGGACCCGCCCGGTAGCGTGACGCAGGAACAGCCCCCAGCACGGCGTGACGGCCGTCTGGGGGCGTTTTCGTCATGCCCTCAGCGCGGCCCCGTGATGGATCGCCGGGCTCGGTTGATCACGTTGTGAGCATCCGCCCCGTACACCGCGGACTGCCGCAGGGTCTCCCAGACCCGCATGTAGGTGGTAACGGACTCGGCGTCGTCCAACCACAGCTCTGCATGCCAGTCCTCGGCGATCACGAGCCGGTCGTCCAAGACCCAGAAGCCGTTGGCGGCGGGAATCCTCAGCGACGCCGTGAGGGGGATGACCCCCAGCTCAACGGTGTCCATCCCGATCACGCCGGAGAGCCTGTCCAGTTGGCTGGCGAGGGCCGACGGGGGGCAGATCAGGGCGTGCAGTGCCGCCTCCCACACGAGGGCGTGGAACCGGCGGCCCGCCTCGTAGAGCCATTCCTGCCGCCGCATGCGGGCTCGGACCGCGGCATCGGTGTCGCGGACCGAGCCCTGTAGTTCGGCGTAGCGCAGGAAGATGTGCCGCGCGTAGTCGGCGGTTTGCAGCATGCCCGGGATCACGGACTCTTCCCACGCGTAGATCGCCGTGGAGCGACCGACCTCGATGTTCCAACTGTCCTGGACGGGCCGGTGCCCGGCAGCCAACTGCCGGCGCCAGGAGCGGATGTGCGACTCGAAGCCGTGGAGCCGGGCCAACAGTTCGTCGGTGACGTCCGGTTGGCCGACGGCTTCGGCCCACGCACGCAGATCCTCGCTGCTGGCGGTCTGGCGGCCGCCCTCCAGTTTGTACACCTTGGAGTGCGGCCAGCCGAGCCGCTGGGCGAGCTGGGGGCCGGTGAGCCGTCCGCCGGCAGCCCCGAGGCGCAGCTCCCTCAGGCGTAGGCCGAGGGCCTCGCGGGCCTGCTGGTAGTCGGTGCTCACCGGCGGCCCGCGGTCAGTCGCGCAGCTGCGCGGTGAACTCGGTGCAGGGGATGGCGCCGTGCATGGCGCGGTCGCGGATCTGGCAGTACCGCAGTACCTCGGCGGGCTCGGTGATGATCTCGACGTCGTGGAACACGTCCTGTTCGTCGATGTTCAGTCGTGCAACGAGGCGGCTGTCGAAGATCCAGAAGTCTTCCGTGCCGAGCAAGCGGGCGTCGGCCTCGCTGCGGGGGAGGCAACGGATGTCCTCGCCGGCCGCGGTGTTGCGGGGCGAGTCGGCAAGGAGGAAGAGCTGGCCTTCGGTGGGCGGTTCGTCGATGATCCGGACCCGTCCGACGGTCTTGTCCGCGAGGACCTGGCGGCGGATGTTCCTGGACCATTCGTCGTCGTAGTCGAGGGTGATGCCGCCGGTCTCGACGAACTCTGTATAGGTCGGATCCTCCCGGTCCGAGGCATAGCCGCGGCGCGTCTCAAGCCGCCAGGCCGTGTGCTCGAACGTCTCGAAGAGCCGGCCGAACTCCTCGAGTCCGATCACCTTGGGCACGCGGTCCATCTCCTTCGGGCCATGGTTGACGAGCAGTTCACGCGGCACGACCACCGCGACGTCGTCGGGGCCGAAATGCCGGAGCTGGGCGACGTCTTCGGGGTCGGTGAGCGGGGTGCCTTGGACCACGATCTCACCCGTGGCCACGTCCTCATGCACGGCGGGGCATCCGCCGTTCTTGCTGTCGGTGCCGTTGAAGCGGAGCTGTCGCATGTTCGCCTCCCTGATGGGGTCCGGTCGTCATCAGCTCACCAGCCCTCATGTCTCCGGACTACAGCGTGCACCCCCCTACTTGAGACCACACGAGAACATTCGGCCAGAATGCGAGAACATTTGAGAACATCACCTCGCGACCGTCGGCACCACGCTCTTACGGTCCCGGTCATGGACACGCGACCGTCGCAAGACGTCGACCCCTTCACTGCCATGGAGTCCCTGCGGGCAGCGCTCGACACGGCAGGGATCGTGCTGCCGTCGCTCGCTGTGGACCCGTCCGCGCCGAGCCTGCGCCTGGTCGAGCTCGGCCGCGTCCGCGCCGACGTGGCCATGCGCCTCGCCGCCGCGCTCCAAGGACGGGAGGCGGCGGCATGAGCAGCACTATGCAGGAGATCCCG
>NZ_JBIARC010000132.1:0-11887 GCF_042889625.1 Streptomyces sp. NPDC002573 | reverse complement strand
GAGGCCCCACTCGCATGCGCCCAGCGGTCAGCGACCACCCGATCGAGACTCCCGTTCGAAGCGCATCTCTCAAGATCGAAAAGACAACAGCTTCTTATGCGTCGTTGAGGTGAGCGAGCGTGGTGATGAGGCGTTCCGCGATGTCCGGCGGCCAGGGGAAGGTGACGGTCGCCGCCCGCTGGTGGGCGAGCCCGTGCAGGCCGAGCCAGAGGGCGACGGCGTCGGCGGTCAGGTCGGTACTGGTTGCGCAGCCCTCGGAGACGCAGTCGCCGAGAGCATCCACGAGCAGCGCCATGCTCGTACTGCCCAACGAGGACACGCCGCCTTCGGTCAGCGTGCTGTTGCCCAGATCGGGCATCCAGACTCCACCGAACATCGTGCGATAGCGGCCAGGGTGCTTGTCCGCGAAGCCCAAGTAGGCGCTACAGACGGCGAACAGCCGTCCTCTGGCGTCGCCGCGTGTGGCGTCCAGGGCACTGCGCAACTCAGTCTCGAGCATTGCGAAAGCCTGCTGCACGACGGCCACCATGATGCTCGGCTGGTCGGGGAAGTGGCGGTAGATCGAGGGAGCGGCCACCCCTGCACGGCGTGCGATGGATCGCAGGGTGACGCTGCCTTCGTCGCCGCTCTCCTCGAGTAGTTCGACCGCCGCGGCCACGATGTCGTCGCGCAGGCGGCCTCCCTCTCCGCGGCGGTTGCGAGTACGGGCGGTTCTCGGTGGGGCGGGTGTGGGCGTGTCTTCTCCCATGCCGTCATCTTACGCAGAAAAACTTACAGGCGTTCACGTTTGCGCCAACAAAGCTAACGCATGTAACCTTACTGGTAAGTGCTCGGACCTGGAGCCCGCCGTGAATGTCAGAGCCTTCACCACCACTGCCACCGAGATCCTCCTGCCCGGGAGGGTCGAGCCGAGCGGCCTCGAAGTCCGCGTCCGGGAACTTCCCGCCCCGGACGGGGGAAAGGTCGTTCTGCGGATGGACGCGACCGGCGTGTCCTTCGCCGAACAGTAGATGCGCCGCGGCAAGTACTACGACCAGCCACCTTTCCCCTTCGTCCCCGGATATGACGTGGTCGGCACGGTGACGGCCGTGGGCTCGAAAGCGGACGCCGCTCTGATAGGGCGCCGTTTCGCCGCGGTCACCAAGGTCGGAAGCTGGGCCATCCATCTGCTGCTCGACGCCGCGGATCTGGTGGCCGCGCCGGACGAGGTGAACGCCGCCTCCGCGGAGACCGTGGTGGTCAAGGGGATCACCGCCTGGCAGCTGCTGCACCGGACCGCCAAGGTGCGCTCCGGCGCGACGATCGTGGTTCTGGGCGCCAACGGTGGCGTCGGTTCCACCCTCGTGCAACTGGCCCGGTCCGCGGGCATCACCGTGATCGGTACGGCGTCGGCCCGTCATCACGGGGCCGTGCGCGAACTGGGTGCCACCCCTGTCGACTACCGCGACCCGGACATGTATCAGCGCATCCGCGAGATCGCGCCGGACGGCGTCGACGCGGTGTTCGACCACATCGGCGGGTCCGGCCTGAAGGAGTCGTGGCGGCTGCTGCGCCGGGGCGGAACGCTGGTGTCCTACGGTACGGCGGCCACGAAGAACGAGGACGGCAACTCCCAGCTGCCGGTGTTGCAGCTGTTCGCCCGGCTGGCGTTATGGAACTACCTGCCCAATGGCAAGGGCGCACACTTCTACAACTTCTGGGTCGGAAGGCGGCGCCTGGAGGCCTTCGGCAGTCGGCTGCGCGAGGACCTCACTCAGGTGCTTAGGCTACTGGCCGACGGTGTGCTCACCCCGCAGATCGCCGCTCAGTTCCCGCTGGCCGAGGCTGATGCGGCTCTGGCTCTTGCCGAGTCCCGGACCGTCGCCGGCAAGGTCGTCATCGTTCCGGACCTGCACCGGTCACGGTCAGGCCCTTCGGTTCACGGGTCCGATCGGCCAACGTGCCCGCCGACCGACCGCTGCCGTGGGTACGTCCGTACGCCTCATGGGGATGAGGGCTACGGCCTGGGGCGGTCATCCGGTAAGCAGCTGCGTCCCTATCACGGAAAGGAGCGCCAGGCGGTCGGCGTCTTCGGTGTCGGGCTGGGCTGTGTAGACCATGATGCGCAGGTCGCTGCCGCCGACGCTGAGGACGTCGCAGTCCAGAGTCAGTGCGCCGACATGGGGATGATCGATGGTCTTGCGACCGGCTTGGTGCTCGCCGACGGCGCCCGATTCCCACAGGTCGTTGAAGTGGGCGCTGCGGCGGCGTAGTTCGGCGATGAGGGACTGCAGGTTCGCATCGTCGGGATAACGGCCGGCGGTGCGGCGCAGGTCGGCCACAATCGCTGCCTGCAGTGCGCCTTTGGATTCGGGGGTGTGGCGTACGCGGCTGTCGGGGTTGAGGAAGTTGCGCCAGGCCCCGTTGAGGTCGTTGCCGTGCCATTCCCCCATGAGTGCCGTGTAGAGGGGGTTGGCGAGCAGCTGGTTCCAGGCGGCGTCGAAGACGGCGACGGGCGTGCCGGTCAGACGGTCCAGCATGCGGTGGACACCGGGGGTGATGTGCCTCGGGACCGTGCCGGGGCCCGGTGGGGCAAGGCCGGCCAGGCGGAACAGGTGTGCTCGTTCGTCCTGTGTGAGTCGTAGGGCGCGGGCCAGGGCTTCGACGATCTGGGGTGAGGGCTTGGTGGCGCGACCTTGTTCCAGCCGGATGATGTAGTCGGCGGAGATGCCGGCCAGCTGGGACAGTTCCTCGCGGCGGAGCCCGGCGGCGCGCCTGCGTCCTCCCGCGGACAGGCCGACGGCCTGGGGCGAGACGTGATCGCGCCAGTGGCGCAGGGCCGCGCCGAGTTCTGTGGTCGCCATGCCCTCGATTGTGGCAAGAGAGGCGTCTACCTGTCCTGGTACTGCCATTCCCAGGAAAACGGGTCTACTGCCTAAACAGGCGCTTCCTGTCGATCGTGGAGGCATGACAGAAGCACGAACACAGGAACGGCCCGTTGTGGGGTTCGGCTGGGTGACCAGGGCCTGCCCATGGCCACCGCGATCGCAGAAGCAGGGTTCCCCCTGCATGTCTGGGCCTGCAGCCCCGCCTCCCTGGACGGCCTCGGCAAGGTCCCTCACCAGCGGCACGACACGCTCGGTGAGCTGGCTGCCGCCTGCGAGAACATCATCTGCCTGTGCGTCCGCACCGATGACGACGTCCTGGAGCTGGCTGGCCAGCTGCTCGATGGACTGCGCCCCGGTACGGTCGTCGTCAACCACGACACCGGCCTGCCCGGCAACGCCGTGCGGCTGACCGAGCTGTGCGCGAAGGGCGATGTGGCGGTGTTGGACGCGCCGGTCAGTGGCGGCCGTCCGGCAGCACAGGAGTGCCGGCTGACCACGATGGTCGGCGGTCCGCAGTCCGAGGCCGAGCGCTGCACGCCCGTGTTCCAGTCCTTCTCCCGGCACGTGGTGCACCTCGGTGAGGCCGGCGCGGGGCAGACGGCGAAGCTGTTCAACAACGCGCTGCTGATGATGAACCAGGCAGCGATCGCGGAGATCGTCGAACTGGCCGTCGAGCTGCAGCTGGACCTCGGCCGACTGGTGGAGGTCCTCAAGCTGGGCAGTGCCGCCAGCGCAGCACTGTCCCTGCTGAACACCATGGTGCGGCCCGACAACGTCGCACACGTCTCCGGCGTGGAAGCGCTGGACATGGAGCTCTTCGCCCAGGCCGTGCGCGACGCTGGAGTCGACTCCACCGCCGTCACCGAGGGCGGCCTGGCCGGCGCGCACGGACTTACGCAGCTGCTGCACCGCCTCAACGCCTGAACGTCTCAACGCCTGAAACCGCGCCCCCCGCTCACCTCTTCTCTTCTGTTCTGTCAAGGAAGCCCCACGTCCTCTGATGACGTGACGCAGCTGGTGCTGCGCGAACGCCAGAGCCGGGACCGCGGCTGGTACGACGAGATGGCCGACTGCTTCGCCGACGACTCGATCGTCCAGATGAGCTGGTTCACCGGCAGTGGCGCCGACTTCGTACGCCAGACCCGCGCCATGGCCGGGCGCGGCGACTACGCGGTGCACCGGCTCAGCCCGCCTGCCGTCCGGATCGACGGTGACCGGGCTCTGGCCGAGCTGCCGCTGATCATCGAGTGGCGCATCGACATCGACGGTGTGGAGGCGGACCTGGCCTCCGCCTGTCGCTCGCAGTACCGAGCCGAGCGCGGCGCCGACGGCATCTGGCGCATCGCCCGGATCACCTCGATCTACGAGAAGGACACCCTCGTCCCGGTTCTGCCGGGCACCCGGCTCGCCGTCCACCCGGGCGAGCTGACCCGCTACCGGCCGTCCTACCGGTTCCTGGCCTGGTACCTGAACCGCAACGGCTACGCCGTCGGCGATCACCACCTCGGTGACGACCGGCCCGTGGCCGTCGCCGGGCGGTACCGCGCCGAGCACACCTGGCTCCACCAGAGCCCCGCCCCGGCCACTTCGGCCGGCACCCGAAAGGAACATCACTCATGAGCAAGCTCGCCCTCGTCACCGGCGCCACCTCCGGCATCGGCAAGGCATTCGCCGAACGTCTCGCCGCGGACGGCTACGACCTGATCATCGTCGGCCGCAACAAGGACTGCCTCGAGGAGTTCGCCGCCGAGCACGCCGGTGTCAAGGTCCGCACCGTCGCCGCCGACCTGTCCACCGACATCGGCGTCGACACCGTCGCCGAGATCTGCGCGAACGAGTCGCTGACCATGCTCGTCAACAACGCCGGCGTCGCCCACTACATGCCGCTGGCCGACCTGCCCGCCGACAAGGCCCGCGAACTCGTTCACGTCAAGGTGGTCGCCCCCACCATGCTCACCCGGGCCGCCGTCGCCGGCATGCAGGAACGCGGCGAAGGAAAGATCATCAATGTTGCCGGGATGATCGCTTTCAGCGGTCCCGCCGACAAGTCCGTCATGCCCCGTCGCGCCGTCTACGCAGGCTCCCTGGCCCACCTCGTCGCCATGTCCCAGACCCTCAGCGCCGAACTGGAGGACACCGGTGTCCAGGTCCAGGCGCTGTGCCCGGGCGTCGTCGCCACCGAATTCCACACGCGCCAGGGCCTCGACATGAGCGTCGTGCCCCGCATGTCCGCCGAGGACGTCGTCACCGCCGGCCTGCGCGGCCTCGAACTCGGCGAAGTGGTCTGCGCCCCGGGCGTCGAAGACGCCGGCCTCCTCGACGCTGTCTTCCAGGCCGACCTCGCTGCCTTCGGCGGACAGAGCCCCGAACTCGCCTCCCGCTACCGCGCCAACTGAACCAGCCCCATCGCACAGCCCCGGCCAGACGGCCGGGGCCGTGGAATTCCGGGCTCTGCCCGGAACAGCCTGTTCTCACGTTCCTGGCCAGCCGCCACAGATCCGGGACCAGCACGCGCGCCTGCGCGGGTGCGGTCGCGCGCGCACACGCCGCACAGCGCCCGCGTGGCCCCGCCTGGGTCGGCAGGGCCGGTAGCCGGCGTACGGGGGTCTGGCAGACCCCCGGTAGCGCTTGCCCCGGGGTGAAGCGGCCTCTACCTGGCCTTCTTCTCCTCTGGCCTCATGGAGGTGTCCCCGCTCCGGCCGTCAGGCCGAAAGATCCATCCAGAGGAAGAACCATGAGCAATCCCACCCCCGACAGCAAGATCGTCCTCATCACCGGCGCGTCCAGCGGAATCGGCGAGGCCACCGCTCGCCACCTGGCTGCTGCCGGCCACACCGTCGTCCTGGGCGCCCGCCGCGCGGACCGCCTCAAGCGACTGGCCATGGACCGACGAGGCCCAGATCGAGCATGCCGCCCAGGACGCGACCGTGGGCACCGGCCGCATGGACATCGCCTTGAACAACGCGGGCTACGACGGCGAGTACCAGCTCACCAAGGACTACTCCAGCCAGTTGCTCGACCGCATGATCGCACTCAACGTGCGTGGCATGTTCTTGTCGATGAAGCACGAGTTGCGGTACATGACGGCCCAGGGCTCCGGCACGATCGTGAACATGTCCTCCGGTGCCGGGTTGATCGGCGTCCCTGGGTTCTCTGGCTACGCCGCCACCAAGGCCGCTGAAATCGCCATGACCAAGAGTTCCGCTGCTTGAGGTCGCAGACCAGGGCATCCGCATCAACGCCGTCTGTCCCGGCCTGGTGGACACTCCGCTGATAGCGAATCTGGACCCTGAGCACCGGGCGTCGCTCGACGCCTCCGACCCCCTGGGCCGGATCGCCCGCGCCGAGGAAATCGCGGACGCGGTGGTCTGGCTCGCCTCCGACAAATCCAGCTTCGTCACCGGCATCGCCCTGCCCGTGGACGGCGGCTACAGCGTTCCGTAACCCAAACCACTCAGCCTGGACAACGCCGTCCCCTTCACATAAAGGACCAGGCGTCATCACATGTCGGGTCCCACGGGCCGGGAACCACGGCCCCACCCGGTAGGGGCCGGGGACCACCCGGCCCCTCACCAGGTCAGTCGACGAGCCGACGCAGGGCCTGCTGCGACGCCGACCCGGGCTCGACGGTATACAGACCAAGCGTCTGATCCGCCTCCCCCATGGGCGTGAACGCCTCGAAGCCGAGCGTCAGCTCCCCCACCAGCTGATGCTGATAACGCTTGACCCCATGTTTGGGCAAGAACACGTCGTGGTCCGCCCACCACCGGCGGAAATCCCGATCCGCCGCCGAAGGCGCTTCCACCAGCCGGGCCAGCTGTGGGTCATGCGGATGATGACTGGCATACAGGCGCAGCATGCCCACGATCTCCCGGGCCGTCTCGTGCCAGTCGACATACAGGTCACGGGCCGCCTCATGCAAGAACATGTACCGTGCCACGTTGCGCTCTTCGACCGGCAGGGCATCGAAATCGAGATACAAGGCACGGGCCGGACGATTGGTGGCCAAGACGTCCAGACGGTGCCCCAACAACAACGCCGGCACCTCACTGATGTTCTCCAAACACCCGGACAAGCCCGAGCCGCGCCTGCTGTTCTGCCACCGCACGCGGCGGTCTCCCGATCGGGTCAGCCAGCGCGAACAAGTGGTCCCGCTCCGCGTCGTCCAACTGCAAAGCCAGGGCCACACCCCGCGACACCGACTCGGAGACACTCCCGCTGCGCCCCCGCTCCAGTCGCACGTAGTAGTCGACGCTCACTCCGGCCAGTTGCGCCACCTCCTCACGCCGCAACCCCGGTACCCGACGCGCACCCGGCATCGGATGAATCCCCGCCTGCTCCGGCGTAAGACGAGCCCGCCGGGTCCGCAAAAACTCCCGAAGATCAGCCCGGGGCCCACGCTCACTCATGGATGCCACACTAGCTGCGCCCGTACCACACACCCTGCAACCCCAGCCCACGACCCCACACAATCGATCAAGCCCTCGCCGCCGCCAGGATCTGCGGCCGCCGTCGAACATGTAGCCACGGACCATCGGGTAGGACAGCCCGACACCCAAGGCGTGTCCAGGCAGTGCCGACTGTCAGGGAAGGCGCAGACCGCAGGGCACAGGCGGAGGCCGCTGCAAATCTGCCGGCGCCTCCTCGTGGCCGGTGAACGCTCCGCAGGCTGGGAGGAATCTCGTGAAGCGGGTGTTCGACCTGCCGGGGGCACCCTCGCACTCAATGCCTGGCCGACCGCGGCACCCCGAGCCTGCGGCTGAAGAGGTCCGCCGCCGAGATCTGGCAGGAGAAGCGGCGGCGCCGTGTCGAGAGGGTCTGTAGGGGAGCTCGCCAAACGGACGCCGTTTCGGAGGCTGTCTCGGCTGATGGGCCGTCAACCGGAAGATCCGTACCGGATTGAGTGAGCCCTCTCCTCGGGAAGCGTACGGTCGGAGCTCGAGCCCACCGTCCCGGCGCGAGAGTCCAGTGCACGTCACCGGAGTCGGGACAGATTTGCCATCTCTCGAGAACGCCGTGGTCCCTCAGGGATCCCAGAACGCCGAGGAGCTCGTGATCCGGGTATGCCGCAGTCACGTAGGACCCGGTCACCTTCGCGCATTCCGTCCGGGATGACTCCGGAACCTCCTGTGTGACGTCCGGCGGCGGCTTCGCGGAGGCCGTCGTCGCCTGTTCGGGCTGATGACCGCGCCGCCGGCACCGGCAGTGCTGCTTCCTACCTGTCGTCTTCTTCCCGGCCGTCATCGAAGACGAAGAGTGGCTTGGCGCCACGTGCGGGTGTTTCGGCGAGCGCGATGGCTTCAGTGAAGCGTTCGAGCGGGAACGGCTGGCCTTGGGGGATGCTCAGCACTTCATCAGCGACGAGACTGCGAACCTCGGACAGCGCGCGCAAGGCATCCGCAGGTGAGGCGGCGCCGAACCAGCGGTTCAGCCAGAAGCCACGGACTGCTTTGGTCTCGTAGATGACCGAGCGTGCCTGCAGCGGGATCGTCAGCGCTGCCGGGTCAGTCTGCCGATGGGTAGAGAGCGCGCCGTAGACCACGACTTCTCCTCCTGGAGCCAATGCCCGGGACACCTGGGCACCCACGTGGCCCGCGACACAGTCGATGGCCTTGCGCACGCCGGCCGGTCCTGCGATCTCAGCCACACGTTGCAACAAGTCCTCGTCCTCAGTGCAAATGACCTCGTCGCCACCAAGCGCTTTGATCTCCTCAACGGCATCGCGCCGCCGCACGACATTGATCGTGCGAATGCCCAGATGCCTGGACAGCTGAATGACGAGCCGACCGACGGTGGAGCCCGCGGCCGTCTGCAACAACCATTCACCCGGCTGTACGTCGAGTTCGCGAGTCACGAGGAGCAGTGCGGTCAACGGATTGACGGCGAGTTGACAGGCGCTGGAGTCGCTCAGACGGTCGGGGATCGGTAGGAGCCTTTGTGTATCGGCAACAAGGTATTCCTGCCAGGTGCCGGCCATATGGGGCCCGGGTACCGCCGGGACTGCAACGGCCACCACGCGATCGCCGATGTTCAGTCCCTCGGTATCCGAGCCCAGGGCCGCAATACGGCCCACGCATTCCATGTGACCGCCAACAGTCGGAAATTCGGGGGAGAAACCGTAGCGGCCACGCAGCACGTGCAGATCACTGGCGTGAATCGGAGTCGCCTTCACGCGGATCAGCGCCTGACCGGCTTCTGGCGTGGGAACAGGCCGGGATTCCAGTCGCAGGACATCGGTAGGCTCGCCGACCTTTTCGGCTACAAGTGCGCGCATGGATTTAGGCATGAGCGACCTTTCGTCTCTCAGTACCCGACGAACTCGGCGGGCGTTCTGAACAGAAATGGTGCTGGTGTCGACACCCTCGTCGGCGCCCAGGCTTCGGAGCCGTCCTTCTCAATGGAACCGGCCCGTGCGCAGAATGTCATCGGCGTCGGATCCTCTTTAGGCTTTTACCGACTAACTCACGAGGCCGCCGACGGATACACCTGAAGGCCGTCGATCGAGTCACGCCCCTTGGCGGTGTCCGCGTACAACCGGGCCTCGGTGATCAGCCCGTCGTTCACGGTGAACAGCAGACAGTGTTCATTTTCCATGGTGCGGCCGGACTTCGCCTTCGCCTTGGCTCTGACGGGAACCACCACATGCGACCCGGCGTCGAGCACGGTGTGTGCGTCGTAGTTGAAGGTCTCGTAGTAGTGGTCGTAGATATCCCGGTAGAAGGCGAGAAACCCTTCAGGTCCATGGAATGTTCCACCATAAGGCAGAGAGGTGGGGAAGTCGAAAATCACCTCGGGTGACATCAGGGCCACCAAGTCGGAGGAATCGTTCTCCTCGAATCCGGAATATGCTCTCCAGCAAGCATTCACGATTGCCTGATTCCGTGACATGTTTCCTCCATATGGCAGCAGAAATGAACGGGAATCCGTTCAGTCGCGGTCGGCACCCGACGGATCGGAATCCGCTGACGGGTCGGCGCAGTACTTGGCGTACGCTGTCCCGGCGAAGTGCTCGCCCAGCTTCCGGGAGAAGTACTGGAGCATCGGCAGCGGACGGTGGTTCATCACAAGATGCTGTGTCTTCCCCTCTTCGTTCTTATAGACGACAGCGATGTTGGCGATCGGCCTGCCGTCCACCGTCGCTGCGTAGTCCTCGACGAAGCCGTTGTCTCCGTACTTGCCGATGTAGATGAAGTCCTGGAATTCGTACAGAGTGCGTGCGTAGGACAGTATCGCGAGAACGTCCTTGGCTCCGTGGATGGTCCCGTTGAAGACCCCGGCCTCCAGCGTCACATCGTCGGCAAGATTGTCCAGCCAAGGGGGGTAGTAGTCCTTGCGCTGCCGCGCCGGGTCGCCGCTACCCAGATATGTCGGTGGCGTCTTGTAGGTCATCTTTCAGCCTCCTGTATCGGTTGAACTTCTAACAGAATCGCCGGACGCAACAGGCGCTGTCCAACGAAAGTCAGAGACTGCCGCCATCTCGCTGAGAGATACCTTGGGGGCTCGCTGAGGGATACTCGGAGGGTGGAACTGCGTCAGCTCGAGTACTTCGTGGCCGTCGCCGAGGAAGCGAGCTTCACCCGTGCCGCCTCACGGCTGCACGTCGTCCAGTCCGCCGTCTCCACAACAATCAAGAACCTCGAGCGAGAACTCGGCACACCGCTGCTGGAACGCACCCCCAAACGCGTGCTGCTCACCGATGCCGGTGCTGCCCTGCTTCCGCGCGCCCATGCCGCTCTCGACGCCACCCGGGAGGCCGCAGACGCGGTGGCCGAGGTCCGCGGCGGACTGCGCGGCACACTGCGGCTGGGTGCGATAACCACGGTCGGGCTCATCGACCTTCCCGTGTTCCTCGGTGAGTTCCACCGGCGTCATCCCGGTGTGTTCCTGCAGACCAGCGCCGCCCCCTCCGGCTCCCAGGGCCTGATCGAAGCCCTCCTCGAACGGCGGCTCGACCTCGCCTTCGTCTCGGGACCCGGACCGCGCCCGACAGGCATCACGCTGACCGACCTCGCCACCTCGGTGCTCGACCTCGTCGTGCCGGCCGACCATCCACTTGCGCAACGCCGCACCGTGTCGATCACTGAACTGGCCGGCCTGGACTTCGTCGACTTCCCCGTGGGCTACAGCAACCGGACCGTTGCCGACCGGGCCTTCGCCGCCGCCACAGTCCCCCATCGCGTCGCCATCGAGATAACCGACCTCACCACCGGCGTCGCCTACGTCCGAAACGGCTTGGGCGTGGCGCTGCTGCCACGGGTCGCGCTCGGCAAGGGGCAGGACGTTGCTACGCTGACCGTCGACGACGCCGACCTGGAATGGCAGTTCTCCCTGGCCGCTCCGTCGGAGCGCACGCCCGGTGCTGCGGCGCGTGCCATGATCGCGATGGCGCACGAGTTCCTCTGGCGAGGGTGAGTATCGCCTCAAAGAGCGCCGTCAGGCTGTCGGTTGGGTTGATGTCTGACGGTACGTCGAGGCACGGTGTGGCGGGGTTTAGGGCGGCCGTCCCGCGGAAGCCTTTGAGTCGGTTCAAGCAGCGCTCGATCGCGTTGCGTCGGCGGTAGGTCTCCCGGTCGTACGCCGGTGGTCGCCCGCCTCGGCGGCCGCGGTTGTGCCGATGCCGTCGCTGGTGTGTCTTCTCTGGGATGGTGTGCGCGATGCCGTGTTTGCACAGGTAAGCGGAACCCAGGGTTCCCGCCAAGGTCGCGCATGTGCCCAGGCCGTTGATGAGGCGGCGCGGCCCAGCACACTCGCTTCCCGGCGAGAGGCTGGCCGCCTTGATGGTGGCCCGCCTCGTGACGGGGGCGATCGCCCTCGAAGGAGGATGGCCGTTCGAAGCGTTCCCGAGTTATGTCGGTGGGGAAGCAGCTTGTCGGGCCACAGCATCTCCAGCAACTCCGGCCGGATGGCAGGCAGTCCGTGGTGCCGGGTGAGACATCCCATGGCGTAGGGGTGTCAAGCGGCGGTGGTGAGGGTTGCGTGGTGTGACCACGCTGTTGCCTCGTCGTAGAGGGTGCGGGTCT
>NZ_JBIARC010000131.1:0-12073 GCF_042889625.1 Streptomyces sp. NPDC002573 | reverse complement strand
TCTTCGTCAAGGGCGAGGTCATCAAGACGGTGCCCGAGTCGAAGATCGTGGAGACCCTGATCGAGGAGGCCATGAAGCTGGCCGAGCAGATGGAGGAGGACGGCGCCGGGGCCGGAGAACCGGCCGTCACCGTGAGTTGAACAGCACGGACGTGAGAGGGGGCCCGAGCGTGACGATTCTGGAGAGCATCCGGGGACCACGTGACCTGAAGGCACTGTCCGAGGCGGACCTGAGTCGACTGGCCGAGGAGATCAGGGAGTTCCTGATCCACGCGGTCGCGAGGACGGGGGGTCATCTGGGGCCCAATCTGGGGGTGGTGGAACTCTCCATCGCGCTCCACCGGGCCTTCGAGTCACCGGTCGACCGCATCCTGTGGGACACCGGCCACCAGAGCTATGTGCACAAGCTGCTGACAGGGCGTCAGGACTTCTCCAAACTGCGCGGCAAGGGCGGCCTGTCCGGCTATCCGTCGCGTGAGGAGTCCGAGCACGACATCATCGAGAACAGCCATGCCTCCACCGCGCTCGGCTGGGCCGACGGGCTCGCCAAGGCCCGGCAGGTCCAGGGCGAGAAGGGCCATGTCGTCGCGGTCATCGGCGACGGCGCCCTCACCGGCGGCATGGCCTGGGAGGCGCTCAACAACATCGCCGCCGCCAAGGACCGCCCGCTGATCATCGTCGTCAACGACAACGAGCGCTCGTACGCGCCCACCATCGGCGGACTCGCCAACCATCTCGCCACACTGCGCACGACGGACGGCTACGAGAAGGTGCTGGCCTGGGGCAAGGACGTGCTCCAGCGCACGCCCGTCGTCGGCAACACCGTCTACGAGGCCCTGCACGGCGCGAAGAAGGGCTTCAAGGACGCGTTCGCCCCCCAGGGCCTCTTCGAGGACCTGGGCCTCAAGTACGTAGGGCCCATCGACGGGCACGACATCCGGGCCGTGGAGTCGGCGCTGCGCCGCGCGAAGCGGTTCCACGGGCCGGTGCTGATCCACTGCCTGACCGAGAAGGGCCGCGGCTACGAGCCCGCCCTCGCCCACGAGGAGGACCGCTTCCACACCGTCGGCGTGATGGACCCGCTCACCTGCGCGCCGCTGAAGCCCTCCCGCGGCCCCTCGTGGACGTCGGTGTTCGGCGACGAGATCGCGCGGATCGGCGAGGAGCGCGAGGACGTCGTCGCCATCACGGCGGCCATGCTGAACCCGGTCGGCCTGGCCGGGTTCGCGGAGCAGTTCCCCGACCGGGTGTGGGACGTCGGCATAGCCGAGCAGCACGCGGCGGTGTCCGCGGCGGGCCTCGCGACCGGCGGACTGCATCCCGTCGTCGCCGTCTACGCGACCTTCCTCAACCGGGCCTTCGACCAGCTCCTCATGGACGTCGCCCTGCACCGCTGCGGCGTCACCTTCGTCCTGGACCGGGCCGGGGTCACGGGCGTCGACGGAGCCTCGCACAACGGCATGTGGGACATGTCGGTCCTCCAGGTCGTGCCGGGCCTGAGGATCGCCGCACCGCGCGACGCCGACCAGCTGCGGGCGCAGCTGAGGGAGGCGGTGGCGGTCGACGACGCCCCGACCCTGATCCGCTTCCCGAAGGAGTCGGTGGGCCCCGCGATCCCGGCGGTGGACCGCGTGGGCGGCCTGGACGTGCTGCACCGCGCGGAGCGGCCGGAGGTGCTGCTGGTCGCCGTCGGCGTCATGGCGCCCGTCTGCCTGCAGACCGCCGACCTCCTCGAGGCCCGCGGCATCGGCTGCACGGTCGTCGACCCGCGCTGGGTCAAGCCCGTCGACCCCGATCTGCCGGGACTCGCCGCCGGTCACCGGCTGGTCGCGGTCGTCGAGGACAACAGCCGCGCCGCCGGCGTCGGATCCGCGGTCGCGCTGGCGCTCGGCGACGCCGACGTCGACGTACCCGTCCGCAGGTTCGGCATCCCGGAGCAGTTCCTCGCGCACGCCAAGCGCGCCGAGGTGCTCGCCGACATCGGTCTCACGCCCGTCGAGATCGCGGGGCGGATCAGCGCCGGCCTGACCGCCAGGGACGAGCTGTCCAAGGAGAAACAGGAATGACCATCCCTTCCGGCGGTGAGTTCGACCTCGGCGCGCTCCTAGCCGAGCGCGGCGCCGAGCGCTACGAGCTGCACGCCAGGTACCTCAACCACCAGCTCCCGCGCATGCTCCACACCATCGGCTTCGACAAGATCTATGAGCGGGCCGAGGGCGCCCACTTCTGGGACGCGGACGGCAACGACTATCTGGACATGCTCGCCGGCTTCGGGGTGATGGGCCTGGGCCGCCACCACCCCGTGGTCCGCAAGGCGCTGCACGACGTCCTGGACGCGCAGCTCGCCGACCTCACCCGCTTCGACTGCCAGCCGCTGCCCGGGCTGCTGGCGGAGAGACTGCTCGCGCACAGCCCCCATCTGGACCGGGTGTTCTTCGGCAACAGCGGCACGGAGGCGGTCGAGACTGCGCTGAAGTTCGCCCGGTACGCCACCGGCCGGCCGCGGATCCTGTACTGCAGCCACGCCTTCCACGGGCTGACGACCGGGTCCCTGTCGGTGAACGGTGAATCCGGGTTCCGCGACGGCTTCGCCCCGCTGTTGCCCGACACCCCGGTCCCGCTCGGCGACCTCGACGCGCTCGCCCGGGAGCTGGACAAGGGAGACGTGGCGGCCCTCATCGTCGAGCCGATCCAGGGCAAGGGCGTGCACGAGGCCCCGCCCGGCTATCTGCGAGCCGCCCAGGAGCTGCTGCACCGTCACAAGGCGCTGCTGATCGCCGACGAGGTGCAGACCGGGCTCGGCCGGACCGGTGACTTCTACGCCTACCAGCACGAGGACGGCGTGACACCGGACCTGGTGTGCGTGGCGAAGGCGCTCTCGGGCGGTTATGTACCGGTCGGCGCCACCCTCGGCAAGGAGTGGATCTTCAAGAAGGTCTACTCGTCGATGGACCGGGTGCTGGTGCACTCGGCGAGCTTCGGCTCCAACGCCCAGGCGATGGCATCCGGGCTCGCGGTCCTCAGCGTCATGGAGAACGAGCAGATCGTCGCCAATGCCCGGGCCGTCGGCGAGCAGCTGAAGTCCCGGCTCACCGCGCTCGTGGACAAGTACGAGCTGCTCAGCGACGTACGCGGCCGGGGTCTGATGATCGGCATCGAGTTCGGCCGGCCCAGATCGCTCAGGCTGCGCGGGCGGTGGACCATGCTCCAGACGGCCCGCAAGGGCCTGTTCGCGCAGATGGTCGTCGTCCCGCTGCTGCAACGGCACCGGATCCTCACCCAGGTCTCCGGCGACCATCTGGAGGTGATCAAGCTGATCCCGCCGCTGATCATCGACGAGCAGGACGTCGACCGGTTCGTGGACGCCTTCACCGCGGTGATGGACGACGCCCACGGCGGCGGCCTGATGTGGGACTTCGGAAAGACACTGATCAAGCAGGCGGTGGCGAACCGCTGACCAGGACCGCAAGGACTTTGCCTCTGGGGCAATAAATTTGCCGCAGAGGCAAATCTGCGGCTGAATAGGGAGCATGACCGCTCCCGAGAACGAGTCCGGCCCCGGCGAGGGCCTCCCCGCCGTCGCGCCGCAGCTGCGTGCGCTGCGCCGCCGGGCCTCGCTCACCCTGGAGGCCGCGGCCCGCGCCGCCGGGCTCTCGCCCGCGCATCTGTCCCGGCTGGAGACCGGGCAGCGCCAGCCCTCGCTGCCAATGCTGCTCGCGCTCGCTCGTGTCTACAGTACGACGGTTTCCGAGCTGCTCGGCGAGACCGTCGCAGACCAGGACGCCATCGTGCGCTCCCCCGCCATGGAGCCGACCCGGGCGGGCGGCTGGACGTACTGGCAGGCCGGCGCGCCCGGACGCGGGCTGCAGGCCCTCCGTGTCCACGTCCCGCACGGGACGCAGGGCGACATCGTGCGGGTCCATCCCGGCGAGGAGTGGCTGTACGTCCTCAAGGGACGGCTGCGGCTGCGCCTCGGCGACACCACGCATGTGCTCGAACCGGGGGACAGCGCCCATTTCGACTCGCTGACCCCGCACCGACTGGCGGCCGCAGATCACGACGGAACCGATCTGCTCTTCGTCCACACGCTCCTGCAGAGCCCGCTCACCGCACTCTGCCTCGGTCCTCATCCTGGAGAAATGCCATGAGCAAAATGGAAGACAAGTTCCCCCGCGCCCTGTGGGTCCGGCTGATCATCTACATCGCGGTCGGCCACCTCTTCGCCGCGTTCATCTGGCTGCTGTTCTCGGTGGGCGCGAAGTAGGGCGGGACTGACCGGGCCGTGAGGCCCGGTCCCGTGCGGCGGCCGGGCCGCTCAGTCCAGCAGCCGCTCGCGCAGCCGCTCCCGCACCTGGGGAGTCACACCGAGCCCCTGCTCCAGATAGGCGTCCACGCCGCCCCACGTCTCCTCGACGGTCTCGAGTGCCGCCGCCAGATACTCGACCCGGGCGTCGAAGAGGGGGCTGAGCAGCTCCATCACCTCGGGCGAGTACGTGTCGGCGGAGGAGCCGTTGCGGTGCACCTTGTACCGGCGGTGCTTGGCGTTGGACTCCAGGTAGTCCACGACGATGGCGTCCCGTTCGACCCCGAGGGCGATGAGCGTCACCGCGATCGACAGCCCCGCACGGTCCTTGCCCGCGGCGCAGTGCATCAGCGCGGGCACGCTGTCCTCCGCCATCGCGTGCAGCACCCGGGAGTGCTCGGCCGTGCGCTCCCGGATGATCGTGCGGTACGAGGCGATCATGCGGTTCGCGGCCTTGCCGTCGGAGAGCAGCCCGCGCAGCTGCTCCAGGTCGCCGTCGCGGACCATCTTCCAGAACTCGGCGCCGTCCGCCGGGTCCGTCAGCGGAAGGTTGATGTTCCGCACGCCCGTCAGCTCGACGTCCGGCCCCTCCAGCTTCATGTCCGCCGCGTTGCGGAAGTCGAAGACCGTGTGCAGACCGAGGGCGTCGAGAAACGCCGCGTCCTGCTCCGTCGCATGGGCGAGATGCCCGCTGCGGAAGAGGACTCCGTGCCGTACACGCCGTCCGTCCACGGTCGGCAGGCCGCCCAGGTCGCGGAAGTTGCGCACCCCGGTCAGCTCGGGCTCGGTAGACGGGACCTGCTGCGTCACGGGGGCTCCTCCCATCCGTCCGCCGACGCTGCTCGTCGACGGGCCGCGCTTCGACGATACGACATGGGTTGAAAGAGCAATCATCGCGGACGGGGCGCCAGGCTGAACCCGGCCCGTAGCCGTTGCCCGGGAGGCACCTCAGGCCCGATGATGTTGAGGCCTGGCCGTACCTGTTCGAATATGTGGGGGTCGCATGCTGGAGATCGGCGCTGACGGACGTACCTGGCTGCTGTCGGGGCCCGGGAGCAGCTATGCGGTCCGGCTCACCGACGGCGACGAACTGCTGCATCTGCACTGGGGCCCGCGTATCGCCCTCGCCGACGCGGAGGCCCTCGCCACCCTGCCCGCCCCCCGGTACTGGCCCTTCGAATCCCAGCTGGACGGCCGCGAGGAGTACCCGGTCGAGGGCGGCCCCCGGTTCGTACGGCCCGCCCTGTCCGTGCGTACCGAGGAGCGCCGGGGCACCGAGTGGGCCTTCGAGTCGTACGAGACGGACGGCGAGGAGCTGCGGCTGCGGTTCACCGACGCGGGGCTGCGGATCACCCTGCACTACCGGATGCGCGGCGATGTCATCGAGCGCTGGGTGACCCTCGACAACGACGGCGCCGCCCCGGTGGAGCTGCTGCGCGCGGACTCGGCCACCTGGACCCTGCCGGAGCGCGAGGGCTGGGGGCTGTCGCAGCTGCACGGCCGCTGGGCGGCCGAGTCCCGGCTCGTCCGGTCCGGCCTCACTTACGGCGAGAAGGTGATCGGCAGCCGCCGCGGCCACACCGGCCACCAGCACCTTCCCTGGGTCGCGCTCGACACGGACGCCACCGAGGAGCGGGGCGAGGTCTACGGCTGCGCGCTGGCCTGGTCGGGCAGCTGGCGGATCGCCGTCGCCCAACTCCCCGACGCGCGGGTGCAGATCACCGGCGGCGCCGGCTACGACGACTCGGGCCTGCTACGGCTGGCGCCGGGGGAGACCTTCACCACCCCCGTCTTCGCCGGGCTGTGGAGCGACGGCGGCTTCGGCGGCGCGAGCCGCACCTGGCACGCCTACCAGCGGGCGTACGTCGTCCCGGACGCGGACCGCGACCGGCCCGTGCTCTACAACTCCTGGGAGGCGACCGGATTCGGCATCTCCGAGGAGCAGCAGCGGGTGCTGGCGCGCCGCGCCGCGGCGATGGGCGTCGAGCTGTTCGTGGTCGACGACGGCTGGTTCGGGGCGCGCACCAGTGACCGGGCCGGGCTCGGTGACTGGACCCCCAACCCCGACCGCTTCCCGAGCGGTCTGAAGCCGCTCGCCGACGATGTGCACGCCCTCGGGATGCAGTTCGGTATCTGGGTCGAGCCCGAGATGGTCAACGCGGACAGCGACCTCTATCGCGCGCACCCCGACTGGGTGCAGTACCAGCCGGGACGCAGGCGGACGGAGTTCCGCAACCAGCTCGTGCTCAACCTGGCCCGCGAGGACGTCCAGGAGTACCTGTGGGAGCAGCTGGACGGGCTGCTCTCCAGCGCCCCGATCGACTATGTGAAGTGGGACTTCAACCGCTGCTTCACCGACGCCGGCTGGCCCGTCGACGCGTATCCCCAGCGGCTGTGGGTCGACCATGTGCGCGCGCTCTACGCACTGGTGGACCGGCTGCGGGCCGCGCACCCCTCGGTCGCCTTCGAGTCCTGCTCGGGCGGCGGTGGACGCGTCGACCTCGGCATCATGAGTCGTACGGACCAGGTGTGGACCTCGGACAACACCGACCCGCTCGACCGGCTCGCCATCCAGCACGGCTTCAGTCAGATCCATCCGGCCCGGGTCATGGCCGCCTGGGTCACCGACAGCCCCAACACCCAGCTCAACGGGCGGGTCAGCTCGCTGCGCTTCCGGTTCGTGAGCGCCATGGCCGGGGTGCTCGGTGTCGGCGGCGACCTGGCGGAGTGGACCGAGGAGGAGCTGGAAGAGGCCCGTGACTGGGTGGGCCTCTACAAGGAGATCCGCCCCGTCGTCCAGCGCGGCGACCTCTATCGGCTGCGGCGTCCGGAGGGGGGTCTCAGCGCGGTGCAGTACGTCCTCGGCGACGAGACCGTCGTCCTCGCCCTGCTCCAAGCGCAGCACCACGGCGAGCCGGTCGCACCGCTGCGGCTTCGGGGGCTCGACCCCACGACAACGTATGAATGCCGCGAAACGGGTGAAATGCACCGGGGTGCCGTGCTCTTGCACCATGGTCTGCGGACCGGGCTGCACGGGGACTTCGACGCGGCGGTCGTCCGACTGCACCGCGTCTGAGTCCGCCGATGCACGTCGGGCCTTTCAACACCCCTCTTCAGGGGCTTATTCCGGATCGGCCCGAACAAGTCGAGTGGTTTATCTCACCGTCCGTCAACCCTTTCTTACGGTCGCGTAGCTCACACCAAAGGGTGAATCATGGTCCGATGTGGCAGACGATTCGAAGAGTGACAAGAGATCAGTGATCGGGTCGTACGTGGCGGTGGGGGACAGCTTCACCGAGGGCGTCGGCGATCCCGGCCCCGACGGGCAGTTCGTCGGCTGGGCCGACCGGTTCGCGGTACTTTTGGCCGACCTGTGTCCCGAGGGTGACTTCCGGTACACGAACCTCGCCGTACGCGGCAAACTGCTCGACCAGATCATCGAGGACCAGCTACCCAAGGCCCGGGAAATGGCCCCGGACATGGTGTCCTTCTGCGCCGGCGGCAACGACATCATCCGGCCCGGCACCGACCCCGACGAGGTCGCCGAGCGCTTCGAGCGCGCCGTCGCCGATCTCACCTCCGCCGTCGGCACCGTCATGGTCACCACCGGCTTCGACACCCGCGACGTGCCCGTGCTCAAGCATCTGCGCGGCAAGATCGCCACGTACAACGGGCATGTCCGGGCCATCGCCGACCGGTACGGCTGCCCGGTGCTCGACCTGTGGTCCCTGAAGACGGTCCAGGACCGGCGCGCCTGGGATGACGACCGGCTCCACCTCTCGCCCGAGGGACACACCCGGGTCGCCCTGCGGGCGGGCCAGGTGCTCGGCATCGAGGTCCCGGCCGACCCGGACCAGCCGTGGCCGCCGCTGCCGCCGCGCGGCACGTTCGAGGTGCGGCGCGACGACATCCACTGGGCGCGTGAGTACCTGGTCCCGTGGATCGGGCGCCGGCTGCGCGGCGAGTCCTCCGGGGACCGCGTGGTGGCCAAGGGCGCCCTGTCGCCGGACGACATCAAGATGCGGATCGCCAAGGCGGTCTGAACCGGTCGCGACAGCGGCCCGCATCGGCCCCGGTCCGGGCCACAGCCCCAGCCGGGGCCCGGACCGGGGCCGATGCGGGCCGTACCCCGGACTCCCCGCGGTGGGCCTCCCGGTGACGGTGTCGCGGGGCGGGTGCGAGTCAGCTCCTCGCCGTCGTCAACTCCGCGCGCTCCACGCCCAGTTCGCCGGCGAGCGCCTCGTCCACCCACTCCCGGGTGCGCGCCCGCGAGACCGTGCCCTCGTACACCGTCATCTGCACGGCCAGCCCGTCCAGCAGCGCGGTCAGCCGCAGCGCCGTGGCCGCCGGGTCCGGGCAGCGGAACTCGCCCGCGGCCACCCCTTCCGCCAGGACCTCGGTGATCGCGGCCTTCCACTCCCGGTCGAGGTTGCGCGCCACCTCCCGCAGTGCGGGCTCGCGCAGCGCCGCCGCCCAGCCCTCGATCCACAGCCGCCAGCCCTTGGCCTGCCCGGTCGGCGCGTACCAGCGCACCGCCGCGCGCAGCCGGCGCAGCGCCGTCGTACGGCGGCCGAGCAGCTTGCGCAGCTGGGCCAGGTCGTCCTCGGCGGCGTAGGCGAAGGCCTCCGCGACCAGTTTCTCCTTGGTCGAGAAGTGGTACAGCACCAGCGCGTTGCTCACCCCGAGGGCCGAGGCCACATCGGCGATGCGCACCGCCGCCACGCCGCGCTCCTCGATCTGACTGACGGCCGCCCGGAGCAACTCCTCGCGCCGCTCGGTCACGCTCAATCGCACCCTCGTCACGCGGCTACCCTACGTCACCGGTACGACCCGAAGCGCTCCGAGATCACCGGCAGCCGGTCCGCGACGAGAGCGTGCGCGGCAGCCCGCGGACTCGTCCCGTCGGTCTCCGCGCGGTCGAGTATCCGGCCCACCAGCTCCCGCATCGCCCGCCGTGTGTACGCGAACGCCTCGTCCGCGTCCGCCTCGATGTCACCGAACAGCGTCCACCACCACCAGGCGTTCGTCCCGGAGTTGACCACCACGTCCGGCAGCACGGTCACCCCGCGCGCCGCGAGCAGTTCCTCCGCCTCGGGCAGCACCGGCATGTTGGCCGCCTCGGCGATCCACCGGGCGCCGATCCGGGCCTGGTTCGCCGTGTCGACCGCGTACGACACCGCCGCCGGCACCAGCACCTCAGCCTCGGCCGACAGCCAGGCGTCGCCCGGCAGTTCCCGGTCGTCGGGGCGCAACGCCCCACGGTCCACCGTCCCGTACGCGTCGCGCGCCGCGAGCAGCGCCTCCACGTCGAGCCCGTCCGGATGGGCGATCGTGCCCTTGATGTCGGCGACCGCGACGACCGCGAGCCCCGCCCGGGCCAGGAAGCGCGCCGTGGCCCCGCCCATGGTGCCGAACCCCTGCACGGCCACGCGCGTTCCCGCGTACGGCACACCGGCCCGGTCCAGGGCGGTGAGGACGGACTCGGCGACGCCGCACCCGCCGACCAGCCCGTCCAGCCCGATCCCGTCCACCTCGACCGCGAACGCGTCCGCGAGGCGCCGGCGCGCCGCCGTCTCGTCGTCGAGCAGCGGATACACCGCCTGCACCGACGACACGAGCCCCGCCTCGGCGGCCGCCCGGTCCACCAGGTCCTGGGTGAGCCCCAGGTCCTCACCGGTGGTCCAGACACTCTCGACGTACGGCTTCATGGCGCGCAGATAGCGCACGAGGACGTCGTACGCCTCCGGGGCCCGGGGATCGCAGTCGATACCGCCCTTGGCACCGCCCAGGGGCACATAGCGACTCTCGGGGCGGTAGTGCAGGGCCTCCTTCATGGTCATGCCGCGGGCCAGCCCGGCCACCTCGTCCAGCGTGCAGCCCGGGCGCATCCGCAGCCCGCCGCTCGCCACCCCGCGGACGAGCCGGTCGACGACGAGGTAACCGCGCCGGCCGGTGATGTGGTCGGTCCACACGAGCGTCAGGAGGGGAGCGTTCCGATCGATGGTCATGCGCACACTGTACTGACCAGCCGTTCAGTTGTGCGCCCGCATCCCGAGGTCCCGCGGAGCGTACGGGCGGGCGGGGGCGGCGTACTCACGGCGAACCGGAACGCCGCCGCGGCTCCCCGCCGCCGTCCCGCGCCCACTTCGGCCCCGCGACGCGGAAGAAGGACGTGCGGGCCGGGGTTGTGGTGCTCAGGGCCCGGAACCCCGTTGTGACCTCCGGGCCCGCACAGCGCGGTGAGAGCCGGGGACATCGCACTGTGACATGGCCGACCCGGCGCAGTGCGAGGGCCCACCCATAATGGAAGCCCCCACCGACTCCACTGGAGGACCCGTGACCGGTTCCCGTTCCCTGAGCTCCGGGCTCCGCGCGCTGCGGCCCACCGCCTTCGGCGCGGATCCGAGCGGGGAGCGCCTGGCGCGCATCCGCAGATCGCCGAACTTCGCGGACGGCGTCTTCGTGAACCCGTCGGGCACCCGGATCCGCCCGTCCGGGAACTCCACACTGGAACTGGCGAAGGTCTACTTCCGCAAGGAGTCCCGGGCCCGCCGGGTCCCGAGCGGCACGATCCCGGTGCACCCGACGACGTACGCCGAGCTGGCGAAGCCCCCGGTGACCGGGCTGCGGCTGACCTGGATGGGGCACTCCAGCGTGCTCGCCGAGATCGACGGGCACCGGGTGCTCTTCGACCCGGTGTGGGGCGAGCGCTGCTCACCCTTCGACTTCGCCGGCCCCCGGCGGCTGCACCCGGTGCCCCTGCCGCTGGCCTCGCTGGGCCCGGTCGACGTCGTCGTCATCTCCCACGATCACTACGACCACCTCGACCTGCCCACCATCAAGGCCCTGGCCGGCACGGACACCGTGTTCGCGATACCCCTCGGTGTCGGCGCCCACCTGGAGCACTGGGGTGTGTCCCCGGACCGGCTGCGCGAGCTGGACTGGCACGAGTCGACCAAGGTCGGCGGCATCACCCTGACCGCCACGCCCGCCCGCCACTTCTGCGGCCGCGCCCTGCGCAACGCCCAGCACACGCTGTGGGCGTCGTGGTCCGTGGTCGGCGACGAGCACCGGATCTACCACAGCGGTGACACCGGCTACTTCGACGGCTTCAAGGACATCGGCGCCGCCCACGGCCCGTTCGACGCCACGATGATCCAGATCGGCGCGTACTCCGAGTTCTGGCCTGACATCCACATGACGCCCGAGGAGGGCATGCGCGCCCATCTCGACCTGCAGGGTGGGCAGCCGCACGGTGTGATGCTGCCGATCCACTGGGGCACCTTCAACCTGGCACCGCACGCCTGGGCCGAGCCCGGCGAGTGGACGAAGGCCGCCGCCGACGCCGTCGGCCAGGCGGTCGCTCTCCCGGTCCCGGGCCGGCCGTTCGAGCCTGCGGGAGTGGTGCCGGGCGAGGCGTGGTGGCGCGGTGTCGGCTACGTGCCCGACACCCGGTGGCCGGTCCCGGAGGTGCCCCGGACGGCGACGCGCGACGACGACCTCGACCTGGTGGCGGAGGGCTGAGCGCTGCCGCACTCTCGTCGCCGAGCTTCCCCTGCGGGAACTCCGCCCGGGCCATCGCTACGGTTTGCTCCGGACTCGGCGGCAACCCCTTGCCACTGCGTCACCGGTTGACCTGTGGAGCGAGCCTGGCGTGCGGTTCCCTCTGAACGGCTTTGAAGGCTCCCCTCCCTGAAGGGAGGGGATTCGTCACCCTCCAGGGCTGAGCGGGGATTTACGGCTCAGGCCGCCGCCGGAGCCGGCGGCTCGG
>NZ_JBIARC010000130.1:0-12101 GCF_042889625.1 Streptomyces sp. NPDC002573 | reverse complement strand
CACCCTGAGGCCGGGAAGGCGCTTCCGGCACCACCCGCTGGAACAGCTGCCACAACTCGTCCGGCACCAGCCGCTCAACGATCCCCATGCCAGCAAGCTACCGAAGAACCCAAATGAGATACCTCTAAAGCGGGTGTCGTCCCAATGCACACGTGGCTCGCTAGTACCGCATCAGGCAACATTCGCCCTGTCGGTGATCCGGCGGGGGTCGGGATCGGTGGTGTGACCGTTCCTGGATCTTGGGAAAAAAAATCCAGAGCCCTCAATGCCGGAACCTGCCAGTATCCCCGCATGGAGATCCGTCGCATCACTCAGGTCGAGGAGGTCAAGGCGGCCGGGCACCTGTTCGATGACACCCCTCGGCAGGGAGCGACTGAGCGTTTCCTGGCGGACGAGCGCCACCACCTGCTGATCGCCTACGCCGACAACGTCCCGGCAGGCATGGTCACGGGTGTCGAGATGACGCATCCGGACAAGGGGACCGAGATGTTCCTGTACGAGCTGGGCGTGGACGAGTCGTTCCGCGGGCAGGGCGTTGGCCGGACTCTGGTGTCGGCGCTTGCGGACCTGGCGCGCGAACGCGACTGCTACGGCATGTGGGGGATCACGGACGAGGACAACGCGGCCGCACTGGCAACGTACAGACACGCCGGAGGCATACCGGAAGAGGAGCAAGTGGTGCTCGTCTGGACATTCGATCAGACGTAGATCCACAGAACGGACCCGCTTGCCGCCTCAGCCAGTTGGGACGCACGCCGGGTCCCGCACCCGGCGCGCTTCCCCGCCAAACTGTCTGGGTGGCAGAACGAGTGCGCCTCCGTGAGATCGACGATGACGAGGGCAGGCGGCTGTTGCGGATCATCCGCCGTGGCTCCGGCTCGGTGGTGACCTGGCGGCGGGCCCAGATGGTGCTGCTGTCCGCGCAGGGCATGGCGGTGGCGAAGATCGCCGAGGTCACTTTCACCAGCGCGGACCGGGTCCGGGACGTGATCCACAACCTCAACACCGACGGCTTCGACTCCCTCTACCCGAAGTACAAGGGCGGCCGGCCCAAGACCTTCACGCTGCCCGAGCGGCGTGAGATCAAGAAAATCGCCAAGTCCAAGCCCGCCGAGCACGGCCTGGCGTTCTCGACCTGGAGTCTGACCAAGTTGGCGGACTTCCTGGTCGCCGAGGGGGTGGTCGACGACATCAGCCACGAGGGCCTGCGCATCCTGCTCCGCGAGGAGGGCGTCGGCGTCTCCTTTCAACGGGTAGAGACGTGGAAGACCTCCCGTGATCCGGACAAGGCGGTCAAGAAGGCGCGCGTGGAGCATCTGTACGCGATCGCCGACGGCGAGGTCATACCCGAGGACGGCGAACCGCAGGTGGTGTTCTGCCTGGACGAGTTCGGCCCGCTCAACCTCCAGCCGCACCCGGGCCGGCGGTGGGCCGAGCGCGGCGGCAAGCACGAGGTCCCCGCGCGGGAGCCCAGGCCCCGGCGGCGGGCGACCTACACCCGCGCGCACGGGGTCCGGCACCTGTTTGCCGCCTATGACCTGGGCAAAGACCAGCTCTACGGGCACATCAAGAAGACCAAGAGCCGGTCGAAGTTCCTGGAGTTCTGCCGCTACCCGCGCACCTTCTACTCGCCGACGGCCCGCCTGGCGATCGTGTGTGACAACTACTCGCCGCACCTGACCACCAAGCGATGCCGCCGGGTGGCGGACTGGCCGAGGCCAACAACGTCGAAATCGCCTACACACCGACCAACTCCTCGTGGTTGAACCGCATCGAGGGCCCAGTTCACCGCCCTGCGCTACTTCACCCTCGACGGCACCGACCACACCAGCCACAAAGAGCAGGCAAGCATGATCCGCCGCTACGTCATCTGGCGAAACCGTCACGCTGACGATCAACGGCTACGAGCCGTGGTCGACAGGGCGAACGTTGCCTGATGCGCCACTAGCACCCCCGTGGGCTTGGCCGCCTCGAACGTCGCGGGAGCGGTGCCGGTGGTAGAGGTCGAAGCGGTGGTGTGGAACGCCAGTCCAGCCCATGCGATCGAGGGCGCCGAGGTGGTGACGTGGCTCATAGCGGGATTTCGGAGTGCTGGGAATCGGAGAGCTATTCTTACGGTTGGAAGCCAAAGCAAGCGTGAGAATGGTTCGTACTGCATGGCGGCGGCATGCTCCGCCGCAGGTGGCTTCCCTGGCTGCCACGGCAGGCCGGGCCGTCGCTTCGTTCACGACTGCAGGAGGACCGGCCGGCGTCGAGTCGGCAGGGACTGGCGAACGCCCCAAGCCATCGCTACTGGAACGCCGGCCACAGGTCCTCCCGGAGTCCTGACGCGAGCTATTCGAGTCATCGTCCGAGCAAGAAATGAGAAGTCGCATGTCTCGTATCCCTCTGATCCAGCCCGACGCCGCCACTCCTGCTGCAGCCGAGTTGCTGGCTGACGTGAAGAAGGCATGGGGAGTCACTCCCAACATGACCAAGGCGATGGTGAACAGCCCGGCCGTTCTCAAGGCATACCTGGCGTTTTCCGGGGCTCTTGCCGGCGGCGAGCTCCGTCCCGCGGTCCGGGAGCGCATCGCCCTCCTGACCGCCCAGGAAAACGGGTGCGACTACTGCCTTGCCTCGCACATCCAGGTCTCCACCCACGTGGTCAAGCTCGACCAGAGCGAGGTGGAGCAGGCACGCCAGGCCAAGTCGGCGGACCCGCACGCCGATGCGGCGCTGAGCCTGGCGGCGGCTGTTCTGCGGAGCCGGGGTGACATTACGGATGGCGATGTCGACGCGGCCCGCAGGGCGGGCCTGTCGGACGCGGAGATCGCCGAGGTCATCGCGGCAGTGTCGCTGAGCACCTTCACCAACTACTTCAACAAGGCCGTGGCTACGGACCTCGACGGGCCCTTGGTCCAGTACCTCCCGTGAGTGTGCCGTTGCTGTGCCCAGGCGTCTCCGTGCGTCTGGGCACGTCCCGCGGCGCGAAAGGCAGACAGCGGCAGGGGTCGGCACAGCCCACAGGCCCGATCCGTCCGATACGGCGCGGATCTAGACTAGGGCGCCGGGAGATCCCGCAGACCTGTCACAGAGCTGCCAAAGGATTCGTTAGGGGTGTGCCGTGCATGACGCGCCTATCGTTGGAGATACTCCAGCGCTCGACCTTGCGAATACGCACTTCGCAATTCGGGGAAAGCCCGTAGAAGGCCTGCCGAACAAAGAAACCCTGGAACGCTGGCTTACGTCCATGCACACGAGCCAGGGACTCCCCCCTGTTTCCGCCGCGGACTCAGCAGGTCTGGCGAGTTTCATCGAACTCCGCGATGCTATCCGAGTGGTCGCCCAAGCCCTGATTGTGGGCGGCGGAGAAATCGGGGACGCAGTGGATCGAATCAACGACTTTGCGCGCGCTAACCACACGAATCCGAGGCTGGTCATGGAGCACACCGGCCTGATCGCGCGTTCCGAGTCGGATGCGACTGGCATGCGCAGGCTGCTGGCGGAATTCGCTTGGGATGCCATTGATCTCTTTGGAACCGAACGAAAGAAGCTGCTCCGCTCCTGCCCTGCACCTGATTGTCCGCTGTTCTTCATCAAAGATCACTCACGCCGTAAATGGTGCCGGCCTTCGTGCGCTAACAGGGTACGAGCGGCTCGCGCCTACCGAAAACAACGCGGGACCGCTGTTCCAGGGTCGGGTGTGTCAATCTAACGGCCCTGGCTCACATTCGGTGGTAGCAGAACGGGACTCCGCTCGCTGACATCGTGCGCGAGATGTCAACGAGCTTGTACGTACGGTGTTTTCCGGGCTGGGTCCCCTGGCTGCCGAGGCTGTGGTCGACGAGGGCGCGCGGACGGGGCTGGAGAAGCAGCGCACATCCACAGGGGACCCGCTGCCTGACTTCTCCTCCGACCACCTCGACAAGTCCCGCAGCAATGACGACCTGCGGGTGCAGATCGGAGCCAACGAGGCCCTCGTCGCCTTCCACGCCCTGCGCGCGATCCAGAAGGACGCCGGCAGCGCCGCCCGGCTGCGCTGGCAGATGAACGGCTTCAGCCGCTCCCCGAGGCGACCGCGCACCCCATGACGGCCCCCCAATCTGATGGGCCAGATCGACGGCGCCCGCAATGCGAAACCGACCGACACCGACTTCGACGGGCACATCTTCGTGCCCGCGCTGGGCGGCCCGGAGTGGATGGCGAACGGCTCGTACGCCGTATCCGCCGTTCTTCGAGGAACGGGACGCCTCGCAGCGGTCGCAGGCGTCCCTGCTGGAGGTGCAGGAGTCCGGTCAGTAGGGGACCGGCTGGTTCTCTTGCACCCAGAGCTTTTCGGCTTCGCTCTTGAAGGGGGGCGGCGCTATGCCGTCCGTCATCCAGAGGTCCCGGGGTGTTTCGTCGATGTGGAACTCGCAGTACAGGCCCCGCTCGGTGGTGTGGGGAGCGACCAGACGGGCGACGGCTTCGCGGTTCTGTATGCGGCGTTCTGGATCCTCCATTTTCAGGGCGATGTGCTCGATCACGATGCGCACGCCTGTCTTGGAGGGCTTGCCGCCGATGTAGAAGGAGGCCTGGTCGATCTCGTGGAAGAGTGCGACGACGTAGAACTTCGGCAGGCCGATGCGGGTGTAGAGGCCGGTGATGTCATCGGCGAACTGCTGCTTTTGCTGCGGGGTGTAGGCGCCGGGCGGGTGGTAGATGTGCCAGAGCGGCATGTGTCCTCCAGGCTGGGGTTTGAGCGGAGTGCCGGGCGTGTCCGGGAGTCAGCGGCCGAGGGGGAGGGTGAGGCCTTCCACCGGGCCGGCGAGAGCCGACTTGATGTTGCGGGTGATGTCGTCGACCAGGACTTCGTTCTCACCGCGTTCGATGCCGTCCAGGACGAAGCGGGCGACATCGGAAGCGGAGATCTTCTGGACGGGGAGGGCTGCGACCATGTCCGTGTCGGCGAAGCCCAGATGCACTCCGACGACCTGGGTGTTCTGAGCGGCGAGCTCGATACGCAGGGAGTTCGTCAGCGACCAGAAGGCCGCCTTGGAAGCTCCGTAGGAGCCGGCACCGGCGGCCCACGACAGCAGCGAGTGCATGTCGACCAGGACGCCGCCGCCGTTTCGCGCCAGCACCGGGGCGAACGTCTGAGCGATGCGCAGGGGTCCGAAGACGTTGGTGTCGAACAGGTCCTTGACCTGCTGCATGTCCGACTTGAGCAAGGGGCCGGGGTACAGAACGCCGGCGTTGTTGAAGACCGCGTCGACATCCTGGGTGCGCTCGGCCAGGGCGGCGACGGAGCTGTCGTCGGTGACGTCCAGGGCGAGGACCTCGACCCGCTCGTCGTGGCTCGGTCGGGGCTTGCGGGCTGTGGCGTAGACCTTTTTAGCGCCTCGGGCCAGCAGTTCTTCGACGAATGCTTTGCCGATACCGCGCTGGCCTCCAGTGACCAGTGCTATGGAACCTTCGATTGCCGTCATGTGCGTTCTCCTGGGCGTGTTGGGGGGCGCCGGGCCGTGTAGAGGCGTCCGCGTCCCCGAGGGTCTTCCGGCTTCTGGATGTGCATGGCACCAGGCGCCAGTGGATTTGAATTTCAAACTTACTCGGCCGACGGTAGCGGTAGTGTGTTGGGAAAGGCAACCCACTACCGCGGAGGTGCGGCGTGAACGACCACGATGATCGACTCGACATGGCGGATCAGCCATTGGGCGTCCGGTCCTGCTCGGTTGCCGCTGCGCTGGACATCCTTGGCGAACGGTGGACCCTGCTGGCCGTCCGTGAGATCAGCTACGGGGTGCACCGCTTCGCCCGCATCGCCGCGTACATCGGCCTCTCGCGCGACATCCTCGCCGACCGGCTGCGCAAGCTGGAGAACGCCGGCATTGTCGAGCGCCGGCAGTACAGCGAGCACCCGCCGCGCCACGAGTACCACCTCACCGAGGCGGGCCGTGAGCTTCTCCCCGTGATGCTCGCCCTACGCGAATGGGGTGACAAATGGGCCGTTGACGAGCCCGCCACCGAACTGCGCCACAGTTGTGGCCACGCCTTGAGCGTTCTCCGTACCTGCCGCCACTGCGGCGAACCCGTGATCCATGGCAGTCTCCACATGGTTGCGCCCACAGGCTGATCAAACGGCCGCAAGCGGCACGTCGTGGTCTACGTCCTGGGCCTGCCGCTGGGTGTGATGGTCACGAGCGCGGACGTCGGCGACCGCACCGTGCCGCCCAGGTCCTGCTGGCGCGAGTGTCCAACGCGCACCAGCGCCTCGCCCTGGACTGGGCTGATGGCGGCTGCACCGGCAGCCTCGTCGAGTACTGCCTGGCCGCGCTCGCGCTGGTCATGGCGATCGTCAAACGCAGCGACGACCATAGGGGGTTCGTGGTGCTGCCCGAGCGGTGGATCGTCGAGCACCTCCTCGCCCACCTTATGTGAGGTTGACACAGGGGTGTCGTGCGGCCACGCTCTGGTTGTCCTCTTTCGCCGGTGCACGTCGACAGGGGTGTGCCACTGCGCCGAGCAGCTTTTCAAGGCGGGATCTCGGCCCACCCGGTAGGAGAGCTGCTTCCCCTTCCGGCCGGCACGCGTTCGGCGCGCACGGATCGTGTCCGTGGTCCGGATACGCGGGGGCGGTTTCCCTCGCGCCTTCGGTCACTGGGTCGGGCCTGGGCGGTCCGGTGCCCGCCGGCATCGCTGTGGTGCGGGCGGGGCGGTGCCGTCCGTCGCCTGATCCGGTGGCCGAGGGCGCGTCTGCCGATCGCTACGGCTGCCGCCTGGTGGCGGGTGGCGGGGCGTCGGGGTGTGGACAGGGACTGCTGCCGATGCTATGCGCCCCACAGGGAGGTGTAGGCGGGATCGACGGCGATCACGCCGAGTTGGGCTTCGGCGCACATCGACAGCAGACGTGTGCGGAGTTTGCCGGTGGGGACACCGGAGAGGAGCTTGCGGAACCGCTTGCGGCGGCCGTGCTGCTCCCGGGGCTTCGAGTCGGCAAAGTCGAGGTCTTCGATCGCGATGGCCTGCACGTGCGTGGCCTTGGCCCAGTGTAGGAGGCGGGTGAGGGCGTGACGGAGCTGAGCGACGCGGTGGGTGGCGTGGCCCGACAGGTACCGATGCGCCCCGACCGAGGAGGGAAGCCGGCCGGATTGTGAACGTCCATGTCCACGAGGGCCCGTATGGGCCTGTTGGCACCCACCAGGCCCCGGCTCTGGGGCCGGACTTGACGGCCCATAGATGGGGGCATACGCTCGCGTAAATTACGAGTATATGCTCCTATTGGCGCGCCCCCGGT
This sequence comes from Streptomyces sp. NPDC002573, assembly GCF_042889625.1. Classification (NCBI taxonomy): domain Bacteria; kingdom Bacillati; phylum Actinomycetota; class Actinomycetes; order Kitasatosporales; family Streptomycetaceae; genus Streptomyces; species Streptomyces sp. NPDC002573. The sequence continues at coordinate 4,843 of NZ_JBIARC010000130.1, read as the reverse complement.
CACGATCACTTTGACCACAGCGCAGGAGCAACACCATGACTGTCGGCGAGTTCGCCCGCGCCCACGCCGACCTCCTGAACGGCATCAACAGCTGACCGCCCTGGTCCGCAGCCAGAGACAGCGCCGACGCCCTCCCATCCGCAACTCCACAAAGTGAAAGAAAAGACATAAATGACCACGATTCTGATCACCACCGCCAACGGTGCCACCGGCCGGCCGATGGTCGACTACCTGCTCAAGGACGGCTTCAACGTCCGCGCCATGGTCCGCAAGGACGATGGACGGGCACAGGAACTGCGCGAAGCGGGCGCCGAGGTCGTCTTCGGTGACCTCCTCAACCTCCGTGACGTTCGAGCGGCCCTGCAGGGGGTCCAGCGTGCCTACTTCAACTACCCGGTGGGGGACGGCCTGGTGGAGGCGGCCGTCATGTTCGCGCAGGCCGCGAAGGAGCAGAAGCTCGAGCTCATTGTGAACATGTCGCATTTTCAGTCGCGCCCCATCGCGCACAGCAAGACCACCCAGAACCACTGGCTGTCCGAGCAGGTCTTCGACTGGTCCGGCGTCCCGACCACCCACCTGCGGCCCACGCTTTTCATGCAGTGGCTCTTCTACATCTCCGGGTTCATCCGCCGTGGCCGCTACGCGATGCCCTTCAACGGGGACAGCCGCTTCGCTCCGATCGCCGGCCGGGACATCGCACTGACCGCCGCCAACATCTTCGCCTCGCCCGAGAAGCACGCCGGCCAGACCTACAGGCTTACCGGTCCGGTGGAGTACAGCCACCAGGAGCTCGCGGCCGAGGTGAGCCGGGTGCTGGGCAAGGACCTTCCCTTCGAGCAGATCACCGTGACCACGTTCCTGGAGTCGATCGGTCGTCTGAACGACACCGCCAAGCTCAAGCACTTCGAGGCGATCATCATCGACCAGCAGGAGGGGCTTCTGGCAGGCGTCAGCGACGCGGCCCCGAGCATCACCGGCCAGCCGCTCGTGACGGTCGAGGAGTTCATCAACGAGAACCGCTCCGTGTTCGGGCTCGGCCCTGCCAAGTCGGCAAGCTGACCTCCCCCGACGACGGGCGGCCGCAGCATCCCATGCCACGCGCGTTCGTGTGAGGCAGCCCGGTCGACTCGTGTCCGCGGCCCGCCCCCGAGGCCCGGCGCGGTTCGGTGCGTCGGACAACCGAGGTCACCGAAGAGGTCCTGCACAAGCTGTGCCGGGCCTCTGGGGCGGGCCGCGGCCCGGCCTCTCCGACTCGGCCCTGACCGGAACGACTCGACAGCAACTCAGCAACCTCACCGAGTCTTTGTCGGACGGCGACGTCAAACGCGGTCTCTCTCTCCGGCTCGACTTCCCCGGACAGGTCCTGGCGGCCCTGCTGCACCTTCGGGTCGCCGTGGCCCCGGAACCCCTCGCAGTGCTGTTCGGCAGCAGGCAAGGCCGGGTTCGGCGGGGCGACATCCGGGGCGCCTTCCGGATGCCGCCCTCACGGGTGTGGGGCTCAGCTGACGTTGACTGCGGACCAGGCTGCCGCGACCGCCTTGTACTCGGCGCTGGAGGAGCCGTACAGCTCGGCTGCCGCTGAGAGGGTGCCCTTGCGGGCGCCCCCGTAGTCGGTTGTCGAGGTGTAGTACGTCGTCAGCGCCTTGTACCAGAGCTGCAGCGCCTTGTCGCGGCCGATACCGGTGACCGTGGAACCGTCGTGTGTGGGCGAGTCGTAACTCACGCCGTTGATCGTCTTCGCGCCGCTGCCTTCGGACAGCAGGTAGAAGAAGTGGTTCGCCACGCCCGACGAGTAGTGCACGTCGAGGTTGCCGACGGACGAGGACCAGTAGTCGGCCGAGCCGCCGTCCTTGCTGGGCTTGTCCATGTAGCGCAGCGGCTTGCCGTCGCCGTTGATGTTGATCTTCTCGCCGATGAGGTAGTCACCGGGGTCCGAGGGGTTGTTGGCGTAGAACTCCACGCCGGTGCCGAAGATGTCGGAGGTCGCTTCGTTGAGGCCGCCGGATTCGCCGGTGTACTCGAGGCCCGCGGTGTTGGCGGTGACGCCGTGGCTCATCTCATGGCCGGCCACGTCCAGCGAGGTCAGCGGGTCGGTGTTGTTCGAGCCGTCGCCGTAGGTCATGCAGAAGCAGCTGTCGTCCCAGAAGGCGTTGACGTACGCGTTGCCGTAGTGGACGCGGGAGTAGGCGCCGACACCGTCGTTCTTGATCCCGTTGCGGCCGAAGGTCTTCTTGTAGAAGTCCCAGGTCTCCTGGGCGCCGTAGGCGGCGTCGGCGGCGGCGGTCGCCGCGTTGGACACGGTTCCGTCGCCCCAGGTGTCGCTGGACTGGGACAGCAGGGTGCCCGTACCGGAGGTCCCGTGGTCCAGGTTGTAGGTCTTGTGGCCGCCGCGCGAGGCGTCGGTGAGAGTGTAGTTCGAGCCTGACTGAGTCGTCGTCAGGTCCACCTTGCCGCTGTAGTGGGTGTTGCCGACGCCGGTCTCGATGCCCTGGTACTGAAAGAGCTTCTTGCCGGTGGCAGCGTCGGTGATGATGTGCAGTTGGTTCGGGGTGCCGTCGTCCTGCAGGCCGCCGACGATCGTCTCGTAGGCGAGGACGGGTTTGCCGCTCGCTGCCCATATGACCTTGCGCGGAGCCTGGTCCGCGGTGGTCTTCGCGGAGCCGGCCGCCGTTGCTGTGCGCAGGGCCTGCTTCTCGGCCGTGGCCGCGGCGATCTGCGGCCTCAGCGAGGCGAGTTGCAGCCGCGCCTGCGTCGCTCGGGTCACGCCCTTCGTCGTACCGGACTTGGTGGTGTGGACGACCAGGTCGCCGCCCAGCACCGGCAGGCCCGCGTAGGTGCGCTCGTAGCGGGTGTGGACGGTGCCGTCGGCGTCCCTGACGACATCCTTGACGATCAGTTTCTCCTTGGCGCCGAGGCCTATCTTCTGCGCGGTCTCGGCAGCTTCGGTCTGTGCCTTCTGGATCAGACCTGTACGGGCAGCGGCGGACAGCGCGACCGGGGCGGCGGCATGGTGAGAGCCGTCGGCAGCGGCCTGGGCCGTAGCCGTGGAGGTCAGCCCCGTGCTCAGGACAGCTGCGGCGGCTACGGCAGTGGCAACGGCAAGGGCAGTGCGCTGGTGCCGTGTGGAGTGGGGGGTCACACAAGCTCCTTCATGTGGGGGGAAGTCCGGCCGGTGTGGGGCCGACCTGGACAGCTGCTTCTCTGCTCGTGCGGCGGATGGAGCAAGACTGACACACTTGATGCGTTCATGTCAGGGTGCTGAAGTTGATGTTGATTAAAATTTGCCAATCCGCAAACGCGGCCGAAAGCGCACGGACGCCGACGCGCCACGAGGACGAGAGCCAAATAGCGGCCGACATGCGTGAACCATCAGCTTGGCGCTTGCAACCACAACATCAGGAGGCAGCGGCAGTCACATCGAGTCGGGTGTGGACACCTCACCCACGACCAGTCACCGGCACACATGCTCCACCCGGCGGTGCGCGGCTCCCTCGAGGGAACTGCGCACCGCCGACCGTGAGCGTGGCCGGCACTACAACTCCGACAACCGATCGCCGTCAGGGCAGCCGGCGCCCCGGTATCCGAAGTGGGTGGCTGCACAGATGGGGCGGTCGGCGACAGTGTCGAGGGCGACCGGATCAGTTGGTGCAGGCGTTCACCATCGAGGAGGCACGGTCTTCTCGGCATCGGTGGTGGTCGGTTTCCAGAGGGACTTGATGTGGGTGTAGTCCATGGTGTAGGTGCACCAGAAGGCGTGGTTGGTGGGCTTCCAGCCAGCCGGGCCACTGCCGGACTTGTCGCGGACATAGCCGTCCATCGGGTGCGGGGTGGCCACCGTCAGAGCGGCGAGTTCACTGCGCGCTGTCGCCGTGGAGGTCGTGGCCGACGGATCAGCGAGCGCGGGGACGGCGCAGATGCCGACAGGGGGAGCGTGGTAGCGGGCATGCCGAAAACAGCGCGGTGCATGAAGTCTCCAAGAAATGTGGGGGGTTGGAGAATCGAACACGAGCAAACCGCACCATCCGCTCGGTCCGCTACGCGCGTTGACGGTGTGCGACAACCCCTACACAGCCCCTTCACCGTTCCGGCACCGCGGTCCACCGCTTTCCAGAGGGAGTCGGCCGGCCTCACCTCACCGTGCGCCGCCGCGCCCGGGCCTTCCTGCCGCGCGTGCTGTTCGATCGCCCGGAGGGCCTGCTTGACCGTCCACTGCACCAGTGGGTGGCCACCGTGCCCCCGCTGCTGATCGCATGAGAGTGGCAACACCCACGCCCTTGCGATCGGCACCCTGCGCCGGATCCTCCTGCGCGTCACCAAATCCACTCGATCGCCGAGCAGTCGCGACGCGTACCCGGTACGGTCCAGGGCCGAGGACGGCGAAGGTCGGCAGTGAGGATGATTCGTCGTCGTCGAAGTCGGTCACGACAGCAGGCTTTTCGCCCGGCAATAATCAGACTGACTTCTACGACCGACCTCGTCCCAGGTGCCGAGATCCGCGGGCGCTGGCGCATGTGCGTCTGCCTGGACGGTCACGTTGACCGGGCCCGACTCGGTTCCGGTCATGATGATGGCGAAGTCACCGGGGTCGCGGAGGACTCCTGGGACCGCGATAGAGGCGACGCGACCGTTGAAGCCCGTGTAGCGCCATTCGGTGACGTCGAAGACGTCGCCGTGGATGGAGTACTGGTTGTCCGCCACGCAGAGCCGGGCTGTCTTCGAGATCAAAACTACCTCCTAGGGCGTGTATTGAAAGTGGATCTTGAGGTGGGATGATCTTGCTTCGTGGCACGTGGAGATCTGACGGATGCACAGTGGGCCCGCTTGGAGCCGCTGTTGCCCAGGG
>NZ_JBIARC010000129.1:0-12114 GCF_042889625.1 Streptomyces sp. NPDC002573 | reverse complement strand
CTCCTTGATCGACCGGGCCGCATCGGTGCGGCCACCTTTCACTTGTCCGTCCGCAGCCGACGGTTCCATGCTCCTTTTGCTGTTCTGCGTTTTCTTCAGCTCCGTCTCGGCCAGCTTGCGCAGCCTCGCGCGGGCACGCGAAAGGCGTGAGCGGACCGTCCCGACGGGCACGTCCAAAGCCTGGGCCGCCTCTGCGTACCCGAGACCGGACCAAACACAGAGCGTGAACACCTCCCGCTCCGACTGTCGAAGTTGTGCCAAGGCGATCTGGGCAGCTGCCAATTGCTCGGCATCCGCCATTCGCCCGACCAGTTCCTCGGCGAAGTCCGGCACGGTCTCCCTTGCGGGCACGAGGGCCAGCGCACGGTCGTGCCGCCGGGCGGTGCGCGCAGTATTACGCAGCACATTCGTCGCGATGCCCATCAGCCAGGGCCGGGGGGTCTCTCCCTCGTCACGCAACCTTTCCCGAAGCCGCCACGCCTCCAGGAACGTCAGCGAGACGACGTCCTGGGCCACGGCCCAGTTGCCGGTCACCCGCACCGCGTGCCGATAGACCAGCTGGGCGTGATCCCGGAACATCTCCCTGAACGCCTCAGGATCCCCCGCCCGGATCCGGGCGTGCATAGAAAATTCCACATCCCGCCTTGTCCGGTCACCCCTGCAGAGTTCCGGTGACCTAAGTCACACTGCGGTGCTGTCTGGATGGAGATACCTTCCTCAGTCTGCGCAGGTGTACGCCGCCGACAACGGCCCCTGCTCCTGCCCCGGGGACGTGCGCGCTGACCATCTGCGTCGCCCTTCGCGACGTCGGGAGCATACGTCCAGGCAGCGGTATGCACTCAGGCGCGGAGTCTTACGGCCCGACAGCCGGAGGCTCGGCCACGGCGGCGGGCCAAGCGGAGCGCCCATGACGGGCCGAGCCACGTCGCGGCAGCTGCTGCTCTCCCCTCAGCCCATCTCCAGAGCATTTGCTCCGCTCACGCTGGTGCATCCGTGACGGCGACGGCACGGCGGCCCGGCCCCGCCGGCCCTTTTTCGCCCGGTAACCTCACCCGGTCCCGGCGCCACCTCTTCCGCCGCTGGCCCGTTCAACAGTGCTACGGCTGACTTCGCCGCTTCAAAGTGATGGCGGTGGGAGGTCGAGGGAGAGTCCGGTCCCGGCGACGAAGCCATCGAGGATGTCGGGGCGGTACTGCAGCCGTTTGAGTCGGTTGCGCACGAGCGCGGCGAGGCGGTCGAGGGCGACGCTGGAGAGGTTCCCGAGGCTGCGTTTCACCTGAGCCCACAGGTACTCGACCGCGTTCAGCTCTGGTGCGTACGCGGGAAGGGCGAACACCGTCAGCCAGTCGCGCGCGTCGATCAGGTCGCGCATGGCGTGGGAGACGTGGGTGTTCAGCCGGTCCCATACGAGCACGATCGGCGCCTTGACCAGCTGGTGCATCCCGTCGATCAGCCCGATGTAGTCGTGCTCGGACAGGCAGCGGCGGTTGCGTTTGCGCCCGGTGTGCAGCCGCAGCCGGTGGCACAGCCGGGTCCGTGAGCCAGGGCGCATCGCGATCAGCCCGGCGACGGAAACCCTTCCGGATCGGTGGCCGCTCACCTTCACGACCGGGGTGATGCCGCGGCGTCCCCAGGTGCGTCCGGTCGGCGGCCTGCGGGTGAGTCCTGCTTCGTCCTCGAAACAGATCCATCCCTGGCAGGCCGCCCTCGTGGTTTTACCTGTGCCCAGGTCGCCTCCCTCCAGGAGGCGATGGCCTGCTCGTCGCGTTCTGCGGTCCTGCGGGCGGGGAGTTGCGGGGTGAAGCCGAGCCGGCGCATCAGCCGAGTGGCCCCCGAGACGCTGTAGGAGACGTGGAACTTCCTGCCGATCAGCGTCGCCACCCGCGCGCCGGTCCAGACCTGGTCCTGGTCCCAGCCGTGCGCGGCTGGCCCCTCCTCCAGGTAGGCGGCCAGCTTCTCCCGGCACCGTGCCGAGAGCTTGCACCGCTGCCCGACCGGTCCGAGGGACGCCAGTGCCGCGGCCCCGCCGTCCCGCCAGGCCTTCTGCCATTGGTAGGCCGACTTCGGGCTGATTTGTAACCGGCGGGCCACCTCAGGTGGCCTGACCCCCTCGGCGAGCAGCCCGACAGCCTCCAACCGCACCCCCTCGCGACGCTGGCGGCCCTTCGCCGTCAGCCCGTCCCCATCCGCATAGCGCATACCAACGACATAGCGCACAGGTGACCAGCAGTCAGTAGCCCGAGCAGACAGTCACCTCAAAGCGCCGAAGTCAGTAATGGGCTGACCGGTGCCACCGGTGATCTGATCACGTTCGTTGACGTAAGCGGCGAGACCAGCGGCATCGGGGTAGGCGCCGTACTCCTGCGCGTACGCGAGCCAGGCGTCGTAGAAGTAGTCGGCCCATCCATCGTCCGCGTGCTGCGGAGCTTGGGGCTCAGTCCGATTCTCAGCTGAGGGTGTGTGACGCTGCTTGAGGAGTCGCAGCAGGAGTGCGAGTTGCTCGTCAGTCAGTGGCGCCAGCTGCAGTGGCGATGCCGTACTGGTCGCGGAGCCACAAAGCGAACTGCGCGCTCGTGGGCTCGATTCCGAAAGCGGCCATCCAGTCACCGCAGTCACCTTGCTTTAGATCAGCACCAGGAGGTGATCACTCGACGTGTTCGCGGCAGGTGTTCCTCGGGCGTCACGTAGCTGCGCAGGGACCGAGGACTACATCTGTCTACGCGTGCCTGGCCACACACGAGGCCTCCAGGCCGGTGCTGCGGTTCGTCGGTCGCCTCGGGCGCAATGAGGGGCCGAGGATCCGGGGCCCGCTGAGGCCTCCATGCAACTGTGAGTCCCACCTCGCAGAGGTGAGACTCACAGTCGGAGGTTCAGCGGTCGTTGCTGCCAACAGCGGCTCGCTGCCTTTGATGGTCGTTCAGGATCTGCAGCATCTTGTCGAACTCAGTGTCGTTCATCTTCCGGATGAGGTGCATGGCAAGGAAGGTGCCGTCGTCGTAAGGGAGCTGAGGCAGCGCGCGGGGATCCTGGGTAGCGGTGCCTACGTCGCCTGCCGCGCCGTCACTGCGCGGTTCCGGCACGGTGCCTGTACCTGAAGACGAAGGTTCCCTCTCCGCTGTATCGCCCCCGTCGGTCTGATCCAGTGTGGCCCCGCCATCTTCTATTACGTCGTAATAGCCGTCGGCGTCACCCGTCTCCTTGGATGAGTTTTCCTTCGGCCGCACACCGGGCTTGCGGACCTGCTTAGCCGCTTCCTTTCGGGCACGTTCGGCCTTCAGCTCATCCAGGGCTTCCTGCTGCTGGTCCGCGGGCTTGTTCCCGACAGCTCGCAGGAGGTCGATCGGCTCCTGCCCGATACGTTCTCGAAGTTCGGGCGTGAGGTTCAGGAGGGCTAGACGCTGTGACACCCAACCCTGGGAGCGGTGCAGTCGCTTGGCGAGAGCGGTCTGACTGCCGTAGATGGCCAACAGGCGTTGCAGCGCACGTGCCTCGTCAAGTTCCTCGAGGTCCTGGCGGTGGATGTTGGCGACGAGGGCGGACTCAAGGAGTTCCTCGGAGGTGTTGCCTTGGTCATCGCTCACCATGACCTTGACGTGGGTGAGTTCAGCTTCGCGGGCGGCGGCGAGGCGGCTGCTGCCGTCGATGACGACGTGGGTGGTGTCCGGTTCGAGGTCGGCTTCTCGGTCGGGGTTGGCTTTGATGTAGGCGTCGCGGTTCATGACCGTGATCGCCTGCTTCTGGCCGTGGGTTTTCAGGCTGCCGGCGAGATCGGTCAGATCGCCGAGGCTGGAACGAGGGTTGTCGGGGTTGAGACTGATGCGGTGCGTAGGGAGTTCGGAGGGTGGGGCGATGCCGTCGGTAGGGACGCCGGTGGCAGCAGCCACGGCCTGTCGGCGCGCGCTGACAGGGCGCGCTCCCGCACCGAAGCGGCCGGCGCCGAGCTGGTCAGCCTTGCTCATGCGATCTCCCGGGCCACTGCGCGCATGCCGATCGCCTGCTGTGATTTGGGGGCGTATGACAGCAGGGGCTGCTTCATCCGGACTGCTTCCTTCTGCTCCTTGAGATCGCCGATGAGACCGACCACGCGGGGGTCCTTTATGTCGACCCATCCCTGCAGCGAGGACGTGGCGATGAAGCCGCGGCGGGAGTCGTAGAGGTTGACGACGATGCCGAGGTAGTCGATGTCGACGTTCAGGTCACTGCGCAGGTCGTCGATCTGTGTGGTGAGCAAGTCGTATGCGTCGGCGGAACTGTCTTCGGCCTGGACGACGATCAGAGCGCCGGACTGACCGGGCGTTTCGCCGTCGCGGCGGCGGCCGTAGTAGGCGGCGGCGTCCATGCTGAGGCCGAGGCTCGGCGGGCAGTCGACGAGGATGACGTCATAGTCGGCTTCGAGCGGGGCGAGCGCACGCTCCAGGGCCGCTTCCCGTGCGCGTACAGCGGAAAGGCGTACGTCGAGAAGGAAGGCGTCGTTGCAGGCGGGCAGAAGGTGAAGTCGGCCGTCGAAGGTGTCTTCGTCGATGGAGACGATGAGGTCGTGTAGGTCGCCCTTGGGGTCGCCTGCCATGTGGTTGGTCAGGCTGTCGCCGTTCATCGACAGTGGTGAGGCCCCGAGCTGGTTCGTGAGGTGGCACTGGGGGTCGAAGTCGACGAGGAGAACCCGTAGGCCGAGGCCGGGGAGGTTCTCAATGTCGAGTGGGTCAGTGGCCGGCTCCGTGTCGGTGTGGGTCTCGCTGTCGCGAAGCGCCTTGGCGAGGGCCTTGGCGACTTGAACGGCGTGAAGGACGTTGGGGTCTTCAGCGAGGGCTTCACCAACGCCGGCCGTGATCGCTGTCTTGCCGACACCGCCCTTCTGATTGCAGACAATGATCCGGCGGGTGATGGCGGGGCGGTCGACGTCGGGGGCGGGGTTGGCGTCGAGCCACAGCTGGACGGACTGGGCCAAGCCTTGAATGAGGGAGACACGGCGGTCTGCAGTGATCTGCCGGAAGGCGTCCCATTGGCCAGTGGGGAGGAAGGTGGAGAAGGAGTCGGCGCCGGCGGTGTCGACAGTGTCGGTGGCGGAAGCGAGGTTGCACCAGTCGCTGATGCCCTGCTCGACGGCGGCCTGAATCTCGATGCCATGCTGCGCGGCTCTGACTTTGAGGTTCTGCCGGAGCCATCCCGGCAGTTTGGAGACGACCTTCTCGCGGTCGCTGGAGGTGGCTGGAGAACTCATGGAGGACACCTTACTAACGTTCTTGATCCTTTGAGGTACCGACACGTTAGTTAGGCGCGTCTGCTGTCGTAGGCCGCCGCAGCCCAAGGTCCTATTACGGCGTAATGGGCCTCACTCCCCCACGCCTGCAGGCCTCCCCTATTACGGCGTAATAGGCCGTCGTGCTCCACCTCGTACGGCAGTCTCCTCCCAGCGCCAGTGTCCGTTCTCAACGAAGCCAGGCTGGCCTGCGACGGCAGGATTCGTCGAGACAGATCTGCCCCGACGTGGCTTGCTGCGACGGTGAGGGCGGCCTCGCTGCTGTCTGAGGATGAGCTGCACGTTCGGCCTGAGCGTCACGCCGAACGGCTTCGCGATGCTGTGGGCTTGCTCGAGTTCGACCGCACTGGCCGGGACCTCAAGTACGACTGGCTGTTGCACGAGATTGCGATACGGGTCGCGTGCGGCCGCACCGGGCGATGCACCTGTGAGACGACGCCGAATCAGGGATGCCAGCAGCGGGCAGAGGGCTCAGCCCGGTCTGTCTGTTCAGGGACTGCCGACTCCGGAGTGGCAGTCGTAGTCCAAGAGGCCTCCCCGCCCGCCTGCGAACAGGACCCGGCCGTCGAGGCTCCATGTGCAGCGGCGCAGAGGCGTCTGTGCACATCTTGGTCAGCGCCTGTCTCGAAGCGCCGCCGCACACGTGCAGAGCTCCGTCGTCTCCCGCTGTGGCGAGCCGCTGACCGTGGAACGCCATAGCACCCTCCGTTGTTGCGGTGCCGAGTGACCTTCGGCTGGGCTTGCTGGCCGAGGGCACCTGGCGCGGTCTCATCTGCCAGCCAGCCATGTGGGTGGCACCGCGAAACCCTTGGTTGCCTGGACGCCGTCCCTCACGGCGATCTATTACGACGTAATAGCGTGGGCCCGTCCCTTCAAGGGGAGGATCACGTGACGGAGCGCTGCCCCTCGGGACGACCTCCACCCCGACGGTCAGCGGCTCGGATGACAAGCTCATCTGCTCCCAAGTTCACTGCAAACGGAGACATATGCCGCGCTCCCCCGCCGTACGTGAGCCCCAGCGCTCCCTATTACGGCGTAATAGGGAGACGTGCTCCACTCCGTACGGCAGCTCCAGCCGCAGCTCCCCCTCCTTCGGCCAGTCACCGGGGCCTCATGGGACTCATCCCGGGTGGAGCACCTGCCGGCCGCGTCACGGCTAGAAGAGGGCTCAGCGAACTGCCGGGCTGGCTGTTCAGGGATTGCCAACTCCGGGGTGGTACTCGTAGCCGAAGAGACCTCCCCGCCCGCCCGCGAACAGCACTCGGCCGTCGGAGCTCCACGTACAGCAGCGCAGGGGGGTATCGGTGCGCATCATGGTCAGCACCTGTCTCGAAGCGCCGTTCCAAACACGCAGGGTTCCGTCATCTCCCGCTGTGGCAAGCCGCTCCCCGTGGAACGCAATAGCGTTGACGCGCCCGTCGTGACCCGTGAGCGCGCCTTGCGCAACTCCACGGTGGGCATCCCAGAGGTGGACCGCTCCCCTGTCGTTGATCGTGGCGAGCGTGGTCCCGAGCCCGCTGACCGCTATCGCGCGGACCCCTCGGGCGATGTCATGGGTGAAGGACCGCTGAAGGGCCCCCGTGATCGGGTCGCACACGAAGATGGCGCCTTGATCGTTGGCAGTCACGAGGAGAGACCCGTCCAAGGTAAAGGCCATCGCTCGCACATTCCGGAATCCCCAGCGGTTCATCGCGCGTTGGACGTTGCCCATGTCCGGGTCCCACAGTTCGATACCCCGGTCGCTGGCGACGGCGAGGATGGTCCCTGCGGGATGAAAGGCGACCGCCCTCACGCCGCGGATGCTGTCGTCCGTGAACGGGTGGGCGGGTGCACCTGTGAGGGGGGACCAGACCCACATCTGCCCGTCGTCCCCGACAGTGGCGAGCATGGTTGCGTCGGGACGGAAGGCCAGCGTCCATGCCCCTCTGAGGTAGTTGGTGAGAGTGTGTCGTTGTGATCCTGTCTGTGGGTCCCACAGCCGTACATGCCCGTCGTCGTCTGCCGTGGCGAGCATGCCTGCGGCGATGACCACCTGGTGCACTCCTGTGGCATCTCCCGTGAGCGGGCTGGCTGCGGGGTCACGAAGCCGCACGGCACGGTCGGATCCCGCGGCGGCCAGGAGCGTGCCATCCGAGCTGAACACGAGAGTGTTGAGGTAACCCTCGTGACCGGTCAGGGTGCGTATCTGCACGCCGGACACCGGATCCCACAGTCGTACGGCGTGATCGAATCCCGCAGACGCCAGCAGCGAGCCATCGGCGTTGAAGGTCACGGTGTTCACGTAGCCCTGGTGTCCGGTCAGGGTGCGGACGGCCTCCCCGGTAGCTGGATCCCACAGCCGTACCTGCCGGTCGTCGCCGGCCGTGGCGAGCAGTCGGCCATCAGGGCTGAAGGCCATCGTGCGAGTTCCGTGGACATCTTCAGAGAAGGGACGAAGGGAGCTCCGGGTGGCTCTGTCCCAGAGACGTACCCTCCCGCTGTCAGGGGCGGTAGCGAGCAAGGTGCTGTCCGGGCTGAAGGTAATCGCCCTGACCCTGCCATGGTTGAGGAGGAAGAAGTCCGGCAGCCTTTCTCCGGTGGCTGGGTCCCAAAGCCATACGTGTCCGTCGTCGGACAGTGCGGCCAGCGCTCCGCCATCGGGACTGAACACCAGGGCATGGACCTGGCCTGATGCCAGGGTACGCACGACAGCGCCTGTGGCCGGGTTCCACAACCTCACCGGACCATGGCCGCCGGCGGTTGCAAGCAGGGCGCCGTCCCGGCTGAAGGCGACCGCCCGCACCGGGGATTCGGTGGTGAGCGTGCGGGGTGAAGAGCCCGTGATCGGGTTCCAGAACCGCACCCGCCCGTCATCTCCTCCGGACACAAGCAGGCTGCCGTCTGGACTGAAGGCCATCGCGCGCACTTCGCCACCGCGGCTGGCGAGGGTTCGGACGAGAGAGGGGTCGGGCAGGTCAGGGGGCGGCCACCGGTTGGCCAGAGTGGAGTGCAGGGCAACGTACGGCTGGCCGTTCCAGTGCGGCAGATTGCCCAGCCGGCTGCGGAGTACCGAGTCGAGAGCGTGCGGGGGGTCGGTGGGGGAGAGGAGGTGGGCAGCGCGGGCGATGTCCGTGGCAAGCTCGCGGGCCGGTGCCGTGTTGATCAGGTCGAGGTCACGCCAGGGTGCGGTTGGTCCACGCTGACGCAGGCGTTCTCGCACCCATCGCGAGTCACTGGCCACCGCCTCTGCTTCCATTGTGCAGCCGGCGTCGAGAAGGTGCTCGATCAGGTGGTCTTGGAGATAACCGTTGGCCGTCTGCCACCAGGCTGCCCGGGCACCCGTGGTGTCGGTGGCCGGCAAGGTAGCCGCTACGGCGTCGAGCAGACCCGCGTTGACGGCGCTTGCGCCGTCGGCGAGTTCGGCGCGCAGGTAGTCGCGTACGACGTCATGCAGAGCGACGGTGCCGCCGGTGATGGAGCCGTCGAGCGCAAGCAGCGACAGCTCAGCCATCTGCATACACAAGGCTCGTGCCTCGGAGTCGGTGAGACCGCCGGTTGCGTTCCACAGCAGAACAATCAAGGGAAGGGGAATCGCTTCATCCTCGGCGAAGATTCCAAGTTCGGCGAAGCGCCGGGCGCCGTCACGCGGCAACAGGTCGGTGGCCGCTTGAATGCTGGCCCGGACCGCGGTGTTTCTTCGAGTCGGATCGTCCAGGTCCAAGGCCGCATCGGGGTCGGCGCCGGCCGGCCCGAGGGCACGTAGGCGATCGAGCATGGCCTGGGCGGCCGTAGCGGCAGGTACTCCGGTGGCCGCCTGGACGGCAATCAGCTGATTGACGAGCCGCAGCAACAGAGCCCAGCGGCCGGTCGCCTTGATCAAGGCATCAACAAGCGGCTCCGGCAGCGTCGTGTCCAGGCGGTACGTGAGGACAGCGCGGGCCTGGTCTGGTGACATGCGGTCCACAACTGCCCGGAAGCACTGGGGTGGCAGCACCGCGGGTCTGCGGGTCGTCACCAACCGCACGCACTGCTCGTCGGCGCCGCGCAGGAAGGGCTCGAGTTGCTCCGTCTCCCACACGTCATCGATCACCAACAGCGTGGGTGGGCGCTGGGCCAGCAGGCGGCCGAGGTGGTCACCGGCCCGGCCAGGATCGTCGCCGGACTCGAAGGTGTCACCTGTGATGAAGCGAGTTGCCTCAGCCACCTTCGCCGCGATCGCCGCCCGGCCCCGTACGTTGCGTCCGACAGTGACGATGTAGACGCGACCGCGGAAGGCCCGGCGAGTCGTCGGGTGCGCGCACACCATGTGCGCCAACGTCGTCTTTCCGAAGCCTCCCGCCCCGTGCAGCCCAGTGGTGATACCCACGGTGGCGTTGCTGGCCTGTCCGCCAAGCCGAGGTCTCAGTCCTCTCCCCGCCCCACCTTGCGCGCACACCGCGGTGACGATCTGCTCGGCCTCACTTCGGTCGACCACCCACTCGGGTATCGCCGGTGGGGGAGGGGGAGGCGGGTCCTCCGCTATCCCACTGACGTTGGGGCCGTACACCAAGGAGATCAGCAGCGCGGCGATGCCGGCACCGCCACCCAGGACACTCGCCATCGGATTGGCGGCGTTCCAGCCTCCACGCAGCGCCGTCACCAAAAGCCACACTCCTGCGGCGACACATAATGCGACCGCAGCCTGTCCTGCTCGGCGCCCCGGGTTCACCATGTTGGAAAGCATGGCCATCATCTGTTCCGGACATGCCGTTACCGGCGCCCTGACGCCGAACTGGAAGGTTGCGCGACCAACTCCCCGCGCGAAGGAGGGCCAACGCCTCCACTTCGTGAAGCGGAGACAGCCGGCGCCTTGTTGCGGTGCCGCCTGGCCTTCGGCTGAGACTTGTGGTCGGGGACGTCTCGCGCGGCCTCATCCGCCAGCCAGGTACGCGGATGACACCGCGATGCCCTTGGTTGCCTGGACGCCGCCCTGACGGAAGCCTATTACGACGTAATAGCTGCGGCCCATCTCTTCAAGGGGAGGACCACGTGACAAAGCCCGGCTCCTCGGGACGGCCTCCGTCCCGACAGCCAGCGGCTCGGGGGACAGGTTCAGCTGCGGCCGCGTAGGCGTGCCGAGCACTGTCGGTCGTCGTCCTTGGGCTGTCGCAGTGCACGGTCTAAAAGCCCGGCGAGGCCGCGCAGACCGTAGGTCCTGCGCCGGCTGAACCATGTCGGTCGGGGCGTCTTCCCGGGCTTCGACCACCTCCCGGCTAGGGGTGATCTCAAACAGCCGTCGACGACCTGGACGCTGCCCCTCACGGTTGAGGCTATTACGACGTAATAGCGTGGGCCCACCTCCTCAAAGGAGAGATCACTTGACCAAGCGCTGCTCCTCGCGACGACCTTTGTCCCGGCGGTCAGTGGCTCGGGTGACGAGTTCAGCTGCGGCCGCGTAGGCAAGTCGAGCGTCGTCGGTCATCGTCACTGGCCGTGCGGCCGTTCGCTTGACTCTCCTCAGTTCGCGGATCACCGCCTCGACATAGATCCCAAGGCTGACTACTTGCGTAGCGGTCTGGCAGTCAGGTACCACCTCTGCGATCTGGTCCAGCCAGAAGATGACATCCTCGTCATCGGACAAGCCGTCGCGATGCTGGAGCAGGCGTTGCGCAACCGGCACGAGCAGTTCATGGCGGTTCGCCGCCTCCTCCTGTGCTCGACGCTCAGCAGCGGCGCGGGCTGCAGCCTTCCGCTCGGCTTCGAGGACGGCTTCGGGCGTGCGACGTACAGGACGGTCACCGCAGTCGGGGTCGGTGAGAGCGGCAGCGCGAAGGCGCGCTGCCTTGTTGTACGCCGCGCTCGGGACTCTCACGGCAAGTGCAGGCGCCAGGTCGGCCCATTCGGCGTGCGCGGCGCGGGCCTGCTCGATGGCCTTGGCCTGATGCACATCGGCCTGCTCGCGGAGGTACTCCCACAGCTTCACGCGGATGATCGCGGAGTTGCGCCGCGCCTCCTCACTCTTGAGTGCGCCTGCGTTGAACTCGAGGTACAGCAGGGCTCCGAAGAGTTCCTCGTCGGCCGGCATCCGGTCGAGGTTCGTGTCCTCGGCTCGCTCGTGCAGGTGGCGCAGCTCGCCAACGAGGGCTGCTGTGTCGAGGCTTCCGATCCGAACGGGCGACTTGACCAGCGGCTTTGTGGAGACAGGAGGCTTTCGAATGGCGCGCGGCATGACGACCAGTGTGCCAACTAAGGCGATTCACATTCTGTGAATCGCTTGAACCTGGAGACTCTGCTCGCGTAGGCGACCGTACAAAGTGACTCCCGTCCCGATGAGACTGAGCACGCGTCAGCCAAATCGCTTGGAAGGGCGGTGGCACGGGCGAAATACGCATCCAGGATGAGCGCCGCGTCCTTGCCGGCCGAACGTCGGTCCTCCGGCGCCTTCGGCCGAGGGCGACGACGGTGCAACGCATCGTCGGGATACGGTTCCCCGTCTCTCGGCAGTGGCTCTTGCGGGGTCAGCCGATGCAACCGTAGGGCGTACTCGAAGAGTGGTGTCCGTGCTCCGGGCAGTCCTGTCCCGGTCGTCTCGCTCATCGGCGGACGGAGGACTCGATTCTCTTGATCAGGGCCCGGAGCATGCCACGGCAGCCCTCGACGCAACAAGCCCTCGACGCGGTGGCTCGTTGCATCAAACACAACAGCCAGGCGTCACACGTCGAAGGCTTGGGGTCGACGGGTTCCTCGGGCAGCATCGAGCAGGCTTGGATCGAACTCCTAAAGCGGGTGTACCCCTGAAAGGTTGAGCAATGCTCAAGACCTGTGGATCGGTTCCGGGGAGGCACGCGGAGGGCGTACCTTCCCGAATGATCCTTTGATGGTCACCGAGTAGGCCCGCG
>NZ_JBIARC010000128.1:0-12305 GCF_042889625.1 Streptomyces sp. NPDC002573 | reverse complement strand
TTCACCACCAAGCCAACCGAACCTGAACCGCAGATCACCCCACAACCGGAACCGAAACAGCTGCCGTGACTACACCACCCCGCGGGACATGACCCGCCGTCCGGCAGCGTCCATTTCAGTCCGAACCTGTCGTCTTTCGGCTGCTCCGTTCGGCCCCCAGTCTGGCCCCCAGTCCGTCACATCCTGACTCCCGTCAGCGACGGATCTGGGTGTCGTCAAATGTCACGCCTACATCACGGCCGCCTGGCCACGCACTGCGTTTCACGGGGTACGTCCGCGCGCATGCCCCGACGGGAGCAGCCCCAGGTCCTCCGGCTCGCAGACAAGGTGCCGCCCCTCCACGCCGTCCGCGTGGCACTCGCCGAGGCAGACAAGCCCTGCTGGGCAGTGAGTTGAGCTCAGTCGCGGACGATCGCCAGAACCTCGTCGCGCAGTCGGGCGACGGTTTCCGTGTCCGGCGCTTCCACGTTGAGCCGGAGCAGCGGCTCGGTGTTGGAGGGGCGCAGGTTCAGCCACCACTCGGCGGCGCTGATCGTCAGTCCGTCGAGCCCGTCGGTGACCGCTCCGTCCCGGCCGGCGAAGGTCTCGCGGACCTGGGCGAGCGAGTGCTGCTGATCACGGACAACGCAGTTGATCTCGCCGGAGGCCGCGTACCGCTTGTACTGGTCGACCAGCTCGGACAGCGGGCCCCGCCGGCCGCCGAGAGCAGCGATCACATGAAGGGCCGCCAGCATGCCGCTGTCGGCGAACCAGAAGTCGCGGAAGTAGTAGTGCGCCGAATGCTCGCCGCCGAACAACGCGCCGGTACGCGCCATTTCGGCCTTGATGAAGGAGTGTCCCACCCGGGTGCGGACCGGCGTGCCCCCAAGCTCGCGCACCACGTCGGGCACGGCCCTCGAAGTGATCAGGTTGTGGATGATCGTGCTCCCCGGGTGCTCGGTCAGCAGGCCGACTGCGATCAGGGCGGTGACGGCGGACGGCGAGACAGATTCACCCCGCTCGTCCACGACGAAACAGCGGTCCGCGTCACCGTCGAAGGCCAGGCCCAGATCGGCCCCGGTCTCCCGCACGCGGCGCTGCAGGTCGACGATGTTCTTCGGGTCCAGCGGGTTGGCCTCGTGGTTGGGGAAGGTGCCGTCCAGCTCGAAGTACATCGGGACGACCTCCACCGGGAGGTCACGGAAGACCGCGGGGGTGGTGAGACCGCCCATGCCATTGCCTGCGTCCACCACGATCTTCAGCGGGCGGATGGTGGAGACATCCACCAGGCCCAGGAGGTGAGCGACGTAGTCCCCGAGCATGTCCCGCTGGGTGACGGAGCCGGGCGCGCGATCGGTCGCGGGCAGCTGCAGGCCGGCGGACCAGCCCTCCACGAGTGTGCGGATCTCCCGCAGACCGGTTTCCTGGCCGACCGGTGCCGCGCCCGCTCGGCACATCTTGATGCCGTTGTACTGGGCGGGATTGTGGCTCGCGGTGAACATCGCGCCGGGACGCTGCAGGATGCCGCTGGCGAAGTACAGCCCGTCGGTGGAGCACAGGCCGATTTCGGTCACGTCGGCGCCGCGCCCGGCCGCGCCCTCCGCGAAGGCGCGTGCCAGCCCCGGGGAGCTGGGGCGCATGTCGTGTCCGGTCACGATCGCTTCCGCTCCGGTCGTCTCGACGAAGGCGGCGCCGAACAACCTGGCGAGGCCCTCGTCGAGCTGATCGGGAACAGTGCCGCGGATGTCGTAGGCCTTCACCAGGCCGGAGAGGTCAACGCTGGGCCTGTCACTCACTGTGCTTCTCCTTGTACGTCATCCATACGGCCGTGTCCTGCGGGACGCTTCGGCCGTCGACCGGTGCGCTGGACAGCAGCACCTCGGCGTCGTCGTCCAGTGGCAGCGGCTGCGCTCCGAAGTTGACCACGCACCGCAGGCCCGGCCCGCGTTCGAAGCCGAACCACTCGCCGCTGTCGGGACCGTCCAGCTTCAGCACCGTGTCCGCGGCCGGGTGAGCGCGTCGTAGCTGCAGCGCTCTGCGGTACAGCGCCAGCACGGAGTCCGCGTCGTTCTCCTGTGCCGTGGCGGTGAGTCCCGCCCAGTCCGCGGGCTGGGGGAACCAGCAGTCCTCGGGGACGGCGGTGCTGAAGCCGTACGGGGCGGTGGCACCCTTCCAGGGCAGTGGTACCCGGCATCCGTCCCGGCCGCGCTCGCGGTGTCCGGAGCGTTCCCACAGCGGGTCGCGCAGCCGGTCGTCGGGCAACTCGACCTGTGGCAGACCGAGTTCCTCGCCCTGGTAGACGTAGGACGCGCCGGGAAGGGCGAGCATCAGCAGGGCGGCGGCCCGGGCCCGGCGCTCACCGATCCGGCCGCCGCCGTAGCGGGTGACCGGCCGGACCGCGTCATGGCTGGAGAGCACCCAGGTGACCGGCGCGCCCACGGCCTGCATGGCGGCCACGGACTCCTCGATCACGTCGCGCATCGCCTTCCCGTCCCACGGGCACTCCAGGAACGCGAAGTTGAAGGTCTGCTGCATCTCGCCAGGGCTGACGTAGCGGGCCAGCCGCTCGCGTTCGAAGATGCCGGTCTCGGCCACCATCACCCGTTCGCGGGGAGGCACCGCGCCGGTGGGCGCGGGGTGACTGTCCAGCAGCGCACGCCAGTTGCGGAACAGCGGGTGCAACTCTTCCTGGTCGTAGTAGGGCATCAGGTGGTTGCGGTGGATGTCCTGGTGCTGGCCGGGGCCGGCGTCGGGCAGGCCCTCCGCCTTGAACAGGGTGTGGGCGACGTCGACCCGGAAGCCGTCCACTCCGAGGTCGAGCCAGTGCTTCAGGATGCGCTCGAAGTCGGTGACGACCTCGTGGTCGCGCCAGTTCAGGTCCGGCTGCTCCGGCGCGTGCAGGTGCAGGTACCACTCGCCGGGGCTGCCGTTCGGTTCGCCGACCCTGGTCCAGGCGGGACCGCCGAACGCGGACTGCCAGTCGTTGGGCGGCAGTTCGCCGTTCGCGCCGCGGCCCGGCCGGAAGACGTACCGCTGCCTGGCCCGCGAGCCCGGTCCGGCGGCGGCTGCCGCGCGGAACCAGGGGTGCTGGTCGGAGGTGTGGTTGGGGACCAGGTCGATCAGGACCTTGAGGCCCAGGGTGTGGGCCCGCTCCACCAGTACGTCGAAGTCGGCCGTGCTGCCGAGGTCGCGTGCGACCGCGGTGTGGTCGGCTATGTCGTAGCCGCCGTCGGCCAGCGGCGAGGGGTAGAAGGGCGTGATCCACACCGCGTCCACGCCCAGGCTCCGCAGATGTTCCAGCCGAGCGGTGGCACCGGGCAGGTCGCCTGTGCCGTCCCCGTCGCTGTCGGCGAAGGAGCGGGGGTAGATCTCGTAGCAGACGGCGTCCCGCCACCACGGGGCGGCAGTGTCCGTTCGGGCCGCCCCCGCCCGGGGGGGGGGGGGGGGGGGGGGGGGCGGGGGGCGGGGGGGGGGGGGGGGGGGGGGGGGGGGGGCGGGGGGGGGGCGCCCCCCCCCCCCCCCCCCGGCCCCGGCCGCCCCCCCCCCCGGGCACGGAGGTGGCGTCGTCCGGAGTTCCGGACATGGTCATCCGGCTCCTCCCGCGAACGAGGGGGACGGGATGGTGACGGGCAGTGTGCGGCCGGTCTCCGCGGACCGGGTCGCCGCCTCCGCCACCGCGACCGCGGCCATTCCGGCGTGGGCGTCGGCCACCGGGGTGGCGCCGTGCGCCGCGCAGTGCAGCAGGTCGGTCATGGCCGCCCGCACGCTCTCGGTGTAGACGTACGGCTTGCGTGCCTCGCCCCCCAGATCGATCACGCAGTCGACCCGGTGCGGGACCACCCGCGTGACGCCGCGGCCAGAGGCCGGATGCTCCGAGCCTGCGCCACGGGTCACCGACACCGTGATCCGCTCCTGCCCGTGCGGACGCAGGCCGGGGACCTCGAGGAGGCCGCCGGCCCGCTCGGGCAGCCGCTCCCAGCGGGCGGTGCCCGCCTCGTCGGTCCAGGCGGTGACCGTGGCGAAGGTGGGGATCCAGCCGGTGACCCGGGCTTCGGCGAAGCCGTAGTCCAGGCGCATCAACTGCCGTTCGGCGCGGTGGGCGTGGGTGAACGAGTGGGTGTGCGTGGCCACGGCGCCGCCGGGGTGGGTGGCGGTGGCCACCACGATGTCCACCGGGCCGCCGTCCCGGCGCACCGCCGTGCCCTGGACCGCGACCGGGTCGCTGCCCATCAGGGCGGCGGCGGCATCGAAGAAGTGCACGCCGTGCTCGATGTGGATGCCGCCGCTGTGGGCCGGGTCCCAGAACCAGTGGTCCGGGCCGAGGTTCTCGTCGGAGGCGTCGTTCTCGAAGGCGAACCTCCGAAGTGGGTCCAGCAGCCCTTCTCCGCCGAGCCGCTGGAGCAGCCGCAGGACCGGGTTGTAGCGCAGCACGTGATCGACGACGAAGACGCCGGGTGAGCGGTCCGCCTCCTCCTTGACACGTGCGGCGTCCTCGAGGCTGGCGGCGATCGGCTTCTCGCAGAAGACGTGCTTGCCGGCGCGCAGGGCCTGCACGGCCGCGTCCGCGTGAGCGGCCGGCGGGGTGGCCAGGACCACCACGTCGACGCCCGGGTGCGCCACCGCCTCCGCAACGCTCGCGCAGGCGGTGGCACTGTGCCGTTCGGCCAGCGCGGCGGCCCGGTCGCGGTCGGGGTCGGCGCAAACGAGGATGCGCAGTCCGGGGATGTCTCGCACCGCGTCCAGCACGTAGGCCCCGAAGCCGCCGCAGCCGATCAGTGCCAGCCCGAAGTCCGATTCGGGTACGGGTGTCATTCGGCGCGGTCCAGGCGGGCGACGCCGATGTGTGCGTCGGCCATGCCGTAGAACACGTACCGCACGCCGTCGACCTCTTCGATGGCGGTCGGGAAGACCACGTTCGGCACGGTGCCGGAGCGCTCCTCCTCGGTCTCCGGGGCCATGAGCGGCTCGGCGGTGCGGGCCAGGACCTGGGCCGGGTCGGCGGGGTCGAGGATCATCGCGCCGGCCGCGTAGTTGACCGTCTGCACCTGGGCGAAGGGGTCCTCGATGTGACCGGAGACACCATGGTGGATGAGGAGCCAGCCTTCTTCGACACGGATCGGGGCCGGGCCGGCACCGATCTTGAGGTCCTCCCAGGGGTGCTCGGACAGGGCGACGAGACGGTGGTGGCGGGGCCGGGTGAGGGCGCGAATGTCTTGCTTCACCTCGTCGACGGGGACGTAGGAGATCCAGATGCCGGGGCGCTCGTCGGTCACGCCGGCGGGCAGGTGGACGCCCTCGCCGGGGCGGAACCAGCCCAGGTCCCACATCGGCCGGTGCAGCATGGCGAAGTACAGGCCGCCGTCCGGGCCCGGCACGGGCTCGGGGAAGTGCACGACGTCCTTGTTGGGGAAGAGGTTGAGGTCGGTGTCCAGGTCGGGCTGGTACTCGAACTGGATCGGGCCGAGCCGCTCCCAGTTCACCAGGTCCTCGGAGACGGCGAGGGCCGGCTTGGGGCCGAGCGGGCCGTAGGCCACGTACGACATGACGTGCCGGCCCAGGGCCTCGATCCACGTGGTGCGGGGGTCCTCCACGCCGGCGTTGTTCTTGCCGCGCTCCCAGCCTTCGTCGGGCTCGAGGACGACGCCGCGGCGCTCCACACCGGTGGGCACACCGTTGTCGAGGGTCACCTCGGCGAACCCGACCCGGGAGACGTTGCCCTCGGCGACCAGTCGCGGCAGCAGGTGCAGCTTGCCGTCGGGCGTGCGGCCGGAGGCGGGGTTGAGCACGCCCTCCACCTCATTGGCCACGCCGGGCAGCGGCGACATGACGACGCCGACCCTGGTGAGGCGGTAGGGGATGGCGGTGGTGGTGCTGTCGTTCACAGGGGTTCAGCCCTTCGTAGCTGCGTCGATGTCGGTGGAGGTGAAGCGGCGTTGGAAGACGATGTAGAGCGCGACCGCGGGCGCCGCCAGTACGCAGGCCCCGGCGAGGATGGCGCCGAACGGGTTGGCCGCGGAGGAGGAGACGGTGCTGATGTAGTTGGCCAGGGACACAGCCAGGGGCTGCATGTCCTGCCGCTTGGTGACCAGGAACGGCCACAGGAACTCGTTCCAGGGGCCGGTGAAGCTGAGCAGTACCACCGTGAGCAGGGCCGGCTTGCACAGCGGCACCGCGATGCGGAACAGGATCTGCAGTTCGCCGGCTCCGTCCATGCGGGCCGCCTCGAACAGGGCGGGCGGCAGCTGCAGGAAGAACTGCCGGAAGATGAACACGGCGCTGGTGTTGATGGCGAAGGGCAGGATCATGCCCAGGTAGGAGTCGGCCAGGCCGTAGTCGCGGACAATCAGCACGTAGAGGGGGATCATCAGCAGCTGGAACGGGACGACCTGAACGAGCAGGACGAGGGCGAACGTCGAGCCCCGGCCGCGGAAGTGCAGGCGGGCCAGCGCGTATCCGGCGAGGAGTCCGAAGACGGTGGTGCAGATGATCACGCCACCGGTGAAGATTCCGGAGTTCACCAGCGAGCGTCCCAGCGAGATCGCCGAGTTGATCGCCGCGTAGTTGTGCAGGCTCAGGTTGCCCGGGTCGGGGAACGCCCCGGTCGGGCTGGAGTCCGGCTCCTTCTGCAGGGAACCGATGATCATGTAGTAGAAGGGGAACAGGAAGGCGAAGGCACCGATGAGCAGCGCGATCTTCGATCCGAGCGAACCAGAGCGCTTTCCCGGGACGTCCACCTTGTGCCGGCGCTTCCGGGCGGGCGGAGCTGTGATGTCAGTGGTCATCTCAGTCCCTTTCCGTGAAGCGGCGGTAGATGAGTGAAATGGCGGTGACCAGGATGACGAGGATCACGCCGATGGCGGCCGCCTGGTCGGGATGGCCCTGCTGAAGACCGCGCTGGTACATCAGCAGGACGGGGGACGTAGTCGCCCCGTCGGGGCCGCCGCCGCTGGTGAGCAGGTAGGGCTCGGTGAACAGGTTGGCGCCGGTGATCGTGGCGAGGATCAGAACCAGAAGGGTGGCGGGGCGCACCGCGGGGATCGTGATCGACCAGAACGTACGGAGCTTTCCGGCGCCGTCGAGGGCCGCCGACTCGTACAGCTCGTTGGGCACGTTCTGCAGTGCCGACAGGTACAGCACGATGAAGAAGCCCAGTTGCTTCCAGGCGACGAAGACCGCGATCATCGGCATCGCGAGGTGTGAGTTCACCAGCCAGGAGGGATCCGGTGCCAGTGGGCCGAGGGACCGGTTGACCAGGCCGTCGGAGTTGAACAGGAACAGCCACACACCCACGACCGCGACGCTGGCCGTGACGTAGGGGATGTAGTACGCCGTCCGGAAGAAGGAGCGAAATCGCAGCTTCTTGTTCAGTGCGCTGGCGAGGACCAGTGAGGCCACC
The DNA here is from genome assembly GCF_042889625.1 of Streptomyces sp. NPDC002573. NCBI lineage: Bacteria > Bacillati > Actinomycetota > Actinomycetes > Kitasatosporales > Streptomycetaceae > Streptomyces > Streptomyces sp. NPDC002573. Next base: position 4,930 of record NZ_JBIARC010000128.1, on the reverse strand, counting down.
GCCGTCAGGGGCACGTTGATGACGAGGAAGACGGCGATGTTCTCGAAGGAGCGCCACACCTCGGGGTCGGTGAGCACCGTAGTGTAGTTGTCCAGGCCCACGAAGGGCCGGTCGACCTGGACACCGGGGGCCGTGAAGAAGTAGTCGTGGAAGGACAGCCACACGGCGAAGCCGAGCGGATACACGAAGATCGCGGCCAGATAGAGCAGGTACGGCGAGACGAACAGCATGCCGATGGGCTGGTGCCCGCCGAGCCGCAACCGCCACGGCGGTCGCCGCCTCGCTGCCGTCCCTCCGGGCCCCGGGGCAGCGCGCCCGGGGCCCTGGGCGTCATGAGTGGTGGAGGACATGGCGGCGGGTCACTGCCCCTCGACGGCCAGCTTGTCGACCTTGGCGGCGGCATCCTTCAGGCTGCTGCCGAGGTCTCCCTTACCGAAGATGACGGCCTTGGTGTAGGCGTCGCGGAAGGTCTGCCAGACCTCGACCGAGTTCGGCACGTTCGGCGCTTCGATGGTGTGGTCAGCCTGCTCCGCGAAGGCCTCGTAGTCCTTGTGGGAGGCGAAGTACGACGGGTAGGTGGACTTGAGGTCCTGGCGCATCGGCATCTGGCCGGTCGCCTCGAGGAGCTTGCCGTCCTGCTCCTTGCTGGTGGCGAACTTCATCAGGTCCCAGGCAGTGCCCTTGTTCTTGCAGGCGGTGTACATGCCGATGGACTTCTCGTCGCTGAAGGTGCCCTTGCCGGCCGTGCCGTCGGCGGTCGGCACCGGCACGGCGCCCCACTTGACCTTGTCACCGTAGACGGAGACCGCCCACGGACCGACGGTGGCCATCGCGGCCTTGCCGTCGGCGAAGGCGTCCCCGTTGTAGGTCTCCTTCGGAGCCAGGCCCTCGGCGTACATGGTCTTCCACAGGCCGGCGGCCTTGATGCCCTCGGGCGAGGCGAACTGGGACTTGCCGTCCTGGACGAGCTGCTTACCGGTCTGCGCCGCCAGCAGCGGATAGAAGTCGAACCAGGACTGGTAGAACTCGGACGTCGGCGCGGGCCAGATGGCGGCCTTGGACACACCGCTCTTGACCAGCTTGCGCGAGGTGTCCAGGAAGTCCTGGTAGCTGGCCAGCTTGGGGTGCTCCGGGTCCAGACCGGCCTTCTTGAAGAGCTCCTTGTTGTAGAAGATCATCACCGGGTTGCTCTTCCACGGCAGCTGGTAGTACTTGCCGTCCGGGGACTTGTACTGGTCGAGGCGGCCGCCGACCCGGGACTGCAGGTACTTCTTGCCGTCGGGGAAGTCGTCGAGCGCGACCAGCCCGCCCTGCTTCTGGAAGCCCGGCACGGCCGCCGGAGCGGTGTTGAGGACCAGGCACGGCGCGTTGCCCGCGGTGATCGCCGCGCCGATGACCTCCTCGGAGCTCTTGCCGGCCGGGATCTCCTGCGCGCTCACCTTCTCCTTGGGGTGGGCGGCGTTCCAGGCCGCCACCATGTTCTTGCCCCAGGCGACCTCCTGCGCGTTGTTGGAGTACCAAACGGTGATCGGACCATGCGCGTCGATTCCCGCGCTGGCGGAGTCCGAACCGCCGCCGCACGCGGTCAGTGCCAGAGCCGCTGCCGGCAGCATGGCGAGGAGGGCCTTCTTCATTGGAGGTTCCGTTCCTTACTGAAGGGGAGTCGGTCGGCGGGAACGACGTCGCTGGGCTTTCGTCGGCCGCCTTGCCGGGGAAAGGGAAAGAAAGATCTGGGGACCGCTGTCACTGGCGGTCATCGACCCCCGCGGACGGGGACGGGGCCGGTCGAGCCCCGTATCACCAGCGCGGCCGGGGCCAGTTCGACGTCGCCTGCGGTGCCCTGCTCGATGGTCTCCATCAGCGCCTGGGCGGCGGCCCGGCCCCAGGAGGTGGGGTTGGCGCGGCAGGTCGTCAGCGGAGGACTGGTCCAGGACGCCAGGGGGACGTCGTCGAAGCCGACCACCGAGAGGTCCTCCGGCAGCCGCAGGCCCGCGTTCTGGGCGACCGCCATACCGGCCGTCGCCGACAGGTCGTTGCCGTACACGATGGCGGTGGGGGGACTGCTTCGGGTCAGCAGCGCCCGGGTCGCCTGAGCCCCGCCCTCGGCGGTGAACCCTCCGGGCAGTGACGTCCCGCAGGGCAGGCCCGCCTCGGCGAGCGCGTCCGCCCATGCCTGGCGGCGGCGCCGTGCGTGCACGAAGTCGTCGGGACCCGCCACGTAGGCGATGTCGCGATGTCCCAGTTCGATCAGGTGGCGCACGGCGTTGCGGACGGCGGGACGGTCGTCCAGGTTCACCGTCGGCACGTCGGTGTCCGCTTCGATCGCGCCCACGGCGACCGCGGGCAGACCGAGCTCCTTGACCAGTGCCGGCCGTGGGTCGTCCTGGCGCAGGTCTGTGAGGAAGACACCGTCGACCCTCCGATCGGCGGCAAGCCTGTGGTAGGTCTCCACCTCGTCGCCGGGACGGCTCATCTGCAGCATCAGACCGTCGCCGGTCTCGGATATCACAGCCTCAATGCCCGCCATGAACGCCGGGTAGAACGGATCGGTGCCGATCAGTTCCGGTTCGCGGGTCAGAACGAGGCCGACGGCACGTGTGCGGCCCGTGGACAGTGCCCGCGCGCTGCGGCTCGGGGTCCACCCCAGTTCCTCGGCCGCGGACCGCACGCGCTGCTGCGTGGTGAGCGCCACACCAGGGCGGTTGTTGAGAACGAAGGAAACCGTCGCTCGGGACACCCCGGCCAACTGGGCCACATCCGCAATCGTGGGACGACGGGCCATGCGCGCACTCCGGTTTCTGCCGCTCGGGAACACCTACGACTCCTGCACCGGTTCGCCTCTGCCACCCGGGTCCCACGACCGCGCCTGGACGGACGGCATGAGTTCCCGGAACAGAGGTGCTCCAGGGCTCAGCGCCAGAGGGCGAGGAGACAGCCGGAGACTTGAACCGGTTTAAATGGCGGTTCGTAGCTTCAGCTCCATCTGCCGTTCAAGTCAAGAGCCCGATAAAATCTCTCCCTTTTGATACCGTTCACACGAAATAGCCCATTTTTATAGATCGCGGCGATCGTCAGCCGCCGACATTCAGGAGGTCGTTGTCGGTGCCGCGCCCGCACGGACACCGGCACCACGCCACTGACGTACGAGCTGGCGAACCGCCGTGCAGCCAGCACCCGAAGCGGGTGCGCGTCGCTGGTGGATGAGGTGCTGGCGGAGACGGGCCGGGGGCAGCAGCGGAACCGGCTACTGCCGGTCCGACGGGTGGTCTACTTCGTGTTGGCGATGTGCCTGTCCTCCCGGCAGAGCCATGAGGAGGTCGCCCGGCTGCTGACCGCGGGTTTGTAGGGGGCGCGGCGTCGGCCTGCGTCGTGGGCGGTGCCCAGTACGCCGGCGATCTGGAAAGCCAGGTCTCGGCTGGGTGTGGCGCCGCTGCGGCAACTGTTGGCGCGTTGGCCGTCCGGCTGCCACACGGGACACTCAGGGTGCCTTCTACCACGGCTGGCGGCTGACCGCGATCGACGGCATCCCATGCGACTTGCCCGACACGAGCGCGAGCGTAAAGGCGTTCCATCGTCCTCCCCGCTTCGGGCGAGGGGAACAGGACGTCGGCTACCCACAGTTGCGCATGGTCGGCCTGGTGGAGTGCGGCATCCATGAGGTGACCCCCGGAGTGTGGACACAGGGGTTCATGCTGCGCGGGAGAGTCTAGCTGTCTGGTGGTGCTACTGTTCGAACTCCATTGGGGAGAGGTAGCCCAGCGCACTGTGGCGTCGGCGGGCGTTGTAGTAAGCGAGCCACTGGAAGATCTCCAGCCTTGCCTGTCGCATCGTCACGAACAGCTTCCCGTGCATCGTTTCTCGCTTGAGTCCCTGCCAGAAACTCTCGGCCAGGGCGTTGTCGTAGCTCGAGCCGACCTTGCCCATGCTCCTGCGAATGCCGTACCGGTCACAGACCCGGGCAAACGCGGCCGACGTATATTGGGCGGATTCAGTCGGTCGTTGCAACACCTCGTCCTCGGAGGTGTTGATGGGCAGGCCAGCAGGGTGGATGGCGGCGTTGACTGGACGGTCGCCGATGAAGTCCCCGGGTGCGCCGGCGCTTCGACGGGAAGTCGAACGTCAGTTCTGGCGGGAAATCGCGAAGGGGTTGCTCGCCGAGGAGGCGGCAGATGCGGTTGGCGTATCCCAGGCGGCGGGTTGCAGATGGTTCCGTCACGGTGGCGGCACGCCACCAATCGATCTTGCTCCGCAGTCCGGCCGCTACCTGTCGTTTCACGAGCGTGAAGAGATCGCGATCCTCAAAGCGCAGGGCATCGGAGTCCGGGAGACCGCGCGACGTCTCGGCCGCGATCCATCGACGGTATCCCGGGAACTGCGGAGCAATGCCGCGACCCGTGGCGGCCGACTGGACTACCGGGCTTCGGTCGCACAGGCGAACCCCGATGGCTACAGCGTTGCGCGGCTGTGTCGAGTCCTGGGCGTCAACCGCTCCACCTACTACTCGTGGCTCGCCGCGCGGCCGGCCGTCGCCGAACGGCAGTGCGCCGATGATGAGTTGGCCGGTTGCATTCGTGAGATCCACGCCGCTTCTCGTGGCGCGTATGGCGTTCCGCGGGTGCACGCCGAGCTGCGGCGCAGGGGCCACGACATCAACCGGAAGAGGGTCGAGCGGATCATGCGTGAGCGCGACATCCGCGGGATCACCCGCCGCCGGCGCCGCCACCTGACGAGGCAGGACGCCAAGGCAGCCGCGGCCCCGGACCTGGTCGGCCGTGACTTCACCGCCAAGAAGCCCGGCACGAAACTGGTCGGCGACATCACGTACCTGCCGACGATGATGGTGTCCCGCTGGTTGGTGCAGCCGATCACTGTGAGGGCGTGCGCCGGGACGTGTGCTCACGCGGGTTGCGCTCCCTGCCTGTGGAGCGGG
>NZ_JBIARC010000127.1:0-12343 GCF_042889625.1 Streptomyces sp. NPDC002573 | reverse complement strand
AGACGCAGCGAACTCCGGCGCTGCGCGCCTCCGGTCCGAGGATGCGTTTCCCTCCCCGGCTGAAGCCGGGGATACCCACGCAAGATCAGGGATGGTTGAGCGCAAGGATGTCGAGTTCGAGGCCGACGGCGGAGTCACGCTGCGTGGCTGGCTGTTCCTGCCGGACGGCCCGGGCCCGCACCCGGCGGTCACGATGGCCCATGGCTACGCGGGCGTCCGGGACCACGGCCTCGAGCCCTTCGCACGCGCATTCGCAGAGGACGGGTTCGTCGTCCTGGTGCACGACCACCGCACCTTCGGCGCCAGTGAGGGCCTGCCGCGCCAGGACGTCGACCCCTGGCAGCAGATCACCGACTGGCGACGGGCCATTTCCTACCTGGAGAGTCGCCCCGAGGTCGACCCCGGCCGGATCGGCCTGTGGGGCAGCAGCTACGCCGGCGGTCACGCCCTCGTGCTGGGCGCCACCGACCGCCGACTGCGGGCCGTGGTCTCCCAGGTCCCCACCATCAGCGGCTACCAGCAGGGCCTGCGCCGCATCGCCCCCGACGCCGTGGCCGCACTCGAAGAGGCCTTCAACGAGGACGAGCGCGCACGGTTCCGGGGTGAGGCCCCGCGCACCCAGGCCATCGTCAGCAGCGATCCGGCCGTACCCGCCTCCTACCGGTCCCAGGAGGCCATCGACTTCTACCTCCAGCCCAAGCCCGACGGCGTCTGGGACAACCACGTCACCGTCCGCTCCACCCGTGCCGCCCGCATGTACGAGCCCGGGACCTGGATCACCCGAGTGTCCCCCACCCCGCTGCTCATGATCGTCGCCCGGGACGACACGGTCACCGTGACCGATCTGGCCCTGGCCGCCTACGAACAAGCCCTGGAACCCAAGCGGCTGCAGCTCATCCCGGGTGGCCACTTCGACCCCTACACCGCCCAGTTCGACAAGTCGAGCGCCGCCGCTCTCGCCTGGTTCCGTGAGCACCTCGCCTGACGGAAGAACCGAAGACCGAAAGAAGAACTGAAGCAAGGAGCGGAGGAAGAAGCATGCCTCACCTGACCTACTCCATCGACGACGGACTCGCCACGCTGGTCCTGGGAAACCCGCCACAAAATCGTATAGATCCGCAGATGGCCACCGAGCTCGCCGAGGCCCTGGAGGCCATCGGCCGCAGCGGTGCCCGCGCCGTCCTGGTACGCGCCGAGGGGCCCGACTTCAGCTTCGGCGGTGACATCGTCGACTGGCCGGACGCCGACGTACGCGAGCTGCGGAGCCTCTTCGAGCGCTACATGCAGGTCTTCAACCAGCTCGAGCGGCTGCCTCTGCCGGTCATCGCCGCTGTTCACGGCCTGTGCTTCGGCGGCGGTCTGGAACTCGCCCTGCGCGCCGACGTCATCTTCGCCGCCGAGACGGCCCGCTTCGGCCACCCCGAACAGACCCTCGGCATCGTGACGTTGCTCGGCGGCATCTACCGAGTGGCCGAACGCGCCGGGCGGGCGCGTGCCTCGGAGTGGGCACTCACCTCCGAGCAGGTACCAGCCTCGGTCATGGCCGACGCCGGCGTCGTGAACCGTGTCATCGCCGACGACACCCTGCTGGCAGAGGCCACGGCTTTCGCCCGCAAGGTGGCCAAGGGCCCCACCCGTGCGTACGCCGCGCACAAGGCCCTGCTGCGCGCCTGGGCCGTCGGTGGAGTCGCCGCGGCGGACGAGGCGATGTTCGACATCGCCATGCCGCTCTTCGAGACCGACGACGTCAAGGCGGGTCTGGCCTCGGCGGTCAAGGCCTTCAAGGCAGGACTGCCCCGCCCCGCCATAGACTTCAAGGGCCACTGACGCACCTCGACCCCCGTATCTTCGCCGGGCCCGCGTGTCCGCACCTCACGTCTCACCCCGGCGTGACACTCACCGCGGAGACACTCAAGGAGACAGGAATGAACGAACTGCTCGCACAGGTCATCCAGGGCCACGGCGGGATGGCGCGCTGGCGGGGACTGACCGAGGGGCACGCCACCATCGTCAGCGGCGGCGATCTGTTCACCATCAAGGGCGTGCCGCAGGATCCCGCGCCACGGGAGATGACCGTACGGCTGCACGAGGAGTGGGCCTCGGTGAGGCCCTTCGGCGCCCACGACCAGAAGACCGATTTCACGCCCGGACGCGTGAGAATCGAGAAGCTCGACGGGCCAGTCGTGGCCGAACGCCTGGATCCACGGACGTCGTTCGACGGCCACGTTCTGGAGTCCCCCTGGGACGCGCTGGACCGCGCCTACTTCAACGGCTATGCGCTGTGGACCTACCTCACCACGCCGTTCCTGCTGACCATGCCCGGCTTCACGGTCACCGAGATCGAAGCGTGGCGGGAAGGAGGCGAGGTCTGGCGAGGAGTGCGCGCCGCCTTCCCACCCGAGATCGCCAGCCACAGTGACGACCAGGAGTTCTATTTCGACTCCGACGGGCTGCTGCGCCGGCACGACTACCACGTGGACGTGGCCGGTGGATTCGCCGCCACGCAGTACGTCGGCGACTATGCCGAGGCCGACGGCATCATGGTGCCCACCAGACGCCGGGCCTACCGTCGTAGCGCCGACGGGCGCCCCCGTCTGGACCAGGTCATGGTCTCGATCGACCTCAGCAATATCCGCTTTCACTGACTGAACGGGCCGACGTGCCTACGGACACGAGCGGCTCTCCCTGAGGAGGGCCGCCGATGTGTCACTTCACGTCGTATCGAACCGGAATACCTGAGGGGACCAGCCGGTGTCGGGTATGCCGCCGTCGAGCGCCTCGCTGATCGCCCGCTCTTCATAGCGGAAGTGAGATTCCATGATCGCGGCCAGTCCCTCGAGCTCACGCGCGATCGCCTCCTGCACTCGGCCGCGCGATTCGGCAGCCATGTCAGCGAGTTCGCGCACCCGGGCCAGGACGGACGCGATCATTCGGTGATCCTCGCGAAGATTCGCGACCGTCGCCGCTAGATCGGGCCGTTCGCGCAGCAGTTGCGTGAACATACCGTCGTCCTCGCCGCGGTGGTGCGCCGTCAACGCGGAACAGAAGGCCAGGCAATGAGGGAGAAGCGTCTCGTCGCTCGACCGCTGGCGTCCGAGATCTGTCCTGATCTCGTTGATCTGGCGACGCAGTTCTTGATGTGCTTGTGAGAGCTGCAAGCTCAAGGCGACCACACGGTCACCGTCGTGGGATGCCACGGTTCGCGGCCCCTTCGATTCCGCACCTCCATGCCTGACGCAGTCCGTCACCGGCACGCGATGCTGCCGCCATCCGATCATGCGACGCCGCACCACGGCAACCACGGTTGGATAGTTCGCCTGCGACGTGGAGCCCGGTCATGCCCCGCCTGATGCCAAATACCGGACAGTAACGCGTCCTCGCGGCCTCGAACTCCGTCCACACCGTCGGCAGCGGCCTCTACCTGACCGCTGGAGTGCTGTACTTCACGCAGGCGGTTCACCTGCCAGCCCACCAAGTGGGGCTCGGACTCGGCATCGCCGGTCTGGTTGCGCTGGCCCTGGGTGTCGCGGTGGGTCATCTGGCCGACAGGACCGGCCGCAGGAGTTCCGGGCCCATCTTCGTGCGGTGACCAACGTGGGCATTTCGCTCGGTGCCGTAGGAGCAGGATGGGTTGTTCAGGTGGGCACCCTCGACGCGTACCAACTCATGGTCATCGGCAATGCGATCGCCTTCGTGGTCTCCGCGGCGCTCCTGGTCCGTCTTCCGCCGGTCACCCCCGTCCCCACCATGGGCGGCCCTCGATGGACCGCCCTGCGGGACCGCCCGTACCTGCTGCTCACCGTCCTCGACGGCATCATGGCCATCCAGTTCAAGGTGCTCACCGTGGCCATCCCGCTCTGGCTGGTCGGCGCCCCCAGCGCCCCGCACCGGCTCATCTCGGGCACCATGCTCACCGGCACGGTCATCGTCGTCGCATTTCAGGTGCGAGTGGGCCGCGGCATCGATTCCCCCGCAGCCGGTGGCCACGCCTACCGTCGGGCAGGCGTGGCCTTTCTCGTCTCGTGCTCGATGATCTCGCTGTCCACGGGGACAACGGCGTGGGCTGCCACGGCGCTGCTCATCACCGCAGTGGTGATCCACACGGTCGGCGAGTTGTGGCACCCGGCTGCCGGCTTCGAGGTGCCCTTCGCCCTGGCCCCACGGCACGCCACCGGCCAGTATCTGGGCGTGTTCGGCCTGGGTGCCGGACTGGCCGAGGCTCTCGGGCCAGGGCTGCTCATCTGAGTCTGCATCACCTGGGTCGGCCCTGGCTGGTATGTGGTAGGAACGCTGTTCGTACTGACGGGCCTGGCCGCACCCGTCGCTGTCCGGTGGGCGCAACTGCATGAGCGGCATTCCCGGCCTGCGCACCTTGAACCCGTCGTAGAAGCGCCGGCCATGTGATCGGGACGCGTCGCCTGGAACTGCGGTGCGGGGCGCCGTTCGTTCGTAGGCCGTCCCGCCGGGCGCATACCAACCCGCTTCGCCGTTCAGAACGCGAAGAGGCCGCCCGGTCATGGAACCGGACGGCCTCGGAGCGCAGTGATCAGGCGGCGTATCCCGGAACCGGGTTCGTCTCCTTGGGGTTCGGGCCGTACTGGTTCACGCCCGGCTGGCTGTCCGAAACCGTGAAGACCAGCAGGGTGATGGGGCCGACGAGCGGGACGATCCCGAACAGGAGCCACCAACCGGAGCGGCCCGTGTCGTGCAGTCGCCGGACGCCGACGGCCAGGCTGGGGATCAGGATCGCGAGGTAGAAGACGCCTGCGAGAGCCAGGACGGCCGTCACCTTGGCACCGACACCGATGGCGATCAGCACGACGTAGATGATCGCGACGAACAGCACGAAGTTCCAGTACTCCTTGCGGCGCGCACGCCCGCTGAACACCGCGTACTTCTTCAGGGCCTCGATGAACCAGCTCATTGTGTGTCCCCCCAGGGCTCGGCGGTTGGACGATCCGGAATGGATCAAGTCAGGCGCAGAACGTAAGGGTGCTGACGAGAACTGGTCAATTCAGCGCGTGCGCTCTCCATCGACGCGGCGGACGCGGTCCGCGGCCGCGTCACACCCGTACCGGTTGGCTGAATTCCGGACAGATTCACCGGTGATCGCGAGTAGTTCGTCGGACGACCAACGCCCGTTCCCGCACTTGAGTTGCTTCCGTTGCCGAACCGAACACGTACCGATGCTGGTCAGTGGCCGATTCGAGGCCGGAACTATCCCGTTCCGTTGTCAACTCGACCCGATCGATTCGACAACCTGCGAAGTACCGGGCCAGGTGATCTCGAACAGGGTCGGCCTGGGTGACTCAACTCCCCTTCCCAACGTGCGCGTTCGGCTACGTTGAGTGCAGTCGCGCGATCCGGCGGGCCGGCATGCTGACGGCGTCGTCCACGTGCCGGCTCCGCCGGGGGGCGCGGCTTCCGGGCTCACCGCCTGCCGGCACCAGGCGAAGCCGAGTGCCGGCCTTGTGTCTCATGCCGTGAGTGGTGGCTCTTGCCAGTCCGGATCGTGTGCGCACGCGGCCGCCAGTTCGTCCAGCGACACGTGCAGCGCGGCGGCGAGAGCCGCGACAGTGAAGAAGGCCGGAGTCGGCGCCCTGCCTGTCTCGATCTTGCGCAGCGTCTCCGCCGAGACCCCCGCCGCGGCGGCCACCTCCGTCATGCTCCGGTCGCCGCGTGCCTGGCGCAGCAGTGCGCCGAAGCGCTCGCCGCGTTCTCGTTCCCACGGAGTCAGTGGAGTCCTCACCATGACCGTGATACTAATACCGGTATAAGTATTGGGTGTCTTGAGGTAGGGAGTCGCAGCACATGGTGGAGATCAAGACCGATGCCGCGCTGGACGCGATGCGGGAAGCCGGACGGGTGGTGGCCCAGGCTCTGGCCGCGGCCCGGGAAGCGGCAGGCGTGGGGGTGTCCCTGAAGGAGCTCGACGAGGCGGCCCGCACCGTTCTGGCCAAGGCCGGGGCCCGCTCACCCTTCCTCGGATACCGCCCGTCCTTTGCCCCGGTCCCCTTCCCCGCCGTGATCTGCGCCTCGGTCAACGACGCCGTGGTGCACGGCATCCCTACCGACTATCGCCTGCGGGACTCCGATCTCGTGAGCATCGACTGTGGTGCCGAGCTCGACGGCTGGACCGGCGACGCGGCCACCACCTTCACCGTCGGAACGCCGCGCCCCGCCGATCTCGACCTGATCGACGCCACCCAGCAGGCTCTCGACGCCGGTATCGCCGCCGCCCAGGTGGGCAACCGCATGGGCGACATCTCGCACGCCATCGGCACCGTCGCCCGCAAGGCCCGCTGCGGAATGCCGACCGACTTCGGTGGGCACGGTATCGGCCGCCGTATGCACGAGGATCCCCCCGTCCCCAACCGGGGCCGCCCCGGCCGCGGATTTCCCCTTCGCCACGGCCTGGTCCTCGCCATCGAACCCATGCTCATGGCCGGCGGACAAGACACTTACAGCACCGATCCCGACGGATGGACCCTGCGTACCACCGACGGCAGCCGGGCCGCTCACATCGAGCACACGGTCGCCATCACCGATGAGGGCCCTCGCATTCTCACGCTGCCCTGATTGTGCGCCGAGCAGCTGGTGAGAACCCGCGAGACGATGGGTTCTCAGCGGACCGATCTTGGCGGACTGATCTCAGCGGACCGATCTTGGCGGATTGATCGCAGCGGGCTGAACTCAGTGGAGATATCAGTGGAGGGATATCGGGGGAGGGGGCTCAGTGGACTGAGAACCCGCCGTCGACGAAGATCGCCTGCCCCGTGACGTAGCCAGAGGCACGGCTGGCCAGGAACACCGCCGCCCCGGCGAAGTCCTCGGCCAGGCCGTTGCGCCCGACCATCGTGCGCGCGGCCAGCGCGGCCACCTTCTCCGGGTCTGACGACAACCGCGCATTGAGCGGGGTCATGACGAAGCCGGGTACCAGCGTGTTGCAGGTGACACCGTGCGGCGACCACGCCTCGGCCTGCGAGCGAGCCAGCGACTCCAGCGCCCCCTTGGAGACCCCGTAGGCGCCGCTCCGGACGAACGCCCGGTGCGCCTTCTGGGAGGTGATGTGGATGATCCGGCCGAAGCCCCGCTCGGCCATGCCGGGCCCGAATCGCCGGCCCAACAAGTAGGGCGCCTCCAGGTTCACCGCCATCGTGGCGTCCCATACGTCCTCGCTCAACTCACCCATCGGGGGCCGCAGGTTGATCCCCGCGCTGTTGACGAGAATGTCGGGCTCACCGAACACGGCGGCGGCCTGCTCCGCCGCCGTGTGCACCCCGGCGCGGGTGCTCAGGTCGGCGCTCACCCAGGCAGCGCGACAGCCGTCCGTCGTCAGCTCGTCGACCGTGGCGGCCAGTTCCGCCTCCTTGCGCGCCACGATCACCACGCTCGCCCCCGCTCGCGCGAGAGCCCCGGCGACGGCCCGGCCGATACCGGAGCTGCCGCCCGTCACCACGGCGACCTGGCCGGCCAGCGAGAACAGTTCGGAGAGGTAGCTCTGCGAGGTCATGTCCGCACCCTAGCTGTGTCGTCGCATGAGGTTGGTGCCGCTTCAGCGGCGAGGGCGGCGTGCCGACGGACGGTGATTGGGAGGGGCTGAAGCGGCGCAAGGTGCCTGGGCCAGGGCGGCGAGGCATCGGGGGGCCTCCGCTCGGTTCTCTTCGGCCTGGAATCCAGCCCGATCGGCTCCTCGACCCGACAGTGCAGGAAGGTCACCCTGCACGGGGAGCGAAGACCCAGCGTGATCAACGGCACGAGACGGAACGGCGAAATGCGCCTGGCGGCCGACTCGGACAAGTGAGTCAAGCCTTACTTTCAAGGAAATTCGACTGCATAGTGGAGGGCCCAGTCGAGAGGAAGGCTGCAGTTGCCGCAGTTCGATGAGGGTGCCGCAGGGCAGGTCGAGGTGGAGCAGGCCCGCGTGTCCGCCACGTACGGGCTGCTCGATGAGCAGATGGCGGATGTACGGGTCGAGCTGGCGGACGTGCTGAGGTCGTCGGCCGACAGCGCGGGCGCGGTGTACGCGCGCGATGTGGCCGCAGTGCGTCTGTCGCGGCAACTTCGCCGACTGGAGGGCGCCGAGGAAGGGCTGGTGTTCGGCCGGATCGATGGCGCGGACGGAACCGTCCTGCACATCGGACGGCTCGGCCTACGTGTGGATGACCGGGACCTGCCGCTGCTCGTCGACTGGCGAGCGCAAGCGGCTCGCCCCTTCTACGCGGCGACGGCCGTCCACCCGATGGGACTGCGCCGCCGCCGGCACCTGCGCCTCGTTCACCGCGCGGTCCAGGCGGTGAACGACGAGCTACTGGACGGAGCTGCACCCGCAGTTGGCGATGTCGTCGGCGACACTCCGCTGACGAAGGCGCTGGAGGCACAGCGCACGGGGCGAATGCGCGCGGCGGTGGCGACGCTGCAAGCGGAGCAGGACGCGATCGTCCGCTCCCCTCACCAGGGGGTCACGGTGGTGCAGGGCGGACCTGGCACAGGAAAGACCGTCGTTGCCCTGCACCGAGCGGCTTACGTGCTGTACGCCTTCGCGCGGACCGCCGAGCGTGGTGTCCTGGTGCTCGGGCCGAACGCGCGGTTCCTCGACTACATCTCCCACGTGCTCCCCTCACTCGGGGAGAACGACGTGGTCCTGGCCACATGCGCGGACCTGACCGGGATGGCGCCCGAGACCGTGGAACCGTCGGACATCGCCCTGCTCAAGGGAGACGCGGCGCTGGCTGAGGCATTGGCGCACCTGGTGCGTTCCCGGCAGGCACCACTGGACCACGGCTTCGCGGTGCGCGTGGGGTAGGAATGGGTTCGCCTGAAGAGCGAGGACATCGCGGCGGCGCGGGAGGCCGCGGCAACGAGCGGCCTTGGGCACAACCGCGCGCGGGAGGTGTTCAAGGACCACCTGATCAGCACAGCCACAAGCTCGCTGGAGCGTCGCACCGTCGAGGCCCTCGAGCACATCGACGCCGAGACCGCCGAGAACACCGGCCTGGACCTCGATGCCGCGGCCCTGGCCGACCTGCGTGCTCTCGGCTTCGACGTCGACGACGCGCCGGCCGCGGACCCGGCCGAGATGTTCGACGCGGACGCTCTCCGTGCAAACCTCAACGGCGACGCCGACGTGGACCGCGCGGTGGAGGTTCTGTGGCCACGGATGGCGCCCGAAGAGGTCGTCAGGGATCTGCTGACGGACGCTCGCACGATGACCGCGCATCTGTCGTCGCTCACCGACGACGAACGTTCCCGGCTACTGCGTTCTCCTGACGATCCGTGGACCGACGCCGATGCCCCGCTGTTGGACGAGGCGGCAAACCTGGTGGACGGGCCGCCGGAGCGTACCTTCGGGCACGTCGTCATCGACGAGGCCCAGGAGCTGACCGCCCGGCAGTGGCGGATGGTGCTGCGCCGTTGTCCGGCCAGATCGATGACCTGGAGTTCGACGCGAGCGTCGTCGTCGGCCCGGAGGAGATCGCCGCCGCCCGCCCCAGCGGCGAGCGGGACCTCTATGTCGCCCTCACCCGCGCTACCAAGAGGCTGTGCACGATCGCCGTCCACCCTGTGTCACAGCGCGCCTCATGACCCTCTCCGGCGGACACCGAGAGCTGCCTGGATGGAGGGCTGATATGGCGGGGCACCCCAATGCCCCACTGACGCCGGAAGCGCGTCGCCGACTGTGTGCGCGCGTGGACGCCGGGCGTCCGATCGCGCATGTCGCCGCGGAGGCCGGGATCTCCCGCCGGTGCCTGGCCAAGTGGTACGCGCTGGCGCGCGTACGGCGAGAACGGCCTGCTCGACCGCTCCTCCCGGCCCGCCACCAGCCCGGCCCGCAGTGCCGGTGACGTTGCGGACTTGGTGGAGGTGCTGCGGCGGCAAACAGAGCACGGGCCTGTCCGCCTTGCCGGCAAACTTCAGCGGCTGCACGGCGTCAGGCTCGTACCGGCAACCGTCCACCGAATCCTGGTACGGCGAGGACTCAACCGGCTGCGGGATCTGGTCCACCGAGCGGCGAGCAACTGCGGGAGATCATCCGCTACGAGCACGACCGGGTCGGTGACCTGGTCCACGTCGACATCAAGGAGAGGACGCATCCCCCCAGGGCGGCGGCTGGCGCATGCACGGCGTAGGCACCGACGCCGCCCGCTCCTCCAAAACGCACTGGTCCGGGTACCGGGAAGGTCGGCTACACCTACCTGCACTCCGCGCTCGACGACCACGCTCGGCTCGCCCGCACCGAAGCCCTGACGGAAAGGTCGAACGCTATAACGGCATGCTTACCCGGGATTGGGCATGCGTCCGCGATTACACGTCCGAGCACCAACGCAGGGCGGCGCTCGCGGACTTCCTCGACTACTACAACCATGAGCGGTCGCACGCCGCGCTGGGCGGGAAACCGCCGATCCGCCGGACGTCCGGCAGCGACTACCGCGTCATCTTCGACCGGTCGCCGGAACCGACCGACTCCGTCCCACAGCAGCTGACCAACGAGGACTTCGTGGAGCCAACGTCCTGCGACACCATACCTAGAGGGCGCGCCCAGCCCATGGCGGCAGCGCCGGGCACGAACCGCCCGGGGGGAGATCAACCGAGCGAGGGATCCGCCGCTTGCGGCTCGGCTTACCCAGATCCACCTTGCCCGACGGGCCCGTCTCCCGCTTCTGCTGAGCAGGAGCGAGGTCCGCCGGTGGCTCGGCGCGGGCGTACGGGAAGCGATGACGAGGGCGACCGCTCTCCGTTGCCGAACTGATGACGCTCTCCGCCGAACCCACCGCCGACGCCGTACGCCGCTGTGCGGTGTCGGTATCGTGGCCCCGTGATCGAATACGCGGGAAGCTCACAGGCGCAGTTGCTGCTGCTGGGCCCGATCTGCGTCGTGATCGCGCTGGTCTCTGATGCGACGTGGGGAATGCGCGCCGTGACCGCACCCCACCTCGTCGCCCTGGCCCGCGCCGGAGCCCGCTTCGAACTGGACCACCTCATCGAACGCCCCGCGGTGGTCGCGGTATGAGCGCATTCACGGCCCACGCCATGAGCACGGCGCGGCTGGACCTGCTGCCGCTTCTCGTCGAGCACGCCGAGGAGATGGCCACGGTGCTGTCCGATCCGGCTCTGCACACCTTCATCGGCGGAACTCCGGACACGCTGGAAGCCCTGCGCTCGCGCTACCAGCGCATGACCGCAGGCTCTCCCGATCCGACCGTCTCCTGGCTGAACTGGGTGATCCGTGTCCGAGACGAAGCCTGCCTCACGGGCACCGTCCAGGCGACGATCACTCCCTCCAGTCATGACCCCGTCGCTGAGATCGCCTGGGTGGTGGGTACTGCGTGGCAAGGAAGAGGCATCGCCACCGAAGCCGCCCGAGGGCTGGTGGAATGGCTCAGCCGGCAGCGGGTGCAGACCGTGATCGCCCACATCCACCCGGAGCATCAGGCATCGGCCGCCGTCGCCACCGCCGCCGGGCTCACGCCCACCGATGAGTGGCACGAAGGCGAGGCCCGATGGAGCCGGAGCATCGGCCGATAGCGGTTTTACGCTGCAGCCCACGGTGATGTTCCAGGGGACGCCGGTGCGGACCCGGAACCGTATGCCATCGATCAGCTGCCGCCTGGCCCGCGCCCCGTGAATAGCCGGGCAGCCATGGGCGTTGATCCGATCATGACTCAACGACCGGCGCCTCGCCCACTGTCGGACGAAGCCCTCTCCGACCTCCTCGGCAAGCAGCAGTTCGGCACGCTCGCCACCGTCAAGCGCAGTGGCCACCCCACCTGACCACCATGCTCTAAAGCTGGGACTCCGAGGCTCGCATTGCGCGGTTCTCGACGACGGCCGATCGCATCAAGGTCGGGCACCTGCGGCGCGACCCGCGTGCCGCACTTCATGCGCAGGGCGGCGACGTTTGGTCGTTCGCCGTCGCCGAAGGCGAGGCCGAGGTCTCCGAGATCACGACGGTCCGGGCGACGCGGTGGGTCGGGAACTCCTCGAGATGAACCCGCAGGCCGCGAAGCCGGAGGATGAGGCCGCGTTCCTGGAGCAACTGGTCGCCGAGCGCCGAGTGGTCATCCGGCTGAAGGTGAAACGACTGTACGGAACGGCACTCGACATCGAGGGCGGGTCCTGTCGTCAAACTCCCGCCGTCCGCCCGGAGGGCGGGCTCTGCGACGGCGTGGGGGCCCCTCCCGCTCGAGCGAAGCCGAGCGTGGGGGAGCGTGCATGGCGTCGCGGGGCAGGCGGGAGTTTGACGACAGGGCCTAGAAGACTCATGAAGATCTTGCTGAGGGGCTGCCCGGCCGTGGGCCGGGTGGCCCCTCGGTCTATGCGGTGGCTGGGTTGATCGTCCATG
>NZ_JBIARC010000126.1:0-12516 GCF_042889625.1 Streptomyces sp. NPDC002573 | reverse complement strand
CTACGCCGACACCCACCTGGCGATCGCCGGACTAGTCTCCGACCGCGCGGCCCGCAGGACGACCCGCCGCCGGCACAGCACCGAGATCGTGCTCCCTCCGACAGGCCGCCTGCTGATCACCCACCAGCCGAACCACCAGGCGAGCATGCCCCGATCTCAATTCCTCCCGAGGCCGTAAGACACGGAGAAGGGGGCGGGCCTCTTGCCCGCCTCGTGCTCACGCCGAGGCCGGGAACCTCACTCGTGCGTGGCCCATGGCCGACCCGGCAGTCACCCGACCGACCTTAGTGGCCATCACAGACGGGGGCAATACCGTTCCCCGGCCGTGCCCGGCCGCGGGTCGAGCCGCCATTGCGCCGCCCACCGGCCCCCTCCGGCGGCTCGACCAGCGCGCGGCCTCCTCCCCCTCGCTCAAGTCGCCAGCCGAGTTCGCGACGTCGGCACCACCTCACGCCCGGGGCCGCAGTATCGGCGCCCCGCCGGTATGCAGGGCGCCGATACCGCTCACGTCAGGCCGACGCAGTGACCGCCCGCCCGAGGTGCCGGGCGAAGAACCGGACCGCGCTGTCGGCCTCGAATCTGGGCAGTTCCTTGTGCCTGCCCGCGTTGGCGTGCAACGTCTTCTCCTGCGAGGCGAAGGCGTCGAACAGCGCGAGACCGGCCTCACGCGGGATGTGCTCGTCGTCCCACTGCATGTCGAACTCGATCGGGATGGTGATCTGCTTCGCCGACTCGGCCAAAGCATCGGGCCAGTGGAGACCGAAGACCGCGGCGGTGATCCTGGAATCGGTCGCCACGAACGGCACGCCTATCGCGGTGCCCATGTTCAGGCCGAAGTAGCCGACCGGCCCGTCGGCGCCGATCTCCGGAAGTTCCTGAAGGGCATCCAGGGTCGTCCGCAACTCGGGTACGGCGCGCTCCGCCAGGTGGGCGTTGTAGCGGACGACGATCGGGCCTTCCGGCTCGCCCGCCTCCCTCGCCCTGAAGAGCGCGGCGATCTCCTGCTCGTCGTGCGCCGTGCGCGGCCGGTCCCCGTGACCGGGCGCATCGATGCCGGCGACGTGGAATCCGCAGCCGGTCACGAGCCGGTGTGCACGGCCCGTCATCGCAGGCCACCTCTTGTGCGTGCCTCCACCGTGGCCCATCAGCACCAGGGGCGCGCGGTCGGGGCCGGATGCGGGCGACCAGAGCACGCCGGGGATGTCGCCGACGGTGAAGTCGCGTTCGAGGACGCCGTTCGACGACGTCTCCGCGATGAACTGCGCAGAATGCATGGGGTGTTGCCTTTCGGGAGTGCCTTGTCGTGGGGCGCTCCCGGCGACACCTATGTCAATCGCCCGACCGTGACGACGAGAGGGAGCACCCATACGGATACAGCGTTCATGGGTCTCACCTCCTCGGGCGGGTCACGGTTGGCTGAAACCTACCAGCCCGATCTTCATCCCACACAAGCCCTTTCTTGGATGTGGGCTGCATCGAAGGCCCTTGACACTCGCAAGGGCGGCCGACGTACGTTGAACTCGCAAGTCCCGGACGAGTGGAGGCCCTCGATGCACGTACGTGGCGCGGCGCCGCACAGTGCGTGCACTGGTGCGCGGCTGATCACCCGGCGGCATGTCGACTACTGCCGTACCTCGTCCGCGGTCTGTCCTTCCGAACACGTCTGATCCCTGCCAGCCCACCCCGTCGACCGTCGTGTCGCGGCGTTGTGGCCGCGAGTCCTCGTGTTCTCGCGTTCTTGTGTTCTCGGAAGGAACGCCATGTCCGGCCCCGCTCTGCACTTCGCCGTCGAGATCGACGGCGAGGGCACCCACCCCGCGGCCTGGCGCCGCGCCGCCCACTCCCCCGACCGGTTGCTCACCCCCCGCCACCTGGCCCGGGTCGCCACCGTGGCCGAGAACGCCGGCTTCACCCTGATCACCCTGGACGACGGCGTGCTGCCGCCCGGAGCTTCACCGGATCCCGTGGGTCGTATCGGCGCAGTGGAGCGTGCGGCCTTCGTCGCGGCGTCCACGAGCACCATCGGGGTCGCCCACGTCCTTTCCCTCACCTACGCCGAACCCTTCCACGCCTCCAGCCAGTTGGCGTCCCTGGACCACATCTCCATCGGGCGCGCCGGATGGGTGGTGACGGAGGAGGACCGTCCCGAGGCGGCCCGCCTCTGGGGGACGCCCCCTTGTCGCCGGCGCCACGGCGCGAGCCAGGGAGTCCCGTGACGGCGTGGAGGTGGTGCGCGCCCTGTGGGACTCCTGGGAGGACGACGTGGTCATCCGGTCCGTGGCCACCAGCCGCTACCTCGATCGCGAGAGGCTGCACCACATCGACTTCACCGGTGAGACCTACGCCGTCAAGGGACCGGCGATCGTGCCGCGCCCGCCTCAGGGGCAACTCGTCGTCCTGGGCCAACCGGACCGGGTTCCCGCCGGGCAGCTCGACGTCGCTCTCGTTGTGGGCCGCGACCTCACGGCAGTCGCCACGGCCGCCGTTGCCGCCGGTACGCCCCGTGTCTTCGCGGAGGTCGAGGTGGCGCTGGACACCCCGGACGCCACGGCCGAAAAGCGCGTCGGCGACCTGGAACGGCACGCACCGTGGACCGACCGGGGCGGTTGCGTCACATCGGAACCGCAGAGCAACCGGTCTCGCTGCTCGTTGAGTTGAGCGCTTCCCTGGACGGCGTGCGGCTGCGTCCACTTGTGCTGGACGAGGACCTGCCCGTCCTGGCCCGCTTCGTCCTCCCCGCTCTCATCGAACGGCGCCTCGCCGCCTGCCCGCTACCCTGGTCCGCCCCCGAGAGCGGGTCCCAGATCGACCCCGCCTCCTTCCGCCGTGTCGCCCAGACCGCCGAACGAGACCTGTTCGACGCGTTCTTCCTCGGCGAGGGACTCCGGCTGCGGGAGGTCGACGGTCGGATCCACGATCTCGACGTGGCCGGCCGGCCGGACGCCATCACCCAGCTTGCCGCGCTGGCCGCCGTCCCCCGCCGGATCGGCCTGGTCAGCACCTCCAACTCCACCTTCAACGAGCCCGCCGATCTCGCGCGCCGCCTCTCCGGACTGGACCTGCTGTCCGAGGGCCGTGCGGGCTGGAACGTCGTGACCACGGACAACGCCTGGACCGGCGCGAACTTCCTGCGGGGCGGCTACCTCGACCACGCCGACCGCTACCGGCGCGCCGAGGAGTTCCTCACCGTGGCCCGCGCCCTGTGGGACGGCTGGGAGGACGGAGCCGTCGCCGACTCCGCGGGCGCGCCCGCCTGGTCGGCACCCGGTGCCGTACGGCAAGTCCGCCACCGTGGGCCACAGTTCGACGTCGACCTCGCGCCGACCCTGCCCGGCAGCGCCCAGGGCCACCCTGGTCACCTTCCAGGCCGGGGACTCCGGCGAGGGACGCGACTTCGCGGCCCGCAACGCCGACGTCATCTTCTCCGCGCACGGCAGCGGTTTCGACGACGCACTGGCCTTCGCCGAGGACCTCCGGCGTCGGCTGCGGGCGGTCGGCCGGCCCGACGACGACCTGCGGATCCTGCCCGGCACGGAGATCATCCTCGGCGCGACCGAGGAGGAGGCGCTGGAGAAGAAGCACTGGATCCGGCTGCAACGGGTCACCCCCGCCACGGCGTTGGGGATCGCCGGGCTGCTCTGGGGCATCGACCTGTCCGACCGCGACGCCGACGGGCCGCTGCCGAAGGAGGATCCGGTCGTCGCCGAGAACGACGGCTCCTTCGATGCCCGGCGTATCGCCGACCCGCGTGCGGTCGTGGCCGAATGGCGGGCGAAGGCAGACGTGCACGGCTGGTCGTTGCGCGAGACCGTCATCGCGCTCGGCCCGCAGTGCGGGCACGTCGGCACTCCGTCCGGCCTGGCCGACAAGTTCGCCCACTACGTGCGGCACGGCGCGATCGACGGCTTCAACGTCACCCCGTACCTCATCCCGGACGGCCTCGACGACATCGTCGACCTCCTCGTCCCGGAACTGCAGGAACGCGGGGTGTACCGCATCGAGTACACCGGTACCACGCTGCGCGAGCACCTCGGGCTGCGTGAACCCCTCACCCACCGGTCCGCGCCCGACCGGCGGCAGGCGGGCTGACGCGCTCAGGAGCAGCAGCGGATGGGACGTCGACAACGGGAGCGCGGCGAGCCGACGAGGGCTCTCCGGCTGCTGACCTGGCTGGTCGGCTCCGCCGACGAGGTTGCCACCGCCCTTGCGAACTACCGCAAGCTCGGCCTCACACACTTCGTTCTGTCCGACACCCCGTACCAGCGGGAGATCGACCGCATCGGCGACCACCTGCTCGCCAGACTGCGCGAGCCGTCCGCGTGACGCACGTGTCAGCCGCCATTGACATCCGAATCCGTGCGGGTTGTCATGAACACATGATCCACCGTCCTGGGACCCGTCGCACTCACCGTACCGATGGTTCCGCCCTCGGTACCGGGCGCAACCCGTCACCGGACGGATCATGCACGACGACCTCGGGTGCCACCCCCAGGGCAAAGGATGGGCCACTGCAATGGGAGCACGGTCACTGACCGGGCGCCGCGCGCTGCTCGAAGCCGCCCGGGCCGAACTGACGGCCCGTCCCGGAGTGCTTTTCCACGGTCCCACGGGGATCGGCAAGTCCACGCTCCTGGCAACCCTTGTGGCGTCCTTCGGGGCACAGGCCCCGTCGGTCGGCACCGTGCTGCACTGCTCGCCCGCCGAGGAGGACGCCCGGCTCCCGTTCGTCGGTCTCATCGACCTGTTCGCCGGGGTGCCGGAGAATTGCCTGGAGAACCTCGCGCCCGAGCCGCGGGCGGCGCTGAGGGCGGCCCTGATGTACGGCCCGGAACCGGCAGACGGCCGCAGCAGTCTGGCAGTGCGCGTCGCCGTCCTCGACGTGCTGCGCGCTCTGGCCGTCACCGGCCCCGTCGTGCTGGTCCTCGACGACCTGCAGTGGCTCGATGAGCTCACCGCCGAGGCGCTCGCCTTCGCCGTACGCCGCCTGGGCGGCCTGGACATACGGGTGGTGGCCGCCGAGCGGGTGGCGGACGGTGAAGAGCCCGATCGGCTGCGCTGCTGCCCGCCGGGCACCGCCGAACTTCCGGTGCCGCCGCTGACGGACGACGAGGTGGCCGATCTCGTGCACGACGGCATCGCTGCCGGCCTGCCACCGGGGGTGGTGCGGGCGATCCAGGACACCGCCGCTGGCAATCCGTTGTACGCACTGGAGTTGGGACGAGCGGCCCTGCGGGGCCCGGCACCCGTGGTCTTCGGGCCGATGCTGCCCGTGCCCCGGAGACTGCGCGCCCTGGTGCTGGACGAGGCACGCACGCTGCCAGAGACGGTGCGGCACACTCTGCTGGTCACGAGCGCCGCCACCCGCCCCGACCTCACCCTGCTGCGTGCCGCCGGGCTCCCCGACCCCGCCGCGGACCTGGCGGAGGCCGAACGGCTCGGCGTCGCGACGACCGATGCCTGCGGAACCATACGTTTCCGGCATCCGCTGATCCGGGCCGCCGTCTACGCCGACGCCCCGGAGAGCAGCCGCAGGGAGGCACACGCGCTGCTGGCCCGCGCGGTCACGGAGTCTGTCGAGCGAGCCCGCCATCTCGCGCACGCCCGCCCGCACCAGGACGAGGACACCGCCCGCACACTGATGTCCGCGGCGGAGTCCGCGCGCCGCGACGGCGCGCTCGGCACCGCTTGCGAACTGGCCGTGCTCGCCGCCCGCCGCACCCCCGGCGACCGGCCCGCGGACCGGGCCGACCGGCTGCTGGCTGCCGCCGAGTACGCATGCGACGCCGGACGACTGGAGGAGGCGGGCGAGGCGGCCGAGACCGTCCTCGCCGAATCGGGTTCGGCACGCCGGCGGGTGCGGGCCCGGCTGGTTCTGCTGCGCAACGCCGGGCAGGCGCTGGAGGGTACCCATGCCCTGATCCAGAAGGGCCTCCGAGACGCCGACGGCGATCCGGAGGCCGAGGCGTGGCTCCACCACTGGGCGGCCGTACGGGGCCTGTTGTGCGGAGAGTTGGAGGAAGCCACCCGGCATGCCCGGCGCGCTGCGAGGCAAGCGGCCGTGGCAGGCGACACGGAGACCCGGATCGGGGCGCTCGCCACTCTCGCCCGGGTGCGGTCCCTGGGCGGCGACCCGGTCGCGGCGGACGTCGCGCTGGAGGAGGCCCTCGCTCTGGCCGGAGGCGCCGACGGCGGTCCGGAGAGCTGGCGGCTGATCCGGATGCGGGCGATCCTCACCCTGGACTCCGATCGGGTGACCGAGGCCCGGGAGCAGGTCGTCGAACTCCTGGCCGACATTGGGGAGTTCGCCGGCGTCGAGGAGGTCATGGCGACCTTGGTGGCTCTGACCCGGATCCAGGTGCGGGCCGGACACTGCCGCGAGGCACTGCACACCGCGGCACGCTGCTCGCGTGACCAGGCCCAGGCCGCTCCCGCGCTGTACGCGGCCGCGCTGGCGGCCACCGCGGGCGGCACCGCCGAGGACGCACGGCAGCTGGCCGAGCAGGCGGTGCGCGCCTCGGAAGCCGACGGCGACCGGCTGTTCCTGCTGCGCGCGCTGGCCGTGCTCGGGCAGGCCGAACTGCTCCCCGGCGACCCCCGAGGGGCGGCGGCCGCGGTCGAGGCGTTACGGCGCGTAAGGGAACTCGGAGCCGCGATGTGCGCCGCCGACCCACCCTTGCTGCACTGGTACGGCGACCTGGCCGAGGCCCTGGTCCACCTCGGTGAGACGGACGAGGCCGCAGGAGTGGTCCGCGAGGCCTACGCTCGCGTGACCGGCCATACGCCCGGCAGCGTGCTGGCGGCTCTGGAGCGGGCGGAGGGACTGCGGGAGGCGGGGATCGGCCGGGCGAAGGAGGGGGCGGCGCGACTGCGTGCCGCCGTGGATCGATTGCGTCAACTCCCTTTGCCCATGGAGCTGGTGCGCACCCTGATCGCGCTCGGCGCGGTCGAGCGCCGCTCGCGCCGCAGGAGCGCGGCGCGAGCGGTTCTCGGCGAGGCGCTGGAGACCGCCACACGGATCGGCGCAGCTCCGCTGGCCGTGCGGGCCCGGGACGAGCTGTCCCGGCTGGACGCCGGCGACCGGAGTGGTGAGGCGGGCGCGGGCGGGCCCGAACTCACCCCCACGGAGGCCAGGATCGCCGAGCTGGTCGGGGGCGGGGCCACCAACCGGGAGGTCGCCGCGGAGCTGTTCATCAGCGTAAAGACCGTGGAGGGGACCCTGTCGCGGATCTACCGCAAGGTCGGGGTTCGCTCACGCACCGCGCTCGCCCACGCGATGGCGGTAGCCTCATCGCCTTCGGGGCAAGGGTCGTCGACTCCGGCGGCGGCCAAGTGAAGCTTCCGGAGCAGGGCGTGATGGTAAGTCGGCCCGGCCGCACCCAGGCCCGTCGTGCGGACGACACACGCCGTTGACGTGACATCAGTTGTTAACAGGTAAAGCAAGGGTTCCCCCGCTTATGGGGGTGGGTCCGCTCTTTCTACGGTGAAGCCGTTCCACTTCGGGAACAACTCCCCCACTCCCCGGAGGACTTCAGTGAAGTCACGTCTGAAACTGCTCGGTCTGGTCGCCGCGCCGGCCCTGGTCACCGCGGTCGTCCCCACCGCGTATGCCGCGAACGCCCCGCAGCCGCACGCGACCCGTGCCGCCCTCGCCGGAGACGTCCTGCCAGGCCTGAAGCAGAACGCGGCCCGCACCGGAAGCGTCGCGGCCGGGAAGCGGATATCGGTGGCGATCAGCCTGACGCCCAGAGGCGACAAGGCGCTTGACACCTTCGTCGCCAAGGTCAGTGACCCTCGGTCGAGTTCCTACGGCCACTACCTGACGAAGCGCCAGTTCGCTGCCCGTTTCGGCCGGACCGACGCCGAGATCAAGCAGCTCAAGGACTACCTGCACGCCCAGGGCCTGACCGTCGGGACCGTCCACTCCGGCAACCTGCTGGTCGACGCCAGCGGCACCGCCGCCCAGCTGGAGAAGGCCTTCGGGACCAAGCTGTCGACGTGGAAGGACGCCAGGACTGGGCGTTCCTTCTACGCCAACGACACCGCGCCGACGCTGCCCACCGCCATCGCCTCCCTCGTCAGCGACGTGGCAGGCCTCAGCAACCGCGTCCAGCTGCACCACCAGGCCACGCCGTCCACCACCAGCCCCCACGACGGCCCGGGCGGCGGGTACACCCCGGCCCAGCTCAAGGGCGGCTACAACGTCTCCGGTACGTACACCGGCAGCGGCCAGAAGATCGCGCTGCTCGAGTTCGACGGCTTCCAGCAGTCCAACATCGCCGCGTACGACAACCACTACAGCCTGGGTTCGCCGACCCCGACCGTGCAGAAGGTGGACGGCGGCTCCGGCGCGCTCGGCGACGGCCAGGTCGAGGTCGAGCTGGACATCGAGGTCCTGCACGCGATCGCTCCCAAGGCGAACGTCACCGTCTTCGAGGGGCCCAACTCCGACGCGGGCGAGGTCGACACCTACCAGGCCATCGTCGACAGCGGCATCCCGACCACCTCGATCAGCTGGGGTGCCGCCGAGAGCGCCCGCACCACCTCCAACATCAACGCGGTCGACGCCGTCTTCAAGGCCGGCGCCGCCGAGGGCCTCGGCTTCTACGCGGCCTCCGGCGACGACGGATCCGACGACGCGGGCGACGGCGGAACCTCCGTCGACTACCCGGCCAGCGACCCGTACGTCACCGGCGTCGGCGGCACCAAGCTGAGCGTCACCTCGTCCAACGCCTGGAGCAAAGAGGTGGCCTGGTCCGGCGGCGGTGGCGGCAAGTCCTCCGTCTTCAAGATCCCCAGCTGGCAGACCGCGGTGCAGAAGAGCGCGGGCGGCGGCTACCGGCAGGTGCCGGACGTCTCGGCCCACGCCAACCCCAGCCCTGGCGTCTCGATCTACTCGCAGGGCTCCTGGACCTCGGTCGGCGGCACCAGCGCCGCCGCACCCGAGTGGGCGGCGTTCGCCGCGCTGTACAACCAGCAGGCCGCTGCGGCCGGCAAGGCCAAGCTCGGCTTCGCCAACCCCGCCCTCTACTCGGCGAGCGGCACCGGCTTCCACGACATCACCAGCGGCAGCAACGGCGCCTACTCCGCGGCCACCGGCTGGGACTTCACCTCCGGCTGGGGCTCGTACAACGCCGCGACGCTGGCGAGCAAGCTGCTCGGCTGACGACTGACGGCTGACAACTGACAGAGCGCGGGCCGGGGGTGTTCCCCGGCCCGCGCTGCGGCAGGTCGGCTACGACTGCCGGAGCCGTGTGATGGTCTTG
Source organism: Streptomyces sp. NPDC002573 (assembly GCF_042889625.1). NCBI lineage: Bacteria > Bacillati > Actinomycetota > Actinomycetes > Kitasatosporales > Streptomycetaceae > Streptomyces > Streptomyces sp. NPDC002573. The sequence continues at coordinate 3,253 of NZ_JBIARC010000126.1, read as the reverse complement.
TGCTCGACATAGCCGGTGAGGCCGGCCTTGCCGTACTCGCGGCCGATTCCGCTGGCCTTGTAGCCGCCGAAGGGGCCGTCGAAGCTCATCGGTGAGCCGTTCAGGGTGACGGTGCCGGTGCGCAGCCTGCGGGCCACGGCCAGGGCGCGGTCGGGGTCGGTGCTCCAGATGCCGCCGGAGAGGCCGTACTGCGAGTCGTTGGCGATGCGGACGGCGTCGTCCTCGTCGTCGTAGGCGATGACGGCCAGCACCGGGCCGAAGATCTCCTCCTGCGCGATGCGCATGGAGTTGTCCACGTCGGCGAAGAGGGTCGGGGTGACGTAGTTGCCCTTCTCCAGGCCCTCGGGGATCTGCGGCCCGCCGGTGACCAGGCGGGCGCCCTCCTCGATGCCGATGTCGATGTAGTCGATGACGCGCTGCTGCTGGTCGGGGCGGATCATCGGGCCGATGAAGGTGTCGGGGGCGGAGGGGTCGCCGACCTTCAGGTGTTCGACCATGTCCCTCAGCGCGGCCACGACCTCCTCGTAGCGGCTGCGGGGGGCCAGGATGCGGGTCTGCAGGATGCACGCCTCGCCGTTGTTCCCGAGGGAGCCGAAGCGCAGGCCCTGTACGGCGGCGGCCAGGTCCGCGTCCTCCAGGATGAGGGCGGCGGACTTGCCGCCCAGTTCCAGGCTGACCCGCTTGAGGTGCTCGCCCGCGATGGCGGCGATGCGCCGGCCGGCGCGGGTGGAGCCGGTGAAGGCGATCTTGTCGATGTCCGGGTGGGAGACGAGGTACTCACTGGTCTCGCGGTCGGCGGGAAGGATGCTGAGCACGCCCGCCGGAAGTCCGGCCTCGTGCCACAGGTCCGCCAGCAGCATCATGCTGAGGGAGTTCTCCGGGGAGACCTTCAGGACGACGGTGTTGCCGGCCAGCAGGGCCGGGATCAGCTTGGCGGTGGCGGCGGAGAACGGCGAGTTCCACGGGATGACCGCGGCGACCACGCCGATCGCCTCGCGCCGCACGACGGTGTCGAAGGCCACCGACGGGTCGGAGGGCTCTATGACCTCCTCCCAGCCGAACTCCTCGGCCGCCTTGAGGTAGGCGTTGACCTGGCGGCTGAGGAAGGGCTGACCGGCCTTGGTGAACCAGCCCGCCGAGCCGTTCTCGACGGAGATGGCCGTGGCGACCTCGTCGGCACGGGCGGCGCGCAGTGCCTCGTAGCGCCGGATGATCTCCTGACGCTCCTCGGGGGCGGTGTGCGGCCAGGGGCCGTGGTCGAAGGCCTCGCGGGCCACGGCGACGGCCGCGTCGACGTCGGCGGGCGCGGCCTGGGCGACGCGGCCCAGCACGGACTGGTCATGCGGGGAGACGATGTCGAGCAGCAGGCCGGGGGCACTGGGGGTGACCCAGGAGCCGCCGATGTAGAGCTTGTCGCGAACGGTCATGATCCTCAGTTCTCTCGTGCGCAGCGTGGTCGGGGACCGCAAGTGGGGGGTGATGTCGCAGTGGTGGAGGAGACCCAGGTACGGCGCGGTACGGCGGGCAAGGATTCAGAGGCTGAAGGTGCCCACCCCGGGGTCGGGATGCCTCAGGCGGTCTCGTGGTCGGTGGAGCGGCTGACCTCGGCCCATGCGTCGGCCTCGGCGAGACGGGACCGCTCCGCGTCGACCGCGATTCCCAGAGCGTCGCTGCCGAGCAGCAGCCGACGCGGCGGCTCGGGCGCGTCCACGGCGGCGATGACGGCGCGGGCCATTCGAGCGGGGTCGCCGGGCTCGTTGCCGCTGCACACCGCGAACCGCTCCAGCCATGCGCCGACCGTCTGCTCATAGTCGAGGGTGACGGGACCGGACGCCGCCGCGGCGCCGGCCGCCCAGCCGGTGCGGATGCCGCCCGGCTCCACGATGATCACCTTGACGCCGAACGGGGCCACCTCGTTCGCCAGCACCTCGGAGAAGCCTTCGACTCCGAACTTCGCCGTCTGGTAAGCGCTGAGCCCGGGCGTGCCGCCGACCCGGCCGCCAATGGACGAGATCTGGACGATGTGTCCGGACCGCCGGCCGCGCAGCACGGGCAGGGCAGCCCGGGTCACGTTGATCACACCGAACAGGTTGGCCTCCACCTGCGCCCGGAACTCGTCCTCCGGGAAGTCCTCGACCGAGCCGCTGGTGGCATAACCGGCGTTGTTCACGACGACGTCGATGGTGCCGAATCGCTCCACGGCGGCCGCGACCACGCCCCGGGCCTCGGACGGGGACGTGACGTCCAGCGCCACGACCTCGAGCCGCTCCGGACACTCCGCCTTCAGATCGGCCAGAACCTCCGGTCTGCGCGAGGTCACAACGACTCGATCACCGGCCGCCAGAGTCTCGAGTACGAGGGGCCTTGCCCAGCCCCTGGGAACCACCGGTGATCAGCCAAGTCCGCGTCATGGCACACTCCTCATCCGCCTCGTCGTGTCTTGCCGCCCTCCAGGACGCGACTCCAATGTAAATGTTATCGCAACAACTGCAACATCGATGTTGCAGTAAATGAACGAGATGCATCTCACCATGGGACAATGGTGCGGTAACCGCCACTGCTCGTTATAATCGCCGGATCATGAGAGCCGATGCCGCACGGAACCTGACCTCCGTCCTCCGGACCGGGGCCCGCCTCCTGGCGGAGGACCCGGGCGCATCGATGGCGGCCATCGCTGCGGCAGCGGGGGTCGACCGCACCACCGTCCATCGCCGCTTCGCGAACCGGGAGACGCTGCTGCGCGCCGTGTTCCAGGCCAAGCTGGACTCGGCCGAGCGCGTCCTCGACGAGGCACGGCTCACCGAGGCACCCGTGCCGGTCGCCCTCCACCGATATCTGGAGGGGATCATCCCCGTCAGCCGGGAGTGGCCTCTCGACACCCGCCGCATGATGCAGAAGGACCCCGAAGCCAACGCTCGTCGCGAAGCACAGAGTGCGCGCCTGAGCGCCTTCGTCCAGCGCGCCTGCGACGAGGGCTACCTGCGCGCCGACATCGATGCGGCCTGGGCGCGCGCGGTCCTCGACGCACTCGTCGACAGCATCGCCCACCGGTTCCCCGCGGTGGATGCCCCACAGGCGGCCGACCTCGTCGCAGACGCCTTCCTGCGCGGCGTCGGCGCGGTCTGACTCTGACACATCGGCTCGACGTGCTGGAAGGACCTAGAAGAGTCATGAAGATCTTGCTGAGGGGCTGCCCGGCCGTGGGCCGGGTGGCCCCTCGGTCTATGCGGTGGCTGGGTTGATCGTCCATGTG
>NZ_JBIARC010000125.1:0-12877 GCF_042889625.1 Streptomyces sp. NPDC002573 | reverse complement strand
GACTTCACCGACCTGACCGAGGTCGGGAACCGACTCCGAGCCTTCGAAGACCGCTACAACGCCACGGCACAGCCGTTCCAGTGGAAGTTCACCACCTCCGACCTGGACGATCTGCTGGCCAGGATCGACCGGCACACCACCCATCACCAGGAAGAATCCTCCGCCGGGCCAGCCACATGATCAACCCCCGAAGGACTTCCGGACCGGACCACTAAGCCTTCGCGGCCTTGGTTGGCACTTTGACCTGGGCTGATCGTGCGGCGCAGCCTTCGCAGGTCGATGTTGTCGATCTTCGGAGGACCGAGTGGCGGTCGAGTTTCTGTCGGATCAACAGGCAGCCCAGTACGCGGCGTTCAACGGGGCGCCGTCTCGTGCGGAGCTGGAGCGGTACTTCTTCCTGGATGACTCGGATCTGGAGAAGGTGCAGGCCAAGCGGCGTTCGCACAATCGGCTCGGCTTCGCGGTCCAGCTGACGAGTGTGCGTTACTTGGGTCGGTTCATGCCGGACCCTCGGCAGGTGCCGGCGGAGGTGTCTGAGTACCTGGCCGAGCAGTTGGGTATCGCCGATCCGTCGTGCCTCAAGGAGTACGGCGAGCGGGACGGGGCGGCCCGCACGCATGCCGGGGAGATCCAGGAGGCCGGGGGTTGGCGTGACTTCGCCGAGGTGCGGGACGAGCTGAGCGAGTGGCTGGACGCGCGGGCCTGGACGACTGGCGACGGGCCGAAGTCGCTGTTCGACGCCGTGGCCGGGTGGCTGCGCGAGCGTCGGGTGCTGCTGCCAGGGGCGAGCCGACTGGCCCGGCTGGTGGGCACGGTCCGGGAGACGGCGAACAACCGGCTGTGGGACACCCTCTACGGGCTGCTGAGCACCGGCCAGCGGGCGGTGCTGGAATCGCTGCTGTCAGTTCCGCCGGGGGCGCGGGTGTCGGAGCTGGACCGGCTGCGCCGGGGGCCGGTGAGGATCTCCGGGCCGCAGATGAAGTGGGCTCTGGAGCGGGCGGAGGAGATCGCGGCCTTCGGGATGGGCGAGGTGGACGTGTCCGCGATACCGCCGCGGCGGCTGGCGGAGCTGTCGCGGTACGGGATCGACGGCAAGGCGTCGCTGCTCAAGCGGCACGGTGACTCCCGGCGTCTGGCCACGCTGCTGGCCACTTCGGTCTACCTGACGTCCCGGGCGGTCGATGACGCCCTGGACCTCCTGGAGGTGCTGATCGCGACGAAGCTGCTGGCCAGGGCGGAGCGGGAGACGGCGAAGGCGAAGCTGAAGAGCCTGCCGCGCGTGGAGCGGGCGTCGGCAAAGCTGGCTGCCGCGTTCCAGATCGCACACCCGGGGCCGCGCGGGCGGGGCCGTTCGGGTGGCGGGGTTCAGTACGACTTCGACCTCGTGTCGTACTCCACGGTCTGCGACTACGTGCTGGCCAGGCGCCCGCAGATCGAGGCCGAGATCATGGAAGGCCGTCGGTACCTGACGGGCATGGTCTCCCAGGTCCACCTGCCCGGCGAGGAAGCCGAGGTCGACTTCGCCGACGTCTGGATCCGCCTGGCTGGCGAGGTCGTCAAGTCCCACCTGTTCACACTGCGGATGTCGTACTCCGGGAAGGCCGTCCACCGACCCGTTGACCGCACTATCGGCGTGTCCTACGTGTTGGGGTGGTGAGGGCGAGGAGTCTCCGTTCGGGATGTGCCCGATGAGACGGAGGCGCGATGGATCACGGTGGAGTGATCGCCGAACGCGAGGTGTCCGGCCTGGTGGTGGCCCGGGTCGGCAGGGTGGAGGCGACTGCTACCGCCGCACTGCCGTGGGTGGTGCTCGACGGCGCTGGGCGGGTGATCGCACCGGCAAGCGAGTTCCTGCGGGAGTTGCTGGCCTGAGGCAACACACCGGCTTCCTGCCGTTCCTATGCCTTTGACCTGCTGCGTTGGTTCCGTTTTCTCGCCGCGGTGGACGTCGAGTGGAGCCGCGCGAAGCGCGTGGACGTACGCGACTTCGTTCTGTGGCTGCGGACGTGCCACAACCCGGCGCGGGACCGGCGCCGCCCGGACGCGCCCGCGCCGGGGTCGTTGAACGCGCGTACTGGCAAGCCCTACCTGAAGTCGGGCTATGCCCCGGCGACCATCAACCATGCTGTGTCGGTGCTGGCGGCGTTCTACGACCACCATCTGCAGACCGGGCAGGGTCCGCTGGTCTCCCCGGTGCCACCACAGTCCCGTGACGGGCGCCGGCTGGAGGCGCATCACAACCCGCTAGAGCCGTTCCGGCTGCACCGTCGGGGTGCCTATCGGCAGAAGCAGGTCGACCGCGAGCCTCGCGCTGTCCCGGACGATGTCGTCGAGGACCTGTTCACCTCCTTGGGCTGCCACCGCGACCGGGCACTGTTCTCTATGTTCTTGTCCAGCGGCGCGCGGGCCGCCGAGATGCTGGGCATGACGATCGGCGACGTCCGCCCGGGCGAGGGCCGGATCTACGTGCAGACCAAGGGTCTGGGCGGGGCGAAAGAAGCATGCCCGGCCTCCCCGGAAGCCTTCGCCTGGCTGGCGCTCTACCTCGGCGAGCTGGCCCAGGACAGCCACCGGCCTGCCCCGGACGAGCCGGTGTGGTGGATCCTGCGCGGGCAGACGCGCCCGCTGACCTACACCGCCTTGCGAGCGGTGCTGAACCGGATCAACGCCCGGATCGGGGCGAACATCACGCTGCACGACCTGCGGCACACCCTGTGTCTGCGCCTGATCGAGGACCCGGCCATCACCCTGGTTGACGCCCAGCAGGTGATGCGTCACCGGCGCATCACCACGACCAGCACCTACCTGCGGCCCAGGACCGACGAGGTCATCGCCAAGGTCCACGAGCACTACACGCGCCCCAAGCCGGCGCCGCGGCCGCTGACCGGCTGGGCATACGACCCGGACGACCTCGCCGACGTGTTCGGGAACCGCTGATGGCCCGGCACGGGCGCGTCGCTCGCACCCCGGTCAGCCCACGCGACCCCGCTCTCCTCACCACCGTGCTGCCCGAACCGAGGAGCACGACCCGTGGCAGCGGCCGGGAGTCGGCGCATCGCGATGAACTGGCCCGCCTGGCCGAGAGCTTGCTGAGCGAGCCGACGGTCCGCAACCTGTGGCGCCAGCAGCTCTCACTGACGCGCATCTTCGACTGGCTGGAGGGATTCCCTGCCGACATCTGGCAGGACCGATGGCTGCTGAGTGGTTCTGACGAACTGGGCTCCGGCTGGGGACCCCAGGGGCTCAGCGCGGGGACCCGGTCGCGGTTCACCGCCGGTCTCGGCACCTTGATCGTCCTCCAGGCGATCCGGCCCTCCTACGGTTGGCTCTTCGGCAGCCGCCTGCTGGGCGTCTACGACGCCTACCGTCGCCACAACCAGCCAGCACTGTTCGCCGAACTCACACAGCGCGTCGGCGGACAGCGCTGCGACGAGCACGCGACCGAGGCCCTGAACGTGCTCACCCGCATGAGCATCGTCACCGGCAAGGACCTGCTGGCCTTCGACCTGGAAGACGTCACCGACTACGCCCGGGCCCGTCGGGACAACGGCCGCACGGTGACGGCCCTGCCCCTCGCCTACGACATCCTCCGCGCCGTGGGCGGTCTCAAGGACTCGCCGCCGACCCTGCCCGAGGCCCAGGCCCGCGGCCAGCTCACCCCCGCCGAGCTGATCGACCGCCACCCGATCACCAACCGAGCGGTCCGCGACGTGCTCGTCCACTACATTGCTGAGCGGTCCGCCGTCCTGGACTACGGCTCCCTGGTCAACCACGCCCAGATGCTGGCTGACCTGTTCTGGGGCGACCTGCAACGCCACCACCCCGCGATCTCCTCGCTCAACCTCCCCGACGAGATCGCCCAGGCATGGAAACAACGCGTCCGGGTCCTGCCCGACGGGCGACCGCGCCGCACCGCCCACGCCGTGTTCCTGGCCGTCCGCTCCTTCTACCTGGACCTCTCACAGTGGTCGATGGAAGACCCGGCCCGCTGGGCGACCTGGGCCGCACCCTGCCCGATCAGCGAGGCCGACATCCGCGGCTACATCAAGGAAACCCGGCACCGGCAGGCACGGATGCAGCAGCGCACCCGCACCCTGGTCCCCGTCCTGCCGCAGCTCGTCCGCGCTGCCGAGACCCGGCTGCAGCACGCCACACTCCTGCTGCAGGCAGCCCGCTCCGCAGAGCCTGGTGAGGAGTTGTCCATCGAGGACTCGCGCTACCGGCGCACCGGCCGCAACAACAGCCGCTGGCGCCCCACCGCGCTGTTTCTGGCCCCGGTCGACGAGCCCGGTCCCCGGTTCGATGCCGAATGCGAGGAGAACAACGCCTTCTGGACCTGGGCGAGTATCGAGGTCCTGCGACGCACCGGGGCCAGGATCGAGGAACTACTGGAGCTCACCCACCTGAGTCTGCGTCAGTATCAGGCGCCGACCGGTGAGACAGTGCCGCTGCTGCAAATCAGCCCGTCCAAGACCGACCGTGAGCGCGTCATCCCCGCTGACCCGGACCTGGTCGCGGTCCTTGCCCGGATCATTCGCCGGATCAAGGGCACGGGTGATCGGGTGCCGCTGCTGACCCGGTACGACGGCTACGAGCGGGTCTTCGGGCCCCCGATGCCCCATCTGTTCCAGTGCCTTTCCCAGCATCGGCTGCAGGTCATTTCCTCCAACCGGATCCGCGAGCTCCTGACCGACCATGCTCTGCGGGCCGACGTCGTCGACGTCGACGGGACACCGTTGAGGTTCACGCCGCACGACTTCCGCCGAATCTTCTCGACGGAGACGGTCAACGGCGGCCTGCCGATCCACATCGCCGCAAAGCTCCTTGGCCATCTCGATCTCAACACCACTCAGGCTTACGTCGCCGTCTATCCCGAGGAGGTGATCCGCCACTACCGGCAGTTCGTCGACCAGCGCCGAACCCACCGTCCCAGCGAGGAATACCGCGAGCCCAGCGACACCGAGTGGCAGGACTTCCGCGACCACTTCAGCCTGCGCAAGGTCGCGCTCGGCACCTGCGACCGGCCCTATGGGACCCCGTGCCAGCATGAAAACGCCTGCGTCAGGTGCCCTATGCTCCGCCTCGACCTGGCCCAGGAGCCCCGGCTGCTGGAGATTGAGGCCAACACCCGGCAGCGTCTCGGAGAGGCTCAACGGATGCAGTGGCTTGGTGAGGTCGCCGACCTGCAGGAGAGTCTGCGGCACATCGCCGACAAGAAACGGCAGGCCGAACGCCTGCGAGCCCAAACCGACCGAGGGGAGGACGGGGTCGCCGCTCTTGGTTAGGCGATCATGCCTCCGCGATGATCCGGGCCTTCAGCCGGTCGTATTCGGCAACCGCGTCTGGCTCGTGATCGAAGTAGTCGTCCCAGAAACCCGGTCGCTGCCACTCCCGGGGCGCCAGGGTCAGCCGGCCGTCCTCCAGTCCGGTGACCCAACAGGTCGGCATCCGATCGGACACGATCTCGAACATGTCGGCGTCCCACAGTCCGGGCGAGTCGATCTCGTCCCGCCGCGCGCTGCGGTCAGGAAGACGAAACAGGGTCCGCGGCCGGGCGGCGAACACTTCGAGGACCGGGTACTCCTCACCGATCCGCACGCCCGGGTGCTCACTGACGACCGTCGAGGTCCCGGGCTGGATGATTTTGATGCATCGGACGATCACCGCTGCAGCCTACGCAGTTCCCGATTCCGCCAGCCTCCCGGCCTGCGGGCAACGACAGGGTCAGCGCCACGAGGACTGCTACGACTTCGTGAAGTCCGGGTCAGCCAGAAGCACCACACGGTCCGCGTCGACATCGAACCCGAGCACCGGGTGACCGGAATCCATCTCCGGCGCGAACAGCACAGGCTTGCTCAATCGACGTCCGATCGCGCGCAGGAATCCGCACAGCACGTTCAGCTGCACCTGACCCTGGAGCTCCCGAAGGTCAACATCAAAGTTGATCGACTCGGCCGCATAGGGACGAAAGATCGCCTCTACTGCCGGCACCGGCCAGACCCTCAACATCACGCTGGCCTCGCCGCCGCGAGCCAACATCACCCCGGCCCGTGGCAGCCGGAGCACAGCACCGTCCTCGGAGTACTCACCAGCCCAACCCCGTGAGCGCACCAAGTCGAACACCATCTGCCAGTCATCGACGGAGGTATCAGAGACACTCACGTCCGGCAGCGAGCCCATCAAATCGGGGTCGAACAAGTTCTTGACGTCATCCCACAGCAGATCAGGCACCATGCAATGGTGCCCTCTCGCCATGCTGTTCGCAGCGCCTTTTCCTCGGACCCCGTCGAGGCTCACGACGAGTACCACCCATCGGAGACGCAGCCACATAGCGAATAGCAAAGTGCAGAGAAGCGTCTACGCCTCGCAGGCCCAGGAGTCGTTCATGGAAGGGCACGTCGAGGCGTTCAACGTCCTGGGCGGAGTCCCGACCAAGCACATCCGATACGACAACCTCAAGCCTGCGGTGAACCGCATCTGCACCGGCCGCAGCCGCATCGAGTCCGAGCGGTGGGTGTCTTTCCGGGCCCATTACGGCTTCGACGCCTTCTACTGCATCCCCGGCGAGGACGGCGCCCATGAGAAGGGTGGCGTCGAGCACGAAGGCGGCCGCTTCCGCCGCACCCACCTGGTCCCGGTTCCCGAAGTCGCCACGCTGGAAGAACTGAACGCGAAGATCGTCGAGATCGATGCAGCCGAGGACGAACGGATCCTCGCCGGCAGGCTGACCACCGTCGGCTTCAACTTCTTCACCGAGGCCGACCAGCTGACGCCGCTGCCGTTCGAGGAGTTCGAGTGCGGCATCACCCTGACGCCTAAGGTCGACCGCAGCAGCCGGATCACCGTGAGGCAGTGCCACTACTCGGTGCTGGCCCGTTTCATCGGCCAGAACGTGCGGGTGCTTCTGCGGGGCAACGAACTCCTCGTCTTCGAACGGCGGGAGATCGTCGCCCGCCACCCGCGGCTGACCCGCAGGGGCGACTTCCGTGACGAACTCGACCACTACCTGGAGATCCTGCTGGTCAAGCCCGGGGCCATGGCCGGCTCGACTGCGTTGGTCACCGCCCGGCAGAACGGTTCGTTCACCGAGGTCCACGACGCCTTCTGGGCCGCGGCCCGCACCGCCCACGGCGACGCTGCCGGGACACGGGCGCTGATCGAGGTCCTGTTGCTGCACCGGCGGATGCCCGCGGCCGCGATCGAGCAGGGCATGGCCGCCGCGATCCGGCGGGCGCCATCACCGCCGATGTCGTGGCCGTCGAGGCGCGCAGGACCGCCGCACTGGCCCCGCCACCGCCTGAGGACCTGGACGACGCGGGCGAGCCGCCGCCCTGGGCCGAGCCGAGCGGCGTGGTGTCGCTGACGGCCCGCCGTGCCCAGCTGCCGGAGGACAAGCGGCCGCTGCCGACTGTCGCCTACTACGACCAGTTCCTGACACGTCAAGCAAAAGGCACCGCATGAGTACGACCGACACCACGGCCGCCCAGGTTCCTGCGCCCCGCCGGGACCTGGGGCCGGAGGAGGCCGTGGACACGGCCATCGACGAAGCCTGCCGGGCCTTGCACCTGCCCACGATCCGCGGCAGGGTCCAGGACATGGCCGCCGAGGCGATGCGGCAGCGCTCCAGCTACAAGGACTTCCTCGCCGACCTGCTGGAAGCCGAGTGCGCCGAACGCGATGAACGGCGCAAGCGGCTGGTCAGGGACGCCAACTTCCCCCGGCCCAAGCGGCTGGAGGACTTCGACTTCGCCGAGAACCCCAACGTCACCCCCGAACTCGTCGGCACCCTCTCCGACCCCGCTTGGGTCAAGGCCGGACAGCCGCTCTGCCTGATCGGAGACTCCGGCACCGGCAAGTCCCACCTGCTGATCGGCATCGGCACGGCCATGGCCGAGGCCGGGCTCAAGGTCCGCTACACGGCTACGGTCAACCTGGTCAACGAGCTCGCGGAAGCCGCCGACGACAAGAAGCTGACCCGCCTCATCGCCCGCTACGGCCGCGTTGACCTGCTCTGCCTTGACGAGTTCGGCTATCTCGACCTGGACAAGGCCGGCGCCAAGCTGCTGTTCCAGATCTTCACCGAGCGGGAGGAGCGGCGGGCCATTGCGATCGCCTCGAACGCTCCGTTCTCGGAGTGGAAGCAGACCTTCACCGACCCCCGTCTCTGCACGGCGATCGTCGACCGGGTCACGTTCATCATCAACAACAACGCGCACATCGTCGAGACCGGCACGCAGTCCTACCGGTTCGCGCAAACCCAGCGGAAACGCCGCCGCTGACCTGCACCGACAAACCGCGGCCGGCCTCCCTCACGGGAGACCGGCCGCAGCCATTTCGGGCCCGGCCGTCAAGTCCCAGTGCCGGCCGCACCATCGCCCGTTCTCGTCCAGCCGCCGCGGCCACCGGGAGGTCCGCGGCTTGAGCCGAGCCGGGTCGGCAACCCTCCACACACCTGTCGGGGATGCGCTGACGGAGGTCCACCGAGGCTTCAAAACTACCGCTAACACCCCCTACCCGGGCCAGCAGAACCACCCGATCGAAGTGGGGCCAAATCACCTTGCTACAGGGGCGTGAATCACACCAATCCACGCCCCCTCCACCCCGGCAGTGGAGCCAAAACAACTCCGTGCACTGGAGCCAAAACAAGTGCTTACAGACAGGGGCCCCGTCGGCGTCGTGGACGATGCAGTCGTGCGGCAGCCGCACGGTGTCGGTGATCCTCAGTCCGCAGCGCATCAAGATGAGCGTGACCAGTCGGTGGGCCGGGTTCTTCCACCGGCCCAGGTTCGAGGGCTGCTCCAACTGCGTCATCACCGGTTCGCTCAGCGCCCGGGGCAGCCGTTCGTCGCGACGGGGAAAGTCCTCGGGGAAGAACACAGCGCTTGCGGGCAGGGTGTCGTCCCCGCGGTGCTGACGAATGGCCAGCAAGAAGAGATTGAGCTGCCCGATGAAGTTCCGGTGCACCACTCGCCCCGCATAGTCGGCATGCAGATGGGCGAGATACCTCTCCAGCAACGGCCGATCCACCTGATCAAGGCGGACGACGCGGACCGCAGCAAACTGCGCGAAGTAGGTAACAGCTCGTGTGCCGGAGGCTGCCGACTCGGCGCCAAGCCCCGTGCTGAGCCGCCACCGGGCCCACCGCTTCGCCAGATCCTTCAGCCAGGGCTGTGGGATCCGGTCGAAGAGGATGTGAGCGATCTTGGCCCTGATCCCCAGCTCGCGCAGCCGCCAGACGTCCCGGTCGTACTCGCTGTCCCAGCCGTTTCGCCGACTGGATTCCTCGATGCGTTGCCCTGTGTGCAGCTGGAGCCTGGGGCGTTCGGGCCTCGCCTCTCCCGGGTCGGCGGGCATGTGCGAGGTCTCGCTCACAGCCGCACCTCCGTGCCGTCGAACCAGCCGACGGTCTCCAGCGCCTTCCGGGCGTCCTCGGCGCTGAGGTGCCCGTACGTCTCGGTCGTAGTGGTCAGGCAGACGTGTCCCAGCAACTTGCTGACGACCTCGACCGGGGTGCCGCTTCGCAGCAGCCTGGTGGCGTAGGAGTGGCGATACCAGTGAGGGTCAAAGGAGATGCCGGTCCTTCGGCGGAGCCGTTTGACCAGGTCGTAGGCCGCCGCATAGGTCATTGCGTGCCCGCGCGGGGCGGCCCAGAGGTTGACGAAGACGTAGTCGGAGTCGAGGTCGCCGTACTCGGTGTGCATGTAGTCGGCATACAGCCGGATCAGCTCGGCGCTGACCGGGATCGTCCTGGTCGTCGCCGACTTGGTGCGGGCGCCGTTGTCGTTGAGCCGCGGCACCACCGACAGCTCGCGCTCAGCGACGGCCCAGTCCTCGTGCCGCAGCCCGAGGGCCTCCCCGATCCGCATGCCCGAGTCGAACAAGACGGCGAACAGCAGCCGGTCCCGCAGCCTCTCGCAAGCGTCCAGGATCGCTTGGGTCTCGGCGGCGGTAATGATGCGCGGGAGCTTCCTCGCCATCTTCAGCGAGATCGCCCGCCGTTGCTGTGGTCGGCCCTTGGTGACGTGGTGCAGGAACGGTTTCCACGCGGTGCTGCGGCGCCCCGCTGGCTGCCAGGTCGTCAGCAGCTCGCCCAGGTCGACGCCATGCCGGGCGGCGTGCTGGTAAAAGGCGCTGACTGCCGAGAGCTTCCGGTTCACCGTGGTCTCGCCGCAGTGGTGCTCGACCGACGGCAGCACAGCAACCGCCCCAGTCCGGGCCGTCGGCGGTAGCCGCAGCCAGGCGACGAACTCGCCGACGTCCTCCAGCCGCACCTCGCGCCAGTCCAAGGCCCGGACGCTGAGGAAGGAGAACCAGTCCTTCAGATCGTGCGCGTACGCCTTGACTGTGTTCGGCGACCGCTCGATGTCGGTGAGATAGGCCAGGTAGCGCTCGATCGGTTCGACCGGGGCGGCGTCCTCGCCGAGCACCGTCCATGACTCAAGCGGCGAGGACGGCATCACCACGCGCTGTACGAGGATCGGACCTCCGGGGAATCTGCGTGATGGACAGCGGCAGATAACCACATCCACCAGGCAGTACCCGGGGCCTCACCGGGGCTTGTTCAACATCAAGGACGCCCTCCGGGCGGCTCAAGATAACGAAGGTTTTCTGAAGATCGACCGGTGTCGAGGCGGCAGGCGAAGCGGTTACGCCGCGCCCGGCTCAGGGGCGGCGCCTCGCGATCGCCGCTGCCGATCGAGTTCTGCATAGCGCGCCCGCATCGCTGCGCTGGCCGCTGGCCCAGCGGTGAACATGTACGCGTCGCTGTCGTCGAGGCTCTTCCCGGTGCGGGCGTCGACCACGACCGGCTCGGCTTCCTGGCCGGTCTCGGCGTCGACGAGGATCATGGACCGGTCTTGCGGGGCCAGGTGCCGGTTGCCCCAAGCTGCCAGGGCGACGATCACGGGGCGCAGGGAGCGCCCGCGCTCGGTGAGGACGTACTCGTGGCGGACGGGGTTCACCTGGTACGGCCGGCGCTCCAGCAGGCCGTCGGCGACCAGGGTCTTCAGGCGCGCCGTGAGCATGCTGGTGGAGATGTCCAGGCTCTGCTGGAACTGGTCGAAGCGCGTATAGCCGTCGAAGGCGTCATGGAGGATCAGCAGCGTCCACCACTCGCCGACGTGCTGGACCGTAGTCGACAGCGGGCACTCGCGATCCTCCAGCCGGATCCGGCTCGACATGGCACCCTCCCTGGTTACTGCTAAACTGAAAGTGACTTGCTTCTATTTTAGCAGTCTCTGGGGCGTGCCCTGCGTGCGGCCGCGCGGAACAGCCCGGACGCCACATCCGGTCCCCGCCGCGGCCGAGCGCCCAGGCCGCCGCCATCCAGCGCACCCTGTGAGGAAGACATGACCGAACACGCCGGCCCCGTCGATGCCGCCGACCTGCCAGAGGTCGTCGCACGCTACCTGCGGGCCCACAACGCGAAAGACGTTGCCGCCGCCATGGCCACGCTCGCACCCGAGGCCACCGTCACCGACGACGGTCGCACCCACCACGGCCCAGCCGCCATCCGCGGCTGGCTGCAACAGACCAGCACCCAGTACACCTACACCACCACACTCGTCGGAGCCGAGCGCCACGGTCCCGGCCGGTACACGGTCGTCCAGCACCTCGAAGGCGACTTCCCCGGCGGGCTGGTCGACCTGCGCTACCGCTTCGTCCTCGACGAGCACGGACGGATCAGCCAGCTCGTCATCGCCCCCTGACGACCCCGGCCCGTCACGGAGTTCATCGGGCCGTCTACCCCTGGATAAAGAGGAAGCATGAAGACCTGGTTCATTACCGGCGGGACTCCGGGCGGTTTCGGGCCGGCCTACGCCGACGTCGCCCTGGAGCGCGGCGACAAGGTCGTCCTTACCGCCCGCCGCCCACAGCTGCTCGACGGCTGGGCTGGCCCTCACGGCGACCGAGTGCTCGTCCTGCCGCTGGACGTCACCGACACCGAACAGATACGCGAGGCTGTCCATGCGGCCGAGGAACACTTCGGAGGCATCGACGTCCTGGTCAACAATGCCGGCCGGGGCTGGTACGGCTCCATCGAAGGCACAGCCGACACCGACGCCCGGCGGTCCTTCGAACTGAACTTCTTCTCCGTCACGGAGCTCCTGCGCGCAGTCCTCCCGGGCATGCGAGCCCGTCGCAGCGGCTGGATCATCAACATGTCCTCGGTCGCCGGCCTTCGGGGCGTACCCGGTTTCGGCTACTACAGCGCCGCGAAGTTCGCCATCGAAGGTCTCACCGAGGTGCTGCGGCACGAAGTAGCCCCCTTCGGCATCAACGTCCTGTCCGTCGAACCGGGCGCCTTCCGCACCCGCGCGTACTCCTCTTTCGCCGACGAACCCGTGGCCGAGACGGTCGACGACTACCTCCCGTTCGTCGAGTCCGTCCGCGCCTCCATGGTCGACCAGAACGGCCGGCAGCCCGGCGACCCCTACCGAGGAGTGCGGGCCGTCGTGAACGCAATAGAACAGGACACACCTCCCCACCGGCTGGTTCTGGGCGCATCTGGCTACGACACCGTCCACAGCCAGCTGGAAGGCATGCTCGAAGAGCTGCGCCGCTACGAGACCGCCTCACGCGGCGCGGACTTTCCTCACCTGCCGTAGCTGCGATGCGCAGAGCAGGTCGTGCAACGGTCGTTGAAGTCCCGGTACTTGAACCGCTTCTGGATCTCCGCCGAGTGCTCGTACACCGTCGACCGGCGCTCCGGGTAACGCTTCACACAGGAGGCGTCCTCGAATCCGAGCTGCCCGGCCATGAAGTTCCCCTGGGGAACTTCATCAAGGTGAATGACCGCGTGGTGCGGATGGCGCAGGAGCAGGCCGGTCGCACGCTGCGTTCCGTGGATTGGCGTGCCGACGTTGTCGCCGGGATC
>NZ_JBIARC010000124.1:0-12985 GCF_042889625.1 Streptomyces sp. NPDC002573 | reverse complement strand
CGCCCGTCGAGTACGAAGCCAACTACTACACGGAACTCACGAAACCCCAGGTCACAACCACAATCTGAGATCTCTACCGAACCCGGGGCGGTTCAGACCGACACCATGCTGACGCGCTGCGAAGAGATCATGCGAGAGGTGTGCACGGACTTCGAGGCGGAACTGAAGCAGTTCAACGGCGAGGACGATCACGTACACCTGCTGGTGCACTACCGCCCAAGGTCCAGCTCTCCAAGCTGGTCAACAGCCTCAAGGGCGTCTCCGCCCGGCTGCTGCGCAAGGAATACGACACCCACGTCCGCCGGTACCTGTGGGGCGGCCACTTCCGGTCCGGCTCCTACTTCGCCGGGAGCTGTGGCGGGGCACCGCTGACCGTCGTACGCCAGTACATCGAGAACCAGAAGCGCCCCGTGGGCTGAGGTAAACAGTGCTGACCTGTGCCCACGTGCGGGTCAGGGCAATTCTGCGATGGCCTTCACCCCGACGTAAACGCCGGAGCACTGGCCAAGATCAAAGGTAGAGCGTGCAGTGATGCCGCAACATCGCCGACAACGCCTGTTCCTGGCCCACGGTGGGCCGGATGAGGAACTTGTACGCACGGATCATCCGACCCCACCCCCTTCCTGGGTCAACCTGCAAGATCATACTACATTTGGCGTATGTCACCGCGCTGGGAGCCAAACCCCGATATCAGGACCGGTCGCCACGTCGCCTACAACCTGCACGCCCACTTGGTGTTCATCACTAAGTACCGGCGCGGCATCTTCGATGACGCCATGCTCAAGCGCTGCGAAGAGGTCATGCGCGAGGTGTGCGACAAGTTCGAGGTGGAGCTGAGGGAGTTCAACGGCGAAGCCGACCACGTCCACCTACTGGTGCACTACCCGCCGAAGACCACCCTGTCCAAGCTGATCAACTCACTCAAGGGCGTCAGCTCCCGGTACCTGCGGGCGGAGTACACCGGACGGATCAACCGGATCGGCATGGGTTCGGTGTTCTGGTCCCGCTCCTACTTCGCCGGTTCCTGCGGCGGTGCACCCCTGATCGTGATACGGCAGTACATCGAAGGGCAGAAGCGGCCTCTCTGACCCTCACCCCGAAGCCGCAGAGAACTGCGCCGCTACGCGACTCCGGGCCAAGGATGCGTTTCCCCCGCTGAAGCCGGGGATACCCACGCAAGATCAACAGATGGAGGGCCCCATGTCCATCGGCGTCAGGTGCGGGTGAGGTCGGCCAGGAGCGCGGGCAGCAGGCGCTCCTCCATGACGGCTTGCCCCGACTCCCCCATGGCTCGGGCCAGTTGGGGGTCCCAGGGGCTTGCCGCCGGCGGGCCGCCGAGAGGTGTGGACTGGCCCTGGCCGAGGGCTTGCCGGTAGTCGGCGGTGGTCATGCGCCAGGGGTGGGCCCCATGGCGTTCCACGGCAGTGGCGGTGATGCGCAGGCCCGCCCAGTCGAAGTCGGCCCGCCAGTACAGCCGGGCTCCGGCGAGTACCGCGTCGGCGAGCAGTTTGTGGCAGGCGGCGGACGGAACGCCCTCGGTGCACACCAAGGCTGCGCTGCCGGCTTCGAGTTCGGCGGCGGCCGCGCGCAGGACTGCCGGGTTCTCGCACACGAAGATATCAGCGGCGGCGGGGACGACGGGGTCGGATGCGAGCTGGTGGAGGGTGAGCCGGAACGGGATGCCGAAGTCGGCGGCATCGCGCAGCCAGTCGCAGACCACCGTGTCGCCCTCAGGGCGGATGCCCAGGACGAGAACCTGGCTGGCGAGGTCGTCGGCGATGGCGCCGGCGCTCTCCCACAGGGCGCGGCGTCCGGCCCTGTCGCGCGGGACTTCGTCGCCTGTGTACTGGGCGAGGGCGCGCAGGACGAGCTGTTCGAGGGGGGTGCCGGGGATGAGGGCTTTGGTGTCGCCGGTGGCCCATTCGGCGAGAACCGGAAGCGGCAGGATGCGAGAGGGGTCCTCGGGGAGTTTTTCCAGGACTCGCACAGCCGCGTTGATCAGGGGTGCGTCGCCGCGCCGCAGAAGGCGGGTCAGGGTGCCGTCGGTGGCGAGGCGGTCCAGCCAGGTGGCGAACCAGCTCTCGGTGGCAAGGCGGCTGGAGTGGGCGGAGGCCAGGACCTGTTCGCGGCGGGTGTCCTCGTCGGCGCGTTCGGCTGGCCGGTCGCGCAGGGGGCCGTTCAGGTGGCCGAGGGTCTGGTGCAGGCCGGTGCCGTAGCGGTCGTACAGGTAGGCGTCGAGGGCGGTGAGGGGGACGGCGAGGCGTTTGGCGGTCTCGGGACGGTAGTGGCCGGTGACGCCGATGACGGTGCGGCGCTCGGCCTCGCTGGGGGAGGAGAGGCCGATCTCGCCGTCGAGCGCGCCCGATGTACGTTCCAGCTTGCGGCGTGCGGCGGCCAGCAGCCGGGGCCAGCCCTCGCCGCGCAGTTCCTCGTAGCTGTGCTGCTCAGTCGTCAACGGCGGCCTCCTTCGGCCCGGGGACGCGGCGGGTGCCGGGTGAGCCGAGGGCCGCGGTGAGGTCGCCGATGTCGTCGGCGAGCAGCTTCTCGCCGTCCCAGAGGAGCAGCAGCGCGGAGACGGTGTGGTCGATCGCCGAGTGCGCGAGGTCGTAGTGGGCGGCGGCCGGGACGGAGGCGTGTGCGGCCCACAGGTCGTATCCGGTCATGAACAGGTCGAGGTCGAACTGGGCGGCCAGCGACATCAGTTCGCTGCGGCCGGTGTCGTCGACGCCGGCGAACGCCTCGTCCAGGGCGAGCAGCCGCGGGGCGTGCGGGTGTGCGGAGTTGAGCATGGCGTGCGCGGCAGCGAACAGCGGCAGGTGCAGCGAGACGGACTGCTCGCCGCCGGAGAGGCGGCTGTGTCGGGCGCGCGTGAGCCGCTCCTCGCTTCTGTCGGGACGTACTAGCTGGAAGGCGAACTGCCGCCAGCGGCGGTAGTCCAGCACCTGGGCGAGCAGTTCGCGGTAAGGCAGATCGCGGTGGCGGGCGCGGGCATTCTTGATCTGCGCGGCGAAGTGGGCGCGGACCCGGGCGAGCCCCTCGGGGCCGAGCCGGGCGGCGTCCGCGTCCAGGAGAGCGCACACGGCGCGCTGCTCGTCGTCGAGATCGTCGGCGAGCAGCCAGCTCACTCCGACTGTCGTGCCGGAGGACATCCTGCGTTCGCGCATGTCGGTGTTCATGCGCCGGATGAGATCGCGGGCGTCGACCGTGCGGTCGTGGATCTGCTGGGCAAGTCGGGTGAGTAGGGCGTCCTCGAGAATGCGCTGCTCGGAATCGCTGAGCAGCTCGGCCTGGTCACGGCGGTGCTCGGCGATCTTCTTGGCGAATGAGGCGACGGGCAGCGGGCCTTCCTCGTCGGCGACACGGACGACGATGACGCCGTCGGAGCCGTCCCATTCGGGCCGATAGTCCTGTCCGGCGGCGGCGAGCTGGGCCTGCAGATCGTCCAGGGCCTTCGTCAGACGGGTGACGGACTGCTTGACGCTGGTCTCGGTGGGGGCGAGGTCGCGGGTGGCGGCCTGGATCGCCTCGTGGACCGCCACCGCCGCGGCGGGCAGCTCCTGGGCCGCCCAGTCGGCCTCCTGAGCGGGCCAGGACAGGCCCGGCGGGCAGCGCAGGATGTCGAGCAGTTCACGAGCCGCGTACGGGGCGAGGCCCCGGGCGGTTTCCTTCTCCTCGGCGGCGGCGACGGAGCCGGCCTCGGCCGCCGCGGTACGCCGGGCCTCGGCGGAGGCGGTGGCGGCGATGGCGGAATGCAGGTTGGCGGTGGCCGTCTCGACCTCCCGGGCAGCTCCGTCGAGGGCGTCCTCGGCCTGATGGACCTGGCGCATCACCTCCTGCGCCTCCGCGCCGATGGCCTCCTGGAGGGCGTCGAGCTTCGCCGCCTCCTCGGCGTGGCGGCGGCGTGCGGCGCGCTCGGCGTCCAGGGCTGCTTCCTCGTCCTCGGCTGCCGTGCCGAGCCGGTCGGCGGCGGCTTCGGCGGCCTGCGCCTGCCGGGCGTGTTCGCGGCGGCGGGCGGCGAGTTCGCGTACGGCCGTCTCGAAGGCGCGAGTGGCGGTCTCGACGGCGTCGACGCGATCGGGGGCGATGCCGTGCTCGGCGGCGGTGCGGCGCACGGTGCGCTCGGCGACCGCGCAGGCGGCCACGGCCTCGTCGTACGAGGCTTGGGCGGCGTCGGCGGCCTCGCGGGTGGCGCGCAGCCGTGCCGCGGCCTTGTCGAGTTCGCGCAGCGCCGCGGTGATGCCGGTGGTGCGGGGCAGGGCGGCACGGGCGGCGGTGTACTCCTCCAGCCGTGCCTCGGTACGGGCCTGGGCACGGGCCAGATCGTCGAGTGCTGCGACGAGTTCGGCGAGCAGGGCCTCGCACGCCGCGATACGGGCGGCGCGGCGGCGCTCACGGGCGGTGGCGCCGACGTACTCGGCCCTCTCCTTGGTGTGGGCGCCGACGAGGATGCCGGCGACGTAACGGCCGTCCGGGGTGATCTGCGCGGTGCCCGAGCCGGGGCCCGGTGCGATGGCGACGGAGCGCAGGACGGCGGTGATGCGCGCGGCGGGGATCGGTGTGCCGTCTTCCGGGCGAAGCAGGTCGGCGAGGCTGGGGCCGTCGACGGGTGTGCGGGCGTGTAGGTAGCCGTCGCTGTGCCTGACCGGCACTGGGGTGTTCTCGGCGGTGACGAGGGCGTCGAGGAGGCCGGAGGCCTCCAGGGCGGCTTCCAGACCGGCTTGTTGCTCCTCGGTCAGATGCTCGGCGAAGTCGACGAGTTGCCACAGCGGTACGCCCTCCTGCAGTGCCTTGAGGGCCTGGGTGGGGGTGCCCCCAGCGGTAGCCGGGGGAGTACCCCCACGGGTGCGGTCGGCGGTGCGGCCACGGGCGGCGGGTGGGGCGTCGTCGTGCTCGGCGGCGATGCGGTCACGTTCGGCGGTGGTCTCGGCACGGCGGCGTTCGAGGTCGGTGCGCCGGGTGCGCAGAGCGGCCAGGGTGTCACGCAGTTCCTGCACGGCGGGGGCGACGGCCTCGGTGTAGGTGTCGGCGAGGGTGGCCGCCTCCTCTTCGCCGGTGAGGTCGAGGGCTTCGGCGAGACGGTCGGTGGCGCCCTCGGGCAGGAGCGGGCCATAGGCCTGCGTCCACTGGGCGAGCGCCTCTCGCGCTTTTGCGCGGGCGGCCTCGGCCGCCCGCTCAGCGTCGGTTTCGGCAGTTTCGGCGCCAGTGACCGCCTCTTGGGCACGGTCGAGGGCGCTGCGCGCGAGGTCGCGGGTCTGCTCGGCGCTGCGGCAGTCCTGCTGGGCGGCGCGCAGGGCCCGCACGCCGTCGTGGCGAGCGGTGGCGAGCGCGGCGGACCGCCCGGCGAGCCGAGCGGGCTCGGCGTCGGCCGGGGTCCAGGCAATGCCGGCGGTGTGGGCGTGGTCGGCGACGGCGGCGGCGCCACGGGAGGCGGCGCTCTCGAGCTCGGCGGCGAGCCGGGCCGCGCGTTCGGCCTCGGCGCGGGCGCGGCCGGTGGCGGCGGTGCGGCGTTCCCGTTCGGCGGTGGCCTGCTGGGCGGTGTGCTCGCAGGTACGCACCAGGCGTTCCAGGTCGGCGAGTTGCTCGAGTGCTTGGTACGCGGCGGAGGAGCGCAGTTGGTCGAGGCGGGCGCGCAGGGCGGTGAGCGCGGCGTCGGCCCCCTCGGCGCAGGTCTGGGCTGTGGCCTGCTGCTCGCGGGCCGCAGCCAGCTCCGTCACGGCGTTGTCCAGGGCGGCGGTGCGGGCGGCGGTCTCGGTGCGGCGGGCGGTGAGTTTGTCGGCGGCTACGCGGGCGTGCACGCGCAGGTAGGTGGAGTACCCGGTGAGGAAGGCCCGGGTGGCGTCGTCGGCGGCGGCCAGTCCCTCCAGGGTGCGCTGCACGGACTCCATGTCGTCGAAGGAGCGGGCTGCTTCGGCGATGAGGTCGTCGTCCAGCGGGCGCAGACCCTCGGTGAGGGTGTCGGAGAGCTTGGCCGGGTCGAGGTTCTTGGCGAGCTGCGGGCGGCGCAGCGTGAGGATGAGTGTGAGCAGTTGCTCGTACCGCTCCCGGCCGAGGCCGAACAGCCGCTGGTCGACGGCGGCGCGGTAGTCGGTGGGGGAGGCGATCAGTTCGTGGCCGAGTTCGGCGGCGAGCTGCTTCTTCGTCATCGGCCGGTCGTCGTCGGTGAGGAGGGAGAAGTCCTCGCCGACGCGTCCGTCGGTGACGAAGTGCCAGCGGGCGGGGGTGTCGCGGTGGCGCTGGGCGTGCAGGCCGATGCCGCAGGTGACGGCTTCGCCGCTGGAGCGGTGGATGAATTCGATCCAGACGTAGCCCAGTGCGCTGTCCTGCCCGCGGAAGAGCAGGTTGGACTTCATCGTGCGGTCCTCGGCCGCGAACGGGTTGAGCCGCTTGGGGTCGATACGGCCGTCGAGGACGAACGGGAAGAGCACTTCGAGGGCCTTGGTCTTGCCCGAGCCGTTGGGCCCGCGCAGCACCAGCCAGCCGCCGGCGAAGGAGAACTCCTCGTCCCGGTAGTCCCAGAGGTTGACGATCCCGGCGCGCGTGGGGACGTAACGGGTGGCCGGGGTCGCAGCGGGAGTGCTTGCTGGGGTGGTCACGGCGTTGGGTCCTTCACGGTGTCGTCGGTGGACAGGGTGGTCTGGGCGGCGGGTCGCGGGGCGGGTACACGGGACTTCACGCGGACGCTGACCCCGCGGTAGCGGGCGAGGAGCGGAAGCGCGAGGGCTCCGCCGTCCACGCGGGCGACCAGCGACAGGGCAGCCAGCAGGTCGAGGACCTGGGCGAGTAGCCGGTCCGGGTCCTCGCGCAGGTCGGCGGCGAAGCCCTTGCCGTACTCGCCGACGATCTCCTTGAGCCTGCCGCGCAGCCAGGAGTCGGTGACGAAGGGGTAGCGGGTCTCGTCCGGCTCCTGGCCCTCCTCGGCGGCGGCCTCGTACGGGCTCTCCTCATCGGGTGCGGAGAACTCCGCGAGCAGTCCGCGCGCCGGGAGGGCCGCGTCGATGCGGCGGGCCCGGGCGGCGAGGCGTTCGGCGGCCGTCGGGGTGGGCAGCAGGTCGGGGGCGTGCCGGCCTGTGCGCAGGGCGGCCTCGCTGATGCGGGCGCCGAGGAGCAGTGCGGCCTGGGCGACCGTGCCACCACCGGGGAAGCGGATGTCGGACAGCCTGCCGGAGGTGTCGACGAGCGCGACGCCCTCGGCACGGCGCTCCACGGCAAGGCCGGTCAGGCGCTGCAGATCCTCGGCGAGTGAAGGGGCACGCAGCTGGCCGAGCAGCTCGGCGTTGGCGTCGGCGTAGTACGCGACCGGGTTCTCCAGGACCAGACGGCGAGCACGGCGGGCCTGGTCACGGCGCCGCGCGTGGTGGCCCGTGGCCAGGCCCAACGTGCTGCCGGAATCGAGGAGCCCGGTCACCGAGGTGAGGTGTTGCAGGACACGGGTGGGCTGGTGGACGGCGGTGAGAATCTCGCGGTCGATGTCGTACAGAGCCTCCGCACGCTCGGGGTCGCCGGCCCAGGCGGTGGCGGAGCCGTCGGTGAGGGTGAGGGCGCCGCGCTCGGTGAGCCAGGTGACGGCGTCGACGAAGGCGTCCCGGTCGGTCTTGCGGGTGGTGTCCAGACCGAGGCCGTCGATGCGCGCGGCGTCGGCGGCGACCGCGTCGGCGAGTTCACCGAGGGCGACCTGCGCACCGTGGCGGCCGAGGGCGGCGAGGGTGAGGACGAGGTAGGCGTAGCGGCGCCGGTCGAAGGGGCGGCCGGCGCGGGTGACGGCGGGCCGCGTCGCGTCCAGGTGGTCCTGCACGCGCAGCAGCCGGGCGGTGTCGGCCGTGGTGACGAGCCGGTAGCCAAGGACCTCCATGAGGTCGGTGCGCAGCTGCTCGGCCCAGCGGCGCACGGTCGGCAGGGCCGCCCGGTCCGGGTACGAGGATGTGATCAGCGGATGCCGCAGAACCAGCCGTACTGCCTTTTGGTAGTCGGCGAGTTCGAGAGGTGAAACGTGCTTCGCGACACGCTCCTCCGCCCGTCGCACGCCGCCCGGGGTGCTTACTGTCGCACTCATGCCGTGACCTCCAGTCGCAGCCCGTTCAAGTGCAGGTTGCCGCGGACGGTGTGCACGGTGGTGGAGCCCTCAACAGGGGTGAGGGTCAGGCGTACGCCGTGGGCGGAGCCGGAGGCGGCGCAGACGCTGCGGCTGGCCGGGACGCGAGCGGCGAGCGCCACGTCCATCAGCGCCAGCAGCACTCGCGTCTCAGCCTCGTCCAGCACCCTGCCGTGCGCTCCGTCCGCGGCGAGCGAGGCGGCGGCCGTGCGGCGCTCGGCCTGCTGCTTCATCTGCTGGGCGCGCAGTCGGTCCCGCTGGGCTTCATTGCGTTCGATGCGGCCGGGGCCATGCAGGCCGGGGCTGCGGCCGGACTGGACCAGGGTGCGCGCCAGCTCCACCGGTTCGGCCTCCCACCAGGACGTACGCCCCGGGATCAGCTCGGGGTCGGGATACGGGACCGCGATGTGGCGGGGCGCGCCGAGTCCGAAAGCGGCCTGGAAGAGGGCGTGTGCGTCCTCGTCGCTCTCGCAGGAGGTGAACCACTGGGCGAGGTGGCGCAGTTGGCTCTCCCGGCTCACCCCGCCGCGGCGGGCCTCGGTGACCCGGCGCAGCAGGGCGAGGATGGAGCGGATGGCGGTGACGGTGGCGTCCTGCAGCCGCTCGGCCTCGCTGTGCTCACGCTCGGCGAACCAGTGGACGATGCCCTGCCACCGCTGCTGCCAGTCATCCAGACGTTCGGCGGGGCTGCGGAAGAGCCGTTCGTCGGCCTCGGCGGCGTGCTCGATCATCCGGTCGACGCCGGTGGCGGCGGTCTTCTCGACGGCCTCGGCGAGCAGCGGGGCGTAGCGGCCGAGTTCCGCGGTGAACTCCCGCATGTGCGCGAGCAGGGCGTCTTTGTGGGTCAGGAACACCTCGGGCCGGGTGTCGTTGGTGCGTGCCAGGTCGCCGAGCATCAGGTAGAACCGGGCGGCGCGCTGCGCCATCTCGCCCAGTACGGAGTCCAGGCGGCCGAGCTTGCGGTACACCTCCTCGGCGTCGCCGGCGGCGTTGGCGTCGGCCAGCGCGTGAAGGTCGGCGAGGATATCGGGGAAGACGAGCCGGGAGAGCTGGGCGTCCTCCAGCCGCGCGCCGAGTACCTCTTCCACGGCCCGGTACGCACGGTAGCCCGCCTGGGTGAACTGGTAGACGTAGTGCCGGTTGCGGTACTCGGCCAGGTTCGCGGCGCGCGTCCCGTCGTAGGACCGGTCGAGTACCTGCCAGTCGGCGAGCGCGTCGAGCAGCGACTGCACGTCCCCGACGGCCGCCACGCCGGGATGGTCGGCCGCGAGCCGCTTCAGGAGCCCCGCCGCATCTGAGGCGTGCAGCAGCACCTGGTAGTTGGCCCGCCCCCGGTCGAAAGCACGCAACAGCCACAGATATTCGTGGCGCTTCTCAGCGGCGGCGAAATGGAACAGTCGCAGCCGGTCGTCCAGGGTGAACGCGTCGATACCGAAGGCGTCCTCGTCGGCGGATTCCGGGACC
The DNA here is from genome assembly GCF_042889625.1 of Streptomyces sp. NPDC002573. NCBI lineage: Bacteria > Bacillati > Actinomycetota > Actinomycetes > Kitasatosporales > Streptomycetaceae > Streptomyces > Streptomyces sp. NPDC002573. Next base: position 3,432 of record NZ_JBIARC010000124.1, on the reverse strand, counting down.
GCGGAATCGTCGGTCACAGGTGCGGCACCCTCTCGTTCGGTCGGGGATAGCATGAGCGACCCCCATCCTGCCGCACGGGCCACGGTTCCCCTCAACGGGCTCCTCGCACTGCGCTCCCGGTGCTACCGTGCGCCGCCACGCATCGCCCCGTACCACCGCCGTACCGCCCATTGCCCCCTGGATCCTCGCTCCCACAAGCGGACAGGCGAGGCACCAGGCCCCCTACCACGCTCATGCCGTTAGCCTCCGCGGCCAGACGCCATGCGGGCCATGTCCCGTCCGCCTGAGTCCACCGCCAGCCGGGAGAAACCGCAGGGACAGCCGCGGCAGGGCGCTCACAGCGCCATGCGAGTCAGACTCGTCCGCACGCATATCTTTCAGCATGATCCAGCGAGGAACCCTGCCCGCGATGCGTCACAGCGCCCCGAGGTCGACCTCCACGGGGAACGGCGCGCTGGCCTTGACTGTTCCAGTGAATATCTCGCCCTGGCGGTAGGAGCCGCTTGCCGGGTCGAGGAGGTAGGTGTACACCAGCGGAACCGTGCTGGGCGACTGCTCGACTCGCCAGTAGAAGGCGATGCCCGCTCGAGCGTACTGCTCGAGCTTTACGATCCGGTCGGTGGTCTCGGAGCCGGGCGAGACGACTTCGACAGCGAGCAGCACGTGCTCGGGGCGGGTCGGTGTGACGTCGATGCTGTCCGCCCGGTAGACAGTCACGTCCGGGCGGCGGTTGGTGAGCGGGACGTCCTGCAGCCGGATGTCGAAGTCCGTGTCCGCGTTCCACTCCGGGCCCGCCGCCGCGTCCAAGGAGTTGGCGAGGATCCGCGCGAGGCGGTTGTGCCGTTTGGACGCGCTCGGACTCACGACGACCATCCCGTCCACGATCTCGATACCCGCACACTGCGCCTCAGACCAGGAGTCGTACTGCTCAGCGGTGATCTGCGTGTGCATCCATGCGGGAGCGATCATCTCGGCGGTCACGGCACACCTCCCCGGGGTCGATCGACGAAGCCGACGCTGTCAGCCCAGACTACTGGCTCCCCAGAAGCTTGCGCTGGCAATGCGCGCAGACGCCAAGGCGGCCCCGATGCGTTATCCCGAACGGGCGGGGCCGCGCGATCTACACCGCACGGTTTTAAAGATGGGCCAGTTCACGCAGCGCCTGACGGCGCAGACCGCCGAAATGATCATCACCCAGGACGTCAAGGCGGCACTCCAGCTGGAGCGGGACGACGACCACATGGACGAATTGCACCGCGTGGTCTTCCAGCATCTGATGGACGACCGCTGGCAGCACGGAGTGGAGACAGCTGTGGACGTCACACTCGTCGGCCGCTACTACGAACGGTTCGCCGACCATGCCGTAGCGGTGGCCCAGCGCGTGGTCTATCTGGTCACCGGTGAGCACGTGGACGAGCTGCCCACCGACGGGCCTGCGGCCCCCTGACCTTCACACCGATCAGCCAGGACGTCGATGCCGCGCTGCAGCTGGAGAAGGCGACGACCTCAGGCCGTGCCGCTCCGCCCGCCTCCTCCTGCAACCAGCGAGGACTGCGGCAGCCGCGGGGCACCTGGGCCCGCAGGGCCATAGACCGCCTCGACCGACGACTTCTCCTGGGCGCAGGCCGTCCAGATCGTGGAAGAGATAGCAGGACCCGCCACCTGCTCGGGCCCGCAGGGCACCCTGCCCTAACGATGTCCGCGGGTTTCACGCCCTTGACGCCGATCGGTCAGGGCGGTTAGCCCCCAGCGGGGTGAGCGGCATGCGGTCCGCTCGACGGAGACTTGCAGATCGTCTTCCTGCCTGCCGCCGAGGTTGGTACACGTTGCGGCCCACCGGATGACGGTGCTCTTCGCGGCCGTACACGATCACCGGGGCCAGTGCCGCCTTGGCATTACTCGGCGTGCGCGGACTGTTCCTCGTCCTGGACCGGTGTGCCCGCCTGCTCGGCGGTGTCGGGGGAGGTGTAGAAGACGGCGGCGCCTTGCTTGGTCCGCTTGGCCTGGTTCTTGGCCACGAGTCCTTCGAGGGCGGTCCGCACGACGGTGGTCTTGATGCCGCGCTCGGGGTGGGCTTGGTCGAGTGCGGTGGTGATTTCGGCGGCGGAGCGCGGCTCGCTCTGCTCGGTCAGGTGGCTGCGGACGAGTTCGACCAGCGTGGGCTTGCCCGCCTTGGCGGCAGCGGCCTTGTCCGTCGGCTTGGTGGCCGCTGACACGAAAAGTTCAGAGTGTGTGAGGTCAGACCGCTGAGATGGGTTCGAAGCGGAGGGTCAGGCCGAGGCTGTTGGCTTCCTTGATCATGCGGCGCATGGCGCGTTCGGGGTTGCGCTTGGCGAAGTAGTCGGCACCCAGTTCGCGGTAGGGGACCTGGTCGTGGAGCACGTGCCAGATCGCGATGGCGAGTTTGTGCATGACGGCGACCAGGGCGCGTTTCGCGCCGCGGCGGGAGGCGATGCGGCGGTAGAACACGGCGAGGTAGGAGTCCTTGTTGCGGACTACTGCCATGGCGGCGACCCCGAGAAGTCGCTTGAGGTTGGTGTTGCCGTGCCGGGTGTGCCCGGAGCGGTTCACGCCGGCGGACTCGCTCTGCCCGGGGCAGACCCCGATCCAGGAGGCGAGATGGTGGGCGGTGGCGAACTGGGCCATGTCCCCGCCGGTCTCGACGATGACGATCTCGGCCGCGAGGCGGCTGATGCCGGGGATGGTGTCCAGCAGGTCGAGGTCGAGCTCTTGGGCGGCCAGCAGTTCGGCGATCCGCGCGTCGAACATCGCGACCGTCGCATTGAGGTGGTCGATCTGGTCGAGGTAGTGGCGGACGATGAACGCGGGGTGGGGCGTGAAGGTCCCCGCGCAGGGCCTCGACCAGTTGTGGGATCTTGGCGCGGGCCTGGCGGACGGTGAGGTCAGCCAGCCGCTCCGGGTCGCGCTCGCCGGCGACCAGGGCCCGCCCGGCCCGAGACGCCCACAACGTTCGACAGGACCGAGGTCAGCTTGAAGCCGGTGTCCTCCAACTCCTTCTCCAGCCGCTGGGCCTCCGCGCCCGCCGCCCGGACGACCTCGGTCCGCCGGCGGGTCAGATCCCGCAGTTCCCGGATGGTGCGGGGCGGAACAAAGGAGCCCATCACCATGCCCGAGGCCCCCGCGCGGGCCAGGAACGCCGCGTCGCTCGGATCGGTCTTGCGGCCCCGGATGCCCTTCAGGTGGGAGGGGTTGACGAGCATCAGGTTCAGATGCGGCTGCAGCGGTCCGGGCAGCAGTCGGCAGTGCACCGCGAGGTTGCAGGTGAATGCCCGGACAGCGGACTGGAGTTGGCGCACGTGCCCCCAGGTGAACGCGTGCAGGAAGGCACCGAGCGTGGTCGGGGCGCGCATCCCCGTGAACGCCTTCGCCGTCGCACCGTGCCGCAGCACGTCGGCGTCGTCGATGCTGTCG
>NZ_JBIARC010000123.1:0-13002 GCF_042889625.1 Streptomyces sp. NPDC002573 | reverse complement strand
ACGACGACGGCGCCATCTCAGGGACGGACGGAGCCGGGCCGTCCGATGCACTCTCCCCCACCGACCGCAAGCTGTTGTCCCTGCTGGTGGCCGGAGTCGCCGACAAGGCGATCGCCTCACAGCTCGGGCTGAGCCGGCGCACCGTCCAACGCCGCATTCAGGGCATGATGGAACGCGCCGGCGCAGCAACCCGCATGCAACTCGCCTGGCAGGCCGCACGCCGCGGATGGCTGTGAGCGGGCCGTCCGCGGAGTAGGCACAAGCCACGGTCGCCACTAAGCATCAGTGGGCGCCGCAGTGCGCGCGGAAATGCGCCGGCGCATGGCGTCTGTGGTCAGCGGCAGGACACCGACAGCACGCCACGAGCGGCGTTGCAGCTGATCCATGACGGCTGCTCCACGCCAGGCCGCCTCGCGCCTCCTCCTGTAGCGCACTTGTGCCATGGCGCAGATACGCCAGTACCAACCCGTTGCTGGGGGCGGAGGGTGCCTCCATGATCCAAGCCACCTCCCGCATTCCCGTCCCTTGGGGGTTCTCCTTGCCCAGAAAGCGTGTCCTCAGACCAGGGTTCCCGGCCCTCAGCGTGATCGCCGCCCTGTGCCTCGGGGCCATACCGGCCACAGCCGCTGTGGCCGCGGACCCAGTCATGTCCGTGCCTGCCGAAACCGCACAGCGGTCATCCGGCGGCGACGTACACACCGTCACCCTGCTCACCGGCGACAAGGTCGTCATCGGTGCCGGCGCCGACGGCACCGTCGTTCGGACCTTCGAGGCCGCGAACGGCGCCACTGCGGGTTTCCACCGCGCCGTCATCGACGGCGCGACGTACGTGTACCCCGACGCCGTCCTGCCCTACGTCAGCGCCGGGAAGCTCGACAAGCAGTTGTTCAACGTGACCCGGCTCATCGCCGACGGCTACGACGACGCGCAAGCCTCCCGGCTGCCGCTCATCGTGCGCTACACCGACACCGCCGCCGCATCCCGGATCCGACCGAAGGTAGATGGTTCGAACGTCGTCCGCCGGTTGGACAGCATCCAGGGTGCCGCCCTCGCGCAGAACCGCAAGCAGGCCTCGGCGTTCTGGTCCGCGCTCACCCGTGGTTCCGGCGCGGCGGCCCGCTTGGCGACGCCAGCCTTCGCCGAGGGCATCGCCAAGATCTGGCTCGACGCCAAGGTGAAGGCGGACTTGGCCGACTCGACCGCGCAGATCGGCGCGCAACAGGTCTGGGCTGAGGGCAACACGGGCAAGGGCGTCAAGGTCGCGGTGCTCGACAGCGGGGTGGACGCCGAGCACCCGGACCTGGCAGGGCAGATCGACACCAGCGCCAGCTTCGTTCCCTACGAGGCGGACGTCGCCGACTACAACGGCCACGGCACCCACGTGGCCTCGACCATCGCTGGGACCGGCAGCGCCTCCGACGGCAAGGAGCGAGGCGTCGCCTCCGGTGCACGGCTGGCCGTCGGCAAGGTGCTGGACTCCGAAGGCAGGGGCCAGGAGTCATGGATCATCGCGGGCATGGAGTGGGCGGCCCGAGACCAGCACGCCAGGATCATCAGCATGAGCCTGGGCGGTGGCGGCGACGCCACCGACCCGATGAGCCAGACCGTCGACCGGCTCAGCCACGACACCGGTGCACTGTTCGTCGTCGCGGCAGGCAACGGCGGCCCGCACGCCATCAGCAGCCCCGGCGCTGCGGACGCCGCGCTGACCGTCGGTGCCGTCGACGCCAAGGACCAGCTGGCGGACTTCTCCAGCCAGGGCCCGCGCGACGGCGACGCCGGGCTCAAGCCCGAACTCACCGCACCCGGCGTCGACATCGTCGCGGCACGCTCGCACTACAAGCGGGGTTCCGGCTACTACACCACGATGAGCGGCACATCGATGGCCACACCGCACGTCGCCGGAGTCGCCGCGCTGGTGGCCGGCGAGCACCCCGACTGGACCGGCTCGCAGCTGAAGGAGGCACTGGTCAGCAGCGTCAAGGCGACCCCTTCGTACACGCCGTACCAGGCCGGCGCCGGGCGGCTGGACGCACTCGCGGCGGCGCACGCCTCGGTCTTCGCCACCGCGAGCGCCTACTCCGGCTTCCACACCTGGCCTCCCAAGGCGGGCGAGACAGACGTCCAGAAGGTGACGTACACGAACGTCGGTGACACCCCGGTCGGCCTGGGCCTTGCGGTCGACGGCACGATCCCGTCGGGGGCGTTCACGCTCTCCGACGACCGGATCACCGTTCCCGCGCACGGCACGACCTCGGTCGACCTGACCGCGCACCTGGACCGTCTGCCGGCCGACCAGCCCGTCAGTGCCATGGTCACCGGTACTGACGGCGCCGGTACGGTGCGGGCCCGGACCCTGATCGGAGGCGCCAGAGAGGGGCAACGACAGAACCTGACGGTCGTCGCGAAGGACCGGTCGGGCCATCCGCTGTCCGGCAGGGTCATCCTCGCCGCTGAGCACCTCTTCACCGTCATGGACCTCGACAAGTCCGGCTCCGGAACGCTGCGGCTGCCCGTCGGCAGCTACAGCGGCTGGCTCACCGCTGACGTGCAGGGGGCCAACGGGCCGCGCTCACTGGGCATGGCGCTGCTGGCCTTCAACGACGTTCAGCTGGACCAGGACCGCACCGTCACCCTGGACGGCCGCAAGGCCCGGCAGATCCTGGCACACGTACCGAAGCAGACCACCGCTGTCGCACCGCGCCTGGACGTCCACCGGTCGTTCACCGACAGCCTGGTCGAGTCCTCCATGCTGCCCAATGAGTCCTACGACAGCATGTGGGCCCTGCCGACCGGCAAGAAGGTCACCGCCGGCGAGTTCGAGTTCGGTGCCCGCTTCCGCCTCGAACAGCCGGCGCTGACCGTGCGCACGACGTCGAAGAATTACGCCGACCCGCTGGTCAAGCGCGCGGCCGAGCCGCTGCCGGCGGGCACCCGGACGCTCACGGCGGTCTACGCCGGCGAGGGCACGGCGATGGACCTGGCCCGCCGGGACGTGCACGGCAAAGCCGTGGTGGTTCTGGGCAGCAGTACGGCCGGGATCAAGGCGCAGGCGGAGGCCGCCGCGGCCGCGGGCGCCGAGGTGCTCCTGGTCGTCAACGAGGGCATCGGCCGCCTGCAGCCCTGGGACGAGACTCCCTGGAGCCCCGAGAGCCCGGCCCCGCTGTCAGTGGCGACCCTCAACGCCGACCAGGGCGCGGCCCTGATCGGCTCGCTCCAGCATGGAGCGGTCAAGCTGAAGGTCACCTCCCACCCCACCACCGACTACCTCTACGACGTGGTGCACCACTGGACCGGCGCAGTCCCGGCGGACCCGACCTGGCGGGAGGAGCCCAAGGACCTCGGCAAGGTAGACGTCTCGTTCCGCAACTACAGGCCGGGCAAGGCGATGGAGTTCCGCCCGGACGTCTGGCAGGGCTGGGCCGTCGGCAACCAGCTCACGGCCCCCGCCCAGGGCGAGCGAACCGACTGGGTCACCTCTGGCGCCACCTGGCTGGACGACGCCTTCATCCAGGGCGAGACCGGGCAGCACTCCATCGACGTCCTCAAGTACCCGGCGCGAAGGACCGGCAAGGTCACCTGGTTCGGGCCGATCCAACGGCCCCGGATGGGCCCGATGGGCTACCAGCCGGTGCGCTACCTCGACACCATGTACGTCACCGCACCCGGCTGGGGGGACTCCGGAGCCGGACACGTCGGTGAAGCCGGGGCCAACTTCGACGTCAAGGACTGGATGGCGCTGTATCAAGGCGACCACCAGCTCGACTGGGGCAACGCCGAATGGCTGCAGGTCCCCGCGCTCGCCCCGAAGCGGCTGCCCTATCGGCTGGTGGTGGACAACGACCGGGGAACCTGGGCCAACCCGTACTCGACGCACACCCTGACCGAGTGGAACTTCACCTCCGCCGCCACCGGGGCCGAGTCGACCCAGTCCCTGCCCCTGATCCAACTCGACTACGGTGTGGACACCGACACAGCGGGTCGAGCCGACCGGCATGCCGAGTTGACGGTCACCGCCTCGCATCTGCCCGGCACCACCGCCGCCATCGGGAAGCCCTCCCTGGAGGTCTCCTACGACGACGGCAAAACCTGGCACACAAGCGACCTGACCCGCACCGGTGAGGGGTGGCGGACCGACCTGAGCGCGCCGAAATCGGCAGACTTCGCCACCCTCCGGGCCACCGCCCGGGACGACGCCGGGAACACCGTCACCCAGACGATCACCCGCGCCTTCGGACTGCGCTGACAGCACGGTGCGTTGATCGACCGGGCGGGGCTCAGTCGACGGCCCCGCCCGGCCTCAAGTCTCTGCTCGGTGAGCATCTCGCACAGCGAATCGATGATCCGCGACTCGGCGCATCCAGGGCAGAGGGCGTTGAAGCGCACCTTCTCCGGCGCGAGAGCCCGCCCGAGGGGGCGGGCGAGTACCTCGGCCCGACGGAACCCGTGCGGATGCGACAGAAAGGGGACACGGCCATGGCTGAGCACCGGTACGCCGCTGACCACCCACACGGCCGGCCTCCTCACCGGCCGGAACATACTGATCATCCGTACGGATCCCCGCCACAGTGCCGGGACACTGGTCCTCGGCCCTTGTCGCCGAGGCCCTCCGCGAACTCGACGCACGCGACGCGCTGGTGGTCGATGTCGGCAGCGGCCCGGCGACACGTCCCGCACCGGCCGCCGGGGGCGCGTGAGCACGACGGTCCGGTCTCGCCCCCGAGCCGCACGGATCCGACGAATGACTCGCACCCGACCAGGTCCGGCAGCGACGGAGTGGCCCGCCACACATATACCCAGTGTGCCCATGGGGAAGTACAGAGGCCTCCGGGTGCAGAAAGAAATCGTTAGGTCCCGTGAACTTTTCCGCATGGATCTGCAACTCACTCATCTGGGCACGGCGTGTGCCGTTGCCTTCAAGAAGTCCATAGGAGTTGTGATTTGTCCATATCCCGGAGACCCGTGCCCCGCTGGCGAAGATGGCCGGCCGTTGGTGTGGCGCTGCTGAGCACTGCCGTACTGACGGCGCTCGGCGTCCAGACTCCCGCTCAGGCCGGCGTCGGTGAGAAGCCCGCGAAGTCTTCCACGTTCACCCACGAGTTGCCCGGCCATGTAGAGCCGCTGTGCGGCCCGCCCAAGCCGCACGAGTTCACGTGCTTCGGCCTTCGCCGTACCGACATCGCGCCGCACAAGGGCCTGCGGGCCGCCGAGGACGCCCCTCAGGGTTTCGGCCCGGCCGATCTGCGCAGCGCCTACGGCCTTCCTGCGGACGGAGGGGCGGGCAAGACCATCGCCATCGTCGACGCCTTCGACAACCCCAACGCCGAGGCCGACCTCGCCGTCTACCGCGCCCAGTACGGGCTGCCCGCCTGCACCACTTCCAACGGCTGCTTCACCAAGGTCGACCAGCGCGGCGGAACCGACTACCCCGCCCCGGACCCCGGCTGGGCCGGTGAGATCTCGCTCGACCTGGACATGGTCTCCGCCGTCGCCCCCAACGTGAGGATCCTGCTGGTCGAGGCCGACAAGCCCGCCATCGACGACCTGGGAGCCGCCGTGGACCAAGCGGTGGCCCTCGGCGCGGGATACGTCTCCAACTCCTACGGCTCCAACTACGCCTTCTACCCCGAGGACCCCGCTGAGTCGTCGGCGGACGTGCACTACGACCACCCGGGCGTCGCGATCGTCGCCTCCTCCGGCGACAACCGCTACGGCGTCGCCTACCCCGCGGCGTCCCCGCACGTCACGGCGGTCGGTGGTACGACGCTCACCAAGGACCCGGCCGTTGCCCGCGGTTGGTCCGAGTCGGTGTGGAACCACGACGGTGCCGGCACGGGTTCAGGCTGCTCCCTGTACGAGCCCAAGCCGGCCTTCCAGCGGGACAGCGGCTGCCCCGGACGTACCGTCGCCGATGTCTCCGCCGTGGCCGACCCGGCCACCGGTGTCGCCGTCTACGACACCTACGGCGGGTCCGGAGGCTGGAGCCTTGCCGGCGGCACCAGCGCGTCGGCACCGATCATCGCCGGCGTGTACGCCAATGCCGGCACCCCGGTCACCGGGACGTACCCCAACGCGTACCCGTACGCCAGCGGTGGCTCCGGGCTGCACGACGTGACGACGGGGTCGAACGGAAAATGCTCACCAGCGTATCTGTGCGCCGCGGGCACCGGCTACGACGGGCCCACCGGCCTGGGCACGCCTGACGGGTTGTCGGCGTTCCGCATGGGGGCGCACGGCACCCTCTCGGGCACCGTCACCGACACCGCCACCGGCGCACCGGTCGCCGCGGCCCAGGTGACCGCCGGCGTCTACACCGCTACCACCGACAGCCGGGGCCACTACACCCTGCCGCTGTCGGTCGGCGACTACCAGGTACAGGTCACCGCCTACGGCTACGCGTCCGGCGAGGCACCGGACGTCCAGATCACCGACGGCGGCGCCGTCACCCGGGACTTCACCCTGCGCAGGCTCGCCACTCACCGTGTCTCCGGCACCGTCACCGACGGTTCGGGCCACGGCTGGCCGCTCCATGCCAAGATCACCGTGGACGGAGTGCCGGGCGCTCCCGTCTGGTCCGACGCCTACACCGGCGCGTACCGCCTGGACCTGCCCGAGAACCACACCTACACCCTGCGGGTCGTCAGCGACGACACCCACTACCAGCCCCTGGTACGGCAGGTGGCGGTGAGCACCGCGGACCAGAACGTCGGGCTGGCGCTGCCGGCCGACACCTGGGCCGACGGCAACCCGGCGTACACCCTGAACGTGAACACCCTAAACACTCAGTCCTTCGACTCCACCACCGGGGCGCCGCAGGGCTGGAGCGTGGTGAACGCCGTGGGCACCGGGCAGGGCTGGGCATTCGACGATCCGGGCGGCCGGGGCAACAACACCGGAGGGTCCGGCGGGTTCGCCATCGCCGACAACGACCACGCCGGCTGGGACACGGCCTTCGACACCCAACTGGTCAGCCCGGTCTACGACTTCCGCCGCACCGGCGACCCCGAGCTGGCATTCAGCACCGACTATGAGGGGTCCGGCGAGCAGACCGGCGATGTGGACGTCACCGCCGACGGCGGCAGGACCTGGACCACGGTGTGGCACCAGGACCAGCTGTGGGCGAGCGGCCGAGTGGAGATCCCGCTGACCGTCTACGCCGGTAAGGGCGCGGTGCAGGTGCGGTTCCACTTCACCGGCCCCGGCGTGCTGTGGGCCGTCGATGACGTGACGGTCGCGGAACGGGTCCTCAAGCCTGTCCCCGGCGGCGTGCTCACGGGTACCGTCTCCGACGCCAACACCGGACGAGGACTGGTCGGCGCCGCAGTGAGCACCGGCTCCACCGGCGGATCCTCCGCGCCGACGGTGGCCACCACCGGTGACCCGCAGGTCGGAGACGGGCTCTACCGGCTGTTCGTGCCCGGTGGCGGCCGTCACACCTTCGTGGCGGCCAAGCCCTCCTACAGCACCGCCTCCCTCACGGCCGCCGTGACTGAGGACCACGCCGCCAAGGGCTCGTTCGTCCTCAAAGCGGGGCAATTGTCGGTCGGCACCACTCAAATCGGGGCAACCGCCACGTCGCACGGCATGGTGGCGCGCAAGGTGACCGTACGGAACACCGGCACCGCTTCCGCGACTATCCGGATCGGCGAACGCACCGGAACCGGACCCGGCACCGCTGCGCCGGGCACCGCCTGGCACGGACTGCCCGACCTCCCCACCCCCGTCATGGACAACGCGGTGGAGAACCACGGAGGCAAGCTCTACTCCGCTCTCGGGTCATCGGACGGCCACAACCCCATCGCTGACCTCTACGTCTACGACCCGTCGGCGGGTGCCTGGACCCGTGGTGCCAGTGCCCCCGAACCCCGGCAGGCCACCGCGCACGGCTTCATCGGCAGCCACCTGTACACCGTGGGCGGCTGGGCCCCCGACGAAGTGGTGAGCCGCACCATGCAGGTGTACGACGCTGCCGGCGGCACCTGGGCCAAGGGCCCCGACATTCCCGAGGGACGCTTCGGGGCGGCCGGCGCCGTACTCGACGGGCGGCTCTACGTGGTCGGTGGATGCACCAACACCGACTGCTCAAACACCGTGTACGTCTTCGACCCGCGCTCCGACAGGTGGTCCAAGGCCGCGGACTACCCCCAGACGATCAGCTGGGCCTCCTGCGGCGCGATCAACGGCAAGCTGTACTGCGCGGGCGGAAACCACGACTACGTCGAGACCGGCGTCGGCTACGTCTACGACCCGGCGTCCAACAGCTGGCAGTCCATCGCCGACATGCCGGTGGGCCTGGCCGCCGGTGTCTACGCCGCCGCCAACGGACAGCTCCTGGTGTCCGGAGGCTTCAAACGGGTCGGGGTGAACCGGGTGCTCACCGCCGAAGGCTACGCCTACGACCCGGGCACGGACACCTGGAGCGCGCTGCCCGACGCTCCCACGGCGGTCTACCGCGGCGGCGGCGCACCCGGCCTGTACCGGGTGGGCGGCAGCAGCCAGAGCCGCTTCCCTGTTCCGGTTGCCACGGCGGACCTGCTTCCGGGGTATGCCCAGACCGAGTCGGACGTGCCCTGGCTGTCGGAGAGCCCGCACCGGCTCACCCTGCGGCCCGGGCAGAGCGCTTCGTTCACGGTGACGCTGAACGCACGCGAGGCCGGCCGGCCCGGTGACTGGACGGCATCCTTGATCCTTCGCGGCGACACCCCGTACTGGGTGCCGCCGATTCCGGTCTCCCTGCACATCGTCGAAGGCCGGATCTCGTAACGCTGTTCAGTCCGCACGCCGCGCCCCCGGGCAGCCGACATCGCTGGCGCCCGGGGGCAAGGCACTGTTGACCTTCTGATGTGGCACGCCAGGTTGCGGCGGACCGGCACCGCCCTGTCTCGCCGCCGTGCCGTCCGGCTTCGGCGTGCACTTCGTCCGTAGATGATCCCGCCCGAGCAGCCACTCGCCCGCGTCGCGTCCTGGAGCGAGGTGGAACCTCACTGCCCTGGCCCAGGAGGACGATCCCTACTCGAAGATGACCGACCAGTTCACCGCGGCAGGCTGGTCCGCCCGATCAGCCTGGTGCGCAGCGGCCGGTGAACGGCCATCGGGCAGAGTGTTCACCGTATCCAGCGAGATCGGCGCCGACTCCTACCGCCTGGCCCACGCCAAGGTTCAGCAGGAGGGCGGCTGACCGAAGACGCCACCACCGCGATCACGCACCGCCTGTCGCATCGGCCCGGACCCGGGCCAGTACCTGATGGCGTTCTGGTCGGTCATTCTGACGACCAGCATCGTGGGCACCGCGATGTCCGATTACGTCAACCGCACCGCCGGGCTCGGCTACGCCGGCGGCTCCATTCTGCTCACCAGTCTGCTCGCGATCGTGCTGATCGGCTGGCGGATGACCGGACAGACGATGGATGTGGAACGGATCGCCACTACAGAGGGCGAGGTTTTGTACTGGGCCGCGACACTGGTGTCCAACACGCTGGGCACCTCCAGCGGAGACTTCCTCTCCGGCGGTCTGGGCCTCGGCTTCCGCGACAGCTCTCTGCTGCTGTCCGGGGCCGTGCTCGTGATCCTCGCCGCGCACTACCTGACCCCGATCTCGGGCACGGTGCTGTTCTGGGCGGCCTAGGTTGACCCGTCCCCTCGGAGCGGTAGTGGAGAACGCGGTGGAAAAGCCCGTCACACAGGGCGGACTTGGAGTAGGAACCACGATCACCTCATCCGCGCTGCTCGCCGTCTTGGCCATTCTGGTGTACTGGCAGATGCTCACCGACCGCCGACGGACCCGCACGGTGGATACCTCTCCAACCGAAAGCCACGATCGCCGGCCGGTCGGCCGATCAACGGCAACCTTGTCGGCCGGCTACGCGGGCGGACCCGCCGAGACGCCGCAGACGCCGGAGGGAAGTGGTCGGGCCGATGTCTGAGCTGAGTGGGGCCGAGGCTGTCACATGAGGGCGGCGCCGAACCTGGCCGAGATCTCTCTGGTGCCTTCGGCGCAGCCTGCTCGCCGTGAACACGGCGCGCCCGGCCACCGTAAGTAGTAGAACCGGAAGCCTTCCGGTGCCCTGACGATCCTTGGCCTCCGCCGCTCCCTGCGCGGGTGTTCGAGCGGGAGCGGCGGCTGCCATGCGAGGTGCGGACGATGCAAAAGTTTAGAGGTAGAGCACAGCGGGCGCACTGACGCGAGATCCGCGATGCGCACGTCCAGGACGCCTTCAGGTTGATCTTGTCAGGGCCGAACGGAGACCCACCCCCACAAGCACAGGAGCACCCTTTTGACGTCGACGAAGTCTGTGATGAAGAAGCTGCCCGAGGTCACGCTGGCGTTCTGGATCATGAAGATCGCTGCGACGACTCTGGGTGAGACGGCGGGCGACCTGTTCTCCCAGACGCTCAAGTTCGGCTATTTCCTCACCACGATCGCCCTCTTCCTGATCTTCGTGGTGACGCTGGTGGTGCAGCTGCGGTCCTCGCGGTACAACCCGTTCTTCTACTGGACCGTGATCCTGTCGACCAGCATGGCCGGCACGACGATGTCCGACTTCATGAACCGCGACGCCAGCGACAAGTACCTCTCGGGTGCCGCCACTTCGCTGGGCTGGGGCCCGCAGGGCCTCGGTCTCGGCTACCCGGAGGGAGCCGCGATCCTCGTCTCCATCCTCCTGGTGATCTTCCTCGCCTGGAGGATCAGCGGGATGACGTTCCAGATCCGCGACATCGTCACCTTCAAGGGCGAGGCCCTGTTCTGGGCGGCGATCCTCGTCTCCAACACCCTCGGTACCTCGATGGGCGACTTCCTGTCCGACAGCTCCGGCCTCGGCTACCTGGGCGGTGCGGCGCTGGTGGCCGGTGTGCTGGTCGTGCTGGTCGTCCTGATGAAGGTGCCCGCCGTCCCGAACGTCCTCCTGTTCTGGATCGCCTTCGTCCTCACCCGCCCCCTCGGAGCCACCGCCGGCGACTTCCTCACCAAGCCGGTCGCCAAGGGCGGACTGGACCTGGGCACCGCGGGCTCCTCGGCCGTGCTGCTTGCGGTCTTGTTCGGCCTGATGGCCTACGCCCACATCCAAGAGCGCCAGGCCATCACACCAAGCATCGAGACTGTCGGCCCGGAGGTCGTATCGGCCCGCCAGGAGGCAAGTCAGCGGTAGGCACTGGTCTGGGCGCGAATCCCCGCCCAGGGGGCCGCAGGTTCATCGATGCGAAATCCGCGGTCCAGCACACACACGGCCAGGGAGCGCCTCCTCACTGCCGGTAGGTGCCCCTGGCTCGTTGCGTGCCTCTCCCCCTTGGACGTCACGCTGCGGGATGTCCAATACATGAGGCCTAGAAAGATTTTGCGACCAGGGGACTCGGTCACTGCGGTGAGCAAGGCGTTCCGGCGCATCGCCGATGCTCTGGCGGACGCCGGCGAGCGAGGGCGCGAAGACACAGGCAGGCATCACGCTGTCGTCCGCCGCCGGCGACGCGTGAGCCTCATCCTCTCGGCCTGTCCGTTTTTCGACCGGGAGAACACCGGGCACAACGCCGGCGAGTGACTGAGCGCCGGCGCAGTTCCGACGGACATCAGTCCGTCAACCGCCCCTGGAACACTCGAACTCAGTGTCTTTGACCGGCGGTCTTGCGATACGGTGCCACTTCGCGCAACACCTTTCGAGGGGCCCGTGAAATTCCTGATCAACCGTGTCGCTCGTTGCGTGACCGCGGTCCCGCTGAGTCTGGCGGCCCTCTGCCTTGCCGGCTGCAACCCAGATCCGACTGACTCCGAGAACGTCGCCCCGATCACCCTGACGAATGAGACGTCCAGCGCCGTGGACGTCTTCTGGTGTGCCGACGATGCGGACAGCGAGTGTACAGAGCAGGACAGCCTGGGAGTCATCGCAGCGAGGGGCACTCGCCACGTACAGATTTCGTCCTACGAAGTCGTACTGCGGATCAAGCCCGCATCAGGCCCAGGGGGCTACGTCTGTGAGGATGACGCCCCGGGTAGCCGGATAGCCCTGAGCACGTGGTATCCCTCGGTGAAGTCCGCATACGACCACTGCTCCGACGGATCGTCTCCACGCACGACGGGCTGAGCGTCACACATCGCGGGACCGCGCGCCGCGCAGGCACCGACCGAAGGTCTGACTGCACCGCTACGGCTTGCACCGGGTCGGACATCTAGGACGCATCGAGCTCTTCGGGAGCAACAACCTGTCCGCCCCCTGGACCCATGTCGCCCCGGGCCGGTCCAGTGGCCCGGACGCACTGACCGACCTGCTGTTCTACGACCGGCAGCGGCACGAAATCCAGATGTACTCCACCAGCGGCAAGGGCGACGTCAATCCGTTCGGCGCCTCCACCACCGTCGACGTGAGCGAGACGGTGGCAGACACCGTCCCGGGCACCTTCGTCGCTCCGCCCTCAGGGAGGAAGTCATGCCGGTGCGGGCGATCGCGAGGAGGTCGGGATCTCGAGAAACACCGTCCACAGAGCGATCGCGGACGACGCGCCGCCGAAGGGCCGGCGGACGCCGAAGGGCTCGATCGTGGACGCGGTCGGCGCACGGCTGAGGTGACCGACCGCCGCCACATCGCCTTCGAGGCCGGGGTCGCTGGGCCGTCGCAGACAGCCGCCGGTGCCTGGGTGACCCTGCGCGTGACGGTCGCGACGCGGCCGAGAACACGGTGCGTCAGCCCGTGCAGCGCGCGTACGTCCTGCAGCGATAGGTGCCACTGCCTGGGGTACGCGGCATACCCTGCGCCCCCTTGCTCCATCCCTCCCATGAGTACGATGTTCAACCGTCGTGGTCGAGGATCCGGGGAGAGCTTCCGTGGTGCTAGAGGTCGCCGGCGTCTCGCACGAGGAAGAGGCCGCCTACCGGCTGCTCGTCACGTCCGGCCGGGCCACCGCACAGGACCTGGCCCAGCGTGCCGGTCTGTCCGACGCGGACGCCGCGCGGATCCTCGACGCACTCGCCTCCAAGGGCCTGGCAAGTCATACGGATGGCACACCCCGGGTGTT
>NZ_JBIARC010000122.1:0-13037 GCF_042889625.1 Streptomyces sp. NPDC002573 | reverse complement strand
TGGCCGGGCGTGGCGACGGCGCGCAGCTCCAGCCCGCCGTCGATGGTGGCGGTGTCGCCGTCGGCCACCGGCACCCGCGCGAACGACACGCGTGCACCATCCGGCACCAGGTAGGCCGCACCGGTCACCCGGGCCAGCTCCAGACCACCGGTGACGTAGTCGTTGTGGATGTGGGTTTCCACCACATGCGAGATCCGAACGCCGCGGCGCGCGGCCACCGCCAGCACCTGGTCGAAGTCGCGCGGCGGGTCGACGGCCACGGCCGTCTGCTGGCCCCCGGCGAGGTAGCTGCGGTTGCCGAGGCCTTTTAGGTCAATGGTGTCGATGAAGAACACGGAGATCTTTCCTTCCCATCGGAATTACCCCCGGGGCATATACCAACCATAGCAATCAATACCCGGGGGGGTATATCAGGGAGTGGGCGGCCCCCAGGGGCGGCCGCATCGCCTGCCTTCCGCCGCGCCTACTGGCACGCCGAGACCGGCCTGGGTCCGGGGAAGCCCGGGCCGGTCGGTCATCGTCCGGCGCACCGGCCGCTCCGACCCGATCACCGAACCGCAGCGCGGCGTGTGTTCTCCGGAGGCGTCGCGCTCTTGACGCAAGCGGAGCACGGCGATTGACAGGAAATTGTCACTGTGCGTGTTCACTCGAAAGGGTTATGTGAAAGAGCAATGGTGTACGTATGCGCGTCGCATGAAGAGGAGGCGCTTGCCCCGAAGAACCTCACCCCGAAGTGACCCGAAGGAGGACCTCATGTCCCGCCACTCGATACGTAGGCTCCTGGTCGGCCTGTGCATACTGACGGCAGCCTCACAGGCTGCCACCGCTGTAGCCCTTGCCGTGCCGGCCGATCAGCACCGGGCCACGTACACCGCCGCCCGGGCGCTGCACCCGCAGACGCTCTCAGACCTCACGACCGCGATGAAGGGCGAGGGGTTCGCCTACGCGTCCTACGACCTCTACGGCGCCCAGGCCGACCGCGAGGGCCACCCGGCCGTGGGCAAGCTCTTCCGCACCACAGCGCAGACCGAGCTGAACGAGCACCTGCACGAGGCGGCCACCCTGGCCGGCGTGGCCGGAACGGACGCAGCCAACCTGCGCCAGGCCATCAACGGCGAGACCTACGAGCATCAGGTCATGTACCGCGCCTTCGCCGACCAGGCCCGCAAGGACGGAGACCTCGAGGCCGCCAAGCTGTTCTCCGAGATCGCCGCCGACGAGGGCCGCCATCGCGACGCATACCGCGCCGCGCTCACCGTCGTGACCACCGGTCACGGCGCCATTCCGGCGCCGCCGAAGGCCGACATGGTGCCGGTGTCCGCAGGGCTGCCAAAGGTGCAGGCCGCCCGCACCAAGGCCAACCTCGACACCGCGATGCACGGAGAGGCGCTCGCCCACGCCAACTACATGCTCTTCGCCGCCCACGCCGAACAGGCCGGCAACCCCGCCCTGGCCCGCCTGTTCGAGGGCACAGCCGGGGTCGAGCTGCATGAACACTTCGCCGGAGAAGCGGTCCTGGCCGGGCTCGTGCGTACCACCAAGGAGAACCTGCGCACGGCCGTCACCGGGGAGCACCACGAGGCCACCAACCTGTACCCGGGGTTCGCCGAGCGGGCCACCGCCGTCGGCGACACCGCCGCCGTCGGCTACTTCCGCGACACCGCCGCCGATGAGGCCAAGCACGCAGCCGCCTTCCAGCAGGCGCTCAACCAGCTGCACTGACTCCGGCCGAGCCACGAGACCGGCCGGAGGCGAGGCAAGAACGACCGGCCGGTCGACGCGTTGCCGCGTCACCGCTTGCCTCCGGGCCGGCCTGTGAGAAACGGCCGTGCCAGTCCGCCTTCGCATCCGAGTCGCCGATCCGGTACGCGTCAATGACCGGGCCGACGGCCACGACCCGGACGATCACCAGCACTGCGACGCACCGGTAGGGAGGAGGCCAGCCGAGCCACGGCCGACGCCCCGCCCTCGGCAGGGCTGTCGGCCGCACCGCGGTGCAGATGAGCGGCAGCGGGGAGAGATGCTCGATCTCCGATAAGGCCGCCAGGCGCACCATGTCAGGGGCTGTCGGAGGGGTCTGCAGTGCGACAAATGGCGGTTGTGGCGTGCCACACTCCGCGGTTCAGCGCCGGTGGTCGTATGGGTTGGACCTCGCTGTCACGCCTGTAGGAGTCTGCCACATGCTCCTATCCCTTACATCACGCCGCAGTACGGCCCTTGCTATCGTCGGAGCAGCGGCGGCCCTCACCCTAACCGCTTGCGGCGGGGGCGGCGCAGGCACGGGCGGCATCAGTTCGCCCACCGGCAACCGTGTCGCCGAGCGCCAGCCCGCCGGCGGCGGCCTCAACAGGACAGCACAACCAGGCTGACGTCCGCTTCGCCCAGGAGATGATTGCCCATCACCGTCAGGCCGTCGTCATGGCGAACATGGCGCCCCAGCATGGGGCTTCCCCGGACGTGAAGACCCTGGCCGAGAGAATCAAGCAGGAACAGACCTCGCAGGTCGACACAATGGCGCACTGGCTGACCTCCTGGGGCGAACAGGTGCCACCAGAGCAAAGCGGCCTGGGACCGGGCAGCCCGAGCGGGATGCCCGGGACGATGACCGAGCAGAAGATGGACGAGATCAGGGACACCAGGGGCCACAAGCTTCGACAAGATGTTCCTGACCATGATGATCGAACATCACCAGGGCGCGGTAAAGATGGCCGCCACAGAGAAACAACAGGGCGCCTACGAGCCGGCCAAGGACATGGCCAACAAGATCGCCACGACGCAGACGGCCCAGATCAACCAGATGCGCACCATGCTGGCCGCCAGCACGCCCTCGTCCCGCCGGCAGGTAACCAGCCCCGGCCACAGATTGGTTCCGACAGACTTCGGCGCGCGGTCGCATCCCCTCTCACCTGCGCATTGTCGCAGTAGGCGGCAAAGCAGCACCTGCAGGCCAAAGCGGGATCATGCCGCCGCCGACCGGCATTGTGGCGGCACCGGGCGCCCTGGCGAGGGTGGCCGCGTCGGCGGGCAAGAACAGCCTGGGTGCGTTGACTTCACGGTGTCTCGCGAGTCTTGCCCGCTTTCCGGTCGGCGATGTCGCGCAGGGTGTCAGCGACGGCCCAGTTCAGGGCGGCGGCGAGGGCGATAGCGCCCCACAGACCCCAGGCAGCCGCAGGCGCCTCGTCGGCCAGAAGTCCCGGGAGGGCGAGCACAGCAGCCACCGGCACAACGATCGCCACCCCACGCGACAGACCGCCCACGCGGTGCACCCGAACGCCGCACGCCGCGACGAAGCCTACGGCGATCAGGACCCAAGTCAGTGCCGTCATCGCCGCTCAGCTCCGGACGGCGGGCTCATGCGGGCCGCGGGCGCCACCTTGTGGCCGGCTGGCGTCGGGTGGCCGCTGGCGCAGCTTCGGCCAGAACGCGGGCGTGCGCGCGGCGTAGACGGTCCCCTGTCCGCCGAACCAGGCGGCAACTTCGCGATCTTCGCTGCGGGCCAGCCGGGCGTACACGTACACCAAGACCGGGAACATGATCAGGGTGGGGATGGTCGGCCACTGCAGCAGAAACCCGATCATGACGAGCAGGAAGCCGTCGGGGCAGGCGACGGAGTGCGTCCTGCTCCTGGCCACCGTGCATGGGCTGTCCATCTCCCTCATCTCCCACGCCCTGAAGTGGTCCGATCTGCGCTGACTCCTGCGCAACCCAACCACGGCCATGGGGTATGTACAGATGTTGCTGCGCCTCGGTTGTGGTACCCAGTCCGTGCGGCCCCTCGCCGTCCAGTGGAAGAAGTGCTCGACATCGCGTGAGCGAGGACAGGTGACCGCCCCGCAGTCCTGCCGTGGCTCAGCCGCGCGGGCAGCCGTCCCTTGCCCGGAAGCCAAGCCCGCGGCCCCACCGTCCCGTCCATGGGGGTGAACCAAGCTGCGGGCACTGCGGGTCAGTGACCGAAATCCGCGTGGGCCGTCTCATACTCGGCACGTGCTGGTCGAAGCGGTGCCACGTCCTCAAGAGCCGTGGAGGGCGAGCGTCCTGCGCCGGGACTCCCCCGGCTCGCAGGTGCTGGGTCGCGTCGCTGCCCGGACTCCTGCGGCGCTCCCGGTCGCGGCCCTCGTCCCGCTGCTCCTTTCGGGCGTGGCAGCAGCGCATGAGGAGAAGAGCGACGAGTCGGCGGTGCTAGTCGAGCAAGCCATCGCGCTGATCGCCAACGCCGCCCACAAGGACCAGGTGGCCGAGCGTGTCGGAGACGCCTTGGAGGCCCCGCACAAGGAAGGCGTCGACCTGAACCTCGTCCGCCAGGCCCTTGACGTGGCCGAGCATACGGGCCCGCAGGAAGCCTCCCTCCAGGCGGCTCGCGGGCTTCTGCTGCGTTCGCTGGACGGCAAGCTGCCATCCGCTCCAAAAGCCGGACACCTCGTCACGGGTACCGAGACCGGGACGAGCATTGTGCTGGATGAATTCCGGCCGGCTCGTGGCATCGCCGATTCGGGCGATGCCACCCTGTTCGCGCTGTCCCTCCTCGCCATCGCGGTCGGGCTGTGGCTGTCGGTGCGGCTGCGCCCCGGCTACAGCATCCGGGATCTGAAGCGCCGTACCGCCGCGGACGAAGACGGGGAGGGCAGGAAACGATGACCTCGGCCTCACCGGCCCCGGCGCCCCCGGCCGGGACGGAACCGGGCCGCCGCGGATGGTTCCATCGCGCCGTCGACGCGATCGACGAACGCATGGGCATCAAGGCGCTCACCTATCCGGTGCCCGAGCACGCGAACAACCTGGCATGGAGCCTGGGCGGCATCACAGCGGTGGCCTTCGCAATCCTTCTGGTCACCGGGATCTACATCACGCAGTTCTACACACCGATCCCGGAACACGCGAACCAGTCCGTACGCGACCTGGTGACCGATGTGTGGCTGGGCAGCTTCGTCCGCGGCCTGCACTTCTGGGCGGCGCAGGCGATGTTCGTCCTGGCCCTGCTTCACCTGCTGCGCGTGTTCTTCCACGCCTCGTACAAGAAGCCCCGCGAGGGCAACTGGGTCGTAGGTGCCGCGATGTTCCTGCTGACGTTCCTGGCGGTGTTCACCGGCACCGTTCTGAAGTGGGATCAGGAGGGGTACGAGGCCATGACCCACAACCTGGACGTGGCCGAACTCCTCGGCGGGGCCGGCATCTGGTTCTCCGACAAGCTGACCAACCGGGTGTCCATCCTGCTGCGCCTGTTCAACGCCCACGTGGTGATCATCCCCGGCCTGATCCTGCTGCTCTTCGTGTGGCACGCCCTGCTGATCAAGCGGCACAGGATCTCACCGCATCCCGAGATCCCGGTATCAGCCCTCGAACCGTCCGAGCCGTTCACCGCCCATCTCAGGCGCGTGGCCGCCTTCGGACTCGTCCTGCTCGGGGTGCTGTCGATGCTGGGCGTGCTGGTGCCGCCCGTGGTCGGGCCGACCCCCGTCGAAGGGATCGAGATCACCCGCCCGCTGTGGATGTTCTGGTGGTTCTTCCCTATGGAGAAATGGTTCGGGGTCGCCTCTATCGCCTGGGTCATCGCGGGCGTCTTCGGACTGATCTTCCTCGTGCCATTCCTCGACCGCAGCCCAAGACGGAGGAGACGCGAGCGCAAGCTCGCCCTCGGCGCGGCCGCCGTACTGCTGCTGGCGCTCGCGGCGATCACCGTCGAGGTCTGGATCGCCAACCCGAAGGGGCACGGATGAGCGCCGCCGGCCTGAGGCGCGCCCAACGCTGGTTCTGGGCCCTGACCACCATAGCGGTATGCGCGACGGGTGCCCTGTACGAGGGGCTGCGCGCCACCCCGGGGCCTTGTACGGGTCTGCGCGTCCTGGTCAGCGGCCTCGTGCTCGCCGCATCCACCGCTCAGGCGGCGCGGATCCTGGCCGCGCTCGCTCCGGTGGACAGGTGCTGCCGTCATCGCACTGGTAGCAGCGCTCGCGCTTCGCCCCCTCACCAGGTAATGGGCGCCCATGAGGCATGCCACGAGCGGCTGCACAATGCGCCCGGCCATGACAGCCGTCCCCGCTTCACACCAGCGAGATCTCCCCATCCGGCAGCCACCCCTCCCAGTAGCCAGCCATGAAATCCAGTAGCCTTGCAGGCTCGACAAGCACTTGAGTCGACCGCAACTCGGCCGTCGTCCACCAGCGCGCTTCAGGGCCCAGTACTGAACAGAAGTCGGCCAGTCTCCGAAAGCGGGACGCACCACGGCGATGTACTGAACGCCCTCATGCGCGTCCCGGCGCGGGAGCCGACCGACGAGGGGCGAGATACGAGTGCGGGCAGGTGAGCGACGCGACGCAACTGCCGGATAACCGCTCGTCGCCAAGTCTCACCGGGACGCATGGGGATGGTCGGCAGCACCCAGCGGATGTCACGGACGGAGGCTCGCGGGGATCAGAAGGAGCCGGCGCGGAGTCGATGACACCGGGACGTAGGACGTCGCGGCCATTCGGGTCGGCATCGGGCATGACTCCACGTTTCCTCGCTCCGAACGTGACACAGGACCACATTGACCACGGTCACTCACACCGGTGGTCTGCGTCGACAAGTGGATTCCGTGAGCTGCAACTGTCGAAGGATGTGCCACATGGGAGCAGTTACAGTAAGAGCGGTACGGAGCGTCGGCCCGGATCGGATTGTCGGCGCCGGGTGAATGGACCGGTGGCGAGACGGATCCCGATGAGGGAGTCCCGTCCCGGCGCCGCTGGAAGGGAAGTAGATCGCCAGCTGGAACAACGCCGTGGCGGAGCAGCAGGGGAACTACCGCGACCGACGAGACCGTCCTGGGCGTCCAAGAGGCGCATCAACAACTGACTCGAAGGAATGCCAACCCAGAACGATCGTCAGATGGTCTCCTTGGCCGCCGTTCTGATCCCGTTGCTGTCCCCGTCAATCCTCCGGCGCGGGGATCCCGTGCAACGCAGGCGGCGGCTGCGCCTGGCCACCTTGCAGGTCGGTATCGGCGCTCCGGCTTTCTCCGGCGGCTGCTGAGTTCCCACCCACCCCTGCGAAGACCTCCGACAGCGCAGCGCCGTAGGGGCAGCGTCTGGAGACCTCACAGTCCGATCCGTCGAGCCGCAGCCGCGGTAATCTCCTCAGAGCTATAGGTGTGCAGCAGTTCATGCAGCGAGCACTCCAGCTGTGCTCGGCGTATGGAACGGTCACGGGCCAGTGTCGGCGCAATCGCCTGTTTCAGGTACTCCTCCGGAGTCTTCCGCACGGCTGCAGCGAGATGTCGCACCCTGAGTCCCCACCAAAGCACGTTTCCTCTCGCCCGGCGCGGAGGCGTATGCTGTGGCGGGAGCAGCACCGTACTGAGCCCAAGCGAAGACCATCGGCCATCATTAGCGCACGAATTCCGCTGAATGGTTGGGGTCAACAACTGTTGGACCCCCGCTCGATGTTCAGGTCCAGGAAGTGGGCCGAGCATGAGATGCACGGGTCGTGGTTGCGGATGGCTCGTTCGCACAGGTGGGCGAGGTCGGCGTCGGACGCGTGGCCCCGCGCCAAAGCAGCCTGGACCAGGTCGCGCAGGTCCTTCTCGATCGCGCCCTGGTTCTGTGCGGTGGGTGGGATGAGGCAGGCTTGCGTGACGCGTCCGTCGTCGTCGAGGGCGTAGTGGTGGTAGAGCAGGCCACGCGGCGCCTCGGTGGCGCCGTGCCCGACGCCCGGCCGAGGAGACACGTCCACATACGGGCGTGCCGGGGGCTCGTACGAGTCGATGATCCGCAGGGCCTCCTCCACCGTGTACAGGACCTCCACGGCCCGGACGAGGATGCTTCGGTAGGGGTTTCTGCAGACCTCGCCGCGCACCGTGCCGGCCAGCGGTGGGTCGCTCAGTCCGGCTTCCCGTGCGGCTTGGAGGGCCAGCGGGGAGAGCAGGTGGCCGCTGATGGCGTAGCGGGCCAGGGAGCCGGTGAGGTGTCTGCGGCCGTCCAGCCGGGAATGGAGTGCGGTGGAGTGAGGCACCTGCATCTCGGTGACATGGTCCTGGAAGTCTCGCACCGGGAAACTGTACGTCGGCAGCATGCCGTCGGCCGGAAGGACTGTAGGTACGCCCGACTCGATAGCGTAGGTGCCGGGCTCGGCCAGGGCGAACAGGTCAGCGTCACACTCGGCGTCGGGGAAGTCAAAGCCGGCGACCCAGCGTACGGTGTCCCAAGCGTCGTCCAGGGCGACGCGCAGGCGCTCGGCGAGGGGACGCAGCTCGGAGCGGGTCGGCGTGCGGTGGAAGCCGCCCAGGCGGACGTTGATCGGGTGGATGGCTCGACCACCGAGCACTTCCATGATGGCGTTGCCCGTCTGCTTCAAACGCAGTCCTCGCTCGACATGCTCCTTGTGTATGCGTGCCGTGTCGATCAGGTTGTCGTGACCGAGGAAGTCCGGGGCATGCAGCAGATGGACGTGCAAGGTCTGGCTCTCGATCCATTCGCCGCAGTAGAGCAGGCGTCGCAGGGCGCCTAGTCGGCCGTCCACGACGACCCCGCAGGCGTCTTCGAGGGCCCGGCAGGCGCTCAGTTGGTAGGCGACCGGGCAGATACCGCAGATGCGCGAGGTGATGTCGACGGGCTCGGTGTGAGCGCGGCCACGAAGGAAGGCCTCGAAGAACCGAGGGGGCTCGTAGATCCTCAGCGACGACTCGGTGACGGTGCCGTCGAGGATCCGCAAATGCAGGGCGGCCTCGCCCTCGACACGGGTGAGCGTCGGGATGCGGAGAACACGTGTATCGGCGGTAGGTTCGGTCACGGCCGGTCGTCCTCCTCCACTGCGGTGAACGCGGTGACATTGAAGGTGTGCAGAAACCTAGCAACGTCCTCGTCGCTCATCCCGTCGTGGCGCAGGACCGGGATGAGTGCGGGCAGGTTCGTGGTTGCGGCGGGCCCATAGCAGCCGTAGCAGCCGCGCCCGTAGGTGGGGCAGAGGGCTCCGCACCCGGCGTGGGTGACGGGGCCGAGACAGGGCGTGCCGTGGGCGACGAGGACGCACACGTTGTCGCGTTGCTTGCAGGAGAAGCAGACGCTGTGGTTGGGGATGCCAGGCTTGCGGCCGGCGAGGAAGGCGGTGATGACCTCCAGGAGCTGGGGGCGGTTGATGGGGCAGCCGCGCAGTTCGAAGTCGACAGGGACATGCGCGGAGATCGGGGTGGAGGTGGCGAGGGTCTGGATGTAGTCGGGGCGGGCGTAGACAGCCTGCACGTACTCCGCCGCGTCGGAGTAGTTCCGCAGTGCCTGGACCCCTCCGGCCGTGGCGCAGGCACCGATGGTGACCAGGTGCCGGGATTCCGTGCGGATGCGCCGGATGCGTTCCAGGTGCTCCGGCGTGGAGACCGACCCCTCGACAAGTGCGAGGTCGTACGGTCCGGGGGCGATTTCGCTGGATGCTTCCAGAAAATGAGCGATTTCCAACTCGGCGGCGAGAGCCAGCAGTTCGTCCTCGCAGTCGAGCAGGGTGAGCTGACAGCCGTCGCACGAGGCGAACTTGAACACGCCGAGGCGCGGACGGGGGTGCTCCCGGGGCGGAACGGGGTCGGTCATCTCACAGCTCCCTTACCGTGAGCAGCGGTTCAGCCAGGTCGTAGCCGACGACGGGCCCGTCACGACAGAGCAGCAGGGAGCCGAGCTGGCAGTGTCCGCAGTGGCCGGTCGCACAGCGCATGTTGCGTTCCAAGGAGATCCGGACGCGGTCGGGGCGCACTCCTCGGTGGATCAGCTCACGGGCGGTCGCGCGGATCATGACCTCGGGGCCGCACACGAACGCGGTGGTGACCGCCGGGGTGAACTGCGCTTCGTCGAGCAGGGTGGTCACGACTCCGACCCTGCCCGTCCAGTCGCCGGTTGGCCGGTCGACCGTGACGGCGCTGAACGGCCTCCTCCAGGCGGGAACCTCGTCCTGGTACAGCAGGTCGTCGGGGGTCCGTGCTCCGGCGAGGACGTTCAACCGCCCGTACGCGTGGCCCTCGTCCAGGACGGCGTGGATCAGGGGGCGCAGCGGCGCGAGTCCGATGCCTCCGGCGACGACGAGCACGTCACGTCCCCGCGCGGCGGTCACGTCCCAGCTCGTGCCGAACGGACCGCGTACGCCGACCGACGAACCCGTCTGCAGGCCACAGAGCGCACGGGATACAGCGCCGACCGCGCGGATGGTGTGGGTGAGTCGCCCGTTCCCGGCCGTGCGGGACACCGAGACGGGGATCTCACCGACACCGAACGCGTACACCATGGCGTACTGGCCCGGCGTGAACGGCAGCAGGGACTTGCCGACCGGTTCCAGGTCGAGGGTGACCGTGTCGACCGTCTCAGGCTGCCGACGCACGACGCGATGGGTGAGGGGGACGAGCGTCATGGCGTCGGTCTGCCTGCTTGCGGGCCGTACAGGTCAAGCAACCGCGTGCGGGTCGCACGCAACCGGTGGCCGATCGTCTCGGCGACGAGAGTGACCAGTGCCAAGCCGAACGCCGGGTGTGCGGCGCACAGTTCACGGACTGCCACGGCGTCGAACTCCCAGGCCGACACGGGGCCCCTGGTCTCGGCGCCAAGGTGCCACTGGCGCGGTGGGCACAGCCATGACCAGCCCAGCAGGCCACCCGGACCAACGGTTTCGACGACAGCTGGGCCGCGGCCGGGAATCTGGACGTCGAGCGCGACCGTTCCCGTGCGCATGATCCAGAAGCGGTCGGCCTCCCCACCCTCCTCGAAGAGCCGAATGGAACCGGGATGGTCGACTTCGTGGCCGAGTCCCATGAGCCGTTCGCGGTGCTCCGCGGAAAGGGACGCGAGCATCCCCGTCATGGGTTCTGAGCCCGTCCCTGAGTTCATCCTGGGGCCCTCTCCCCCGTGGCCTCCTGATGCAGGGCGTGTGCCTCCTCCGTGAGGTCGATGCCAGTGGGACACCAGACGATGCAGCGCCCACAGCCCACACACCCGGTGCTGCCGAACTGGTCGTGCCACGTGCCGATCTTGTGGGTGAGCCACTGGCGGTAGCGACTGCGTTTGCTCGCCCGGACGGGGCCGCCGTGCAGCAGGGTGAAGTCGAGGTCATAGCAGGAGTCCCAACGACGCCAGCGCTCTGCGTGGTCCCCGGTCAGATCGCTGACATCCTCCGTCGTGGTGCAGAAACAAGTGGGGCACACCATGGTGCAGTTGCCGCAGTTCAGGCAGCGGGCGGTGACGTCGTCCCAGCGGTCGGCCTCCAGGTTGTCGCGCATGAGGGCACGCAGGTCGACAGGCGGCATGGACCGGCCCATGTGTTCGGCGGCCTCCCTGACAGCGTCGACGGCCGCGATGCGTGTGGTGTCATCCACGGTCCGCCTCGGGAGCTCGGCGAGCACGGCGGCGCCCTCCTCACTCCCGCTCCGGCACAGGAACCGGTGACCGACGTCGTCCAGCACCTCGGTAAGGACCAGGTCGTAACCGGTGTCCACGGCCGGTCCCGAGTCCATGGACACGCAGAAGCAGGTGGCTCCCGGCTCAGTGCACTCGACCGCGATCAGGAAGGCATCCGTACGGCGGGAACCGTAGGCGGGATCCGGGAACCGGCCGCCGATCATCACTCGGTCCAGGATGCGGATGGCCCGCAGATCGCAGGCCCGCACCCCGAGGAACGCATACGACACGCTTTGCGGTTTCTCCTCGCGTACCGTCAGCTCGCCATCGGGGTCCCGATCCGCGGTCCACTGTCGGACGTGCTGGGGGTGCAGATACGACTTCCAGGACTGCGGCCCCGCACTGTGCGCGAAGACGGCGGTGTCCACCCTCCGGTGGATCCGGTACCGCCCGGCCTCCAGCTCGACTCCCCAGCCGTGAGGCAGATCGTCGGCGGAATCCAGTTCGGCGAGCACGATGGCCCGGTCCCGAACCGTGGGGCCGATCACTGTACGGCCGCGCTGCTTCAGGACGCGGACCAGCGCATGGAGAGCGTCTTGGTCGAGGACCGCCTCCTCCTGCCCGTCGAGAGCCGCTTCAGCGTTCCCGGGGTCGGTCATCCTCGTTCCTCTCGATCGTGACCTCCGGACCGGGAGGACTGGGGCAACGACGTCGGTCTGCGACGCCACCACGTCGGGGGATCACACGCAGCCTACTGACAGGCTGTCAGGTCTTCCTGGCGCGTGGACCGAGCCAGTGCGGCGTGTCCCGTAAGGCCCGGGCTGAATGGCTGAGCTGGTGCGGCAATCGTGCGATGTGTGCATCAATCGGCGCCTGTCCCACCTCGGGTGGCCTCGGCCCGCCGTACAACGTCACCCTCGATGCGCTCCACCAGCGTCCGCGCCGCCTCAGCCACCGACGGCGTCAGACCTGTGCCCAACGACCGATCGGCTCCCTCGACCGCGTACACGATCAGACGGCCGGGGCCGCGCCCGAGGCTTCGGGCGAGGTGCACAGACTCGAAGAGACCAAGTGCGTGGCTGCTGTGTCGTCCGGCCGTGGCACAGCGCGCAAGACTGCCTGGTGCCGGGTACCACCGGTGAATGCAGCCGGGACGCGCGGGAGAGGGGAAGCAGGCGTCCACGACAATGGCCAGGCCGGTGTCCTGCCACAGGTCCATCAGCTGTCCAGGATCGCCGCCACACTCCTGCACCACGGTGCCCGGTGGCAGCGGCCGGGCCTCGGCGCGCTTCCTCAACAGGTGGATGACCGCGTGGCCGACACCGTCGTCCCGCCGGAACTCGTTACCGATCCCGATGACCGCCGTTCTGACGAACGCCGCCACGGCCCGCCTCCCCAGCTCGGGGGCCATGTGTCTGGGCGGCCCCGCACGCGACGGGAGCCTTGGGTCCCGTTCCCCCAGTGTCAGTGGCAACGCGTCCAGCCTGCGGGCGACACGCCCCGCTTCGGCCGAACAGGTTGCGCACTCGCATCCGTGGCGATACATCTTCCTCTGGCTGTGGGGAGCAACAGCCATCCGGTTGCAGCGTCTCTGATCAGCTTAGGGAACCTCAGTCAGCCGCAGTGGCCGGTTGAGGTTCTTGCCATCGGGGCGGGGTGGCGTGGGCGTGGAGGTGGAATCCTGCGCCGAGTGCTGCACCG
>NZ_JBIARC010000121.1:0-13102 GCF_042889625.1 Streptomyces sp. NPDC002573 | reverse complement strand
GGCCCCACTCGCATGCGCCCAGCGGTCAGCGACCACCCGATCGAGACTCCCGTTCGAAGCGCATCTCTCAAGATCGAAAAGACAACAGCTTCTGAGACACAACGACTGGGTTCGTTG
The DNA here is from genome assembly GCF_042889625.1 of Streptomyces sp. NPDC002573. Classification (NCBI taxonomy): domain Bacteria; kingdom Bacillati; phylum Actinomycetota; class Actinomycetes; order Kitasatosporales; family Streptomycetaceae; genus Streptomyces; species Streptomyces sp. NPDC002573. The sequence goes on along the minus strand of NZ_JBIARC010000121.1, from coordinate 12,985 downwards.
AGACAGACGGCAGGTCCCCGGGCCGTAGCAGGCGCGGCCTCTGTTCGCCGTCATTCAATCGAGTTTGACAGCGAACCCAGTCGTTCAGGCTTCCTTGTCAGCGAACCTGGTCGCTCTTCGGCTGATGCCTTTGATCCTGGTCGGAGTTCCGTCCGGGGCGAACGAGTGGTGGAAGGTGAAGGCGTGCGGCGTGGAGCCGTGGTCGTGGAGGTGCTCCAGCCTGGATACCCCGTCCTGCCAGGTGGGTATCGCGTCGTCAGAGACCCACCAGAAGACGTAACTCGGGTGTTCTGCCCTCTCGAACCAGTCGTAACGCCTGTTCAGCGCCTCACGGTGCAGACCGGTGTAGACGGCGTCGAAGGCGGGGTGCAGGTCGGTCCAGAGGGAGAGGGTCGCGGCCAGGGCGGTGGTTTCCACCGTATGGCCGTTGCTGTACCAGGTCGGTACGGCGAACTCTCCCCATGCACCCCAGTCCGCCTCGAAGAGCGCGCCCCGGTCACCGTCTGCCGCTTCAGCACGCGCGAGGTATCCGGGGTGCTGGCTGATCTTCCAGTAGACGGCCTCACCAATGTCGTAGAACTCGCGCGTGAGAGGTGCGGGATCGGCGAGAGGTGACTTCAGGACGCCGAATGTGTACAGAGCAAGATGGGGCATGCGTCTCTCCCTGGTTGGGGGTGCCTGGTGTGGACCCGGTTCGGTGGCTTACGCATGGGGCGAGGATTCGTGGGGCGGGACGAACTCATCCCGTCGCGGGTGGCGTGGGCGATCGCCGAAGGCCAGGTGAATGTAGCTGCCCCTGCGGGCTATGTCGAAGTTGCGTTTTCCCTGTCCAAATGGCCTCTTGCGCAGGTCCTTGCGGGAGCCGGGGCGGTGGCGCTGCCTGCCGTCGTGGAAGTCCGCATCGGCCCAGAGCTGGTCCAGCCATCCAGCGCCCCCAGCGCCCTCAGTCGCTCGACCAGGTCCGCTGAGACAAAAGTCCAGACGACTTGGTTCGCTGAGAAGACGACTTGATCGAGTGAGACAGGACAACCGGGCAGCCACCGATCGCCACAGGCCAAGTCCCCGTGACCAGATCTTGCATGGCCTTTACGAGATCCTTTCAACCCTTCGCTAACGTTCCGTCGCAGACGGTTTCTGAACGTCGTGTCGCGCGCTGACCAGGCTTTGCACGCTCCGGTCCGTGACGGACAGTCAACATGGCTGTCACATACAGGGTGAGTCGCCGTCGCATGAGGGAAGCTTGATCTTGATCTAGGGAGACGGTTGAAGGAGCGCACGCTTCGGCGCTGCTGCAAACGGGAGTTCCAAGCCCAGGACTGTCAACCTCCTCTGCAGATGGAGGCGTTGTGCCGCACTCTGGGTGAGCGCCAGGGCCGGGATCAGCCGAGGTGGGCCGATGACCTGGTTCATCAGCTCTACGCCGCATTGCACAGCGAGCAGCCCCATGCGGCGTCGACCCAGGCCGTCGTCGTCGCGATGCCGCCCACGCAAAGCCTGGAAGACGACGTACGGCGGTTCGGGGAGCCGTCGGACGCGGTGGGACGACACGGCCTTGCCGGAGCCAAGCAGACCGATCGAGAAAGCGAGACGCCGTGAGCCAGATACTCATCACCGCAGGACGGATTCTGCTCGGTCCCAGCAGCACATACATGCAGGACGGTGCCGTCCTCATCGCAGGCGACGTCATCGTCGCAGCCGGGGCGCGCAATGACGTGCTGCCACGGGCGGAACCGGGCTGTCGGATGCTGGAGCTTCCCGATTCCACCCTGATGCCCGGGCTGATCGACTGCCATGTCCACCTGGCCTTCGACGCAGGACCGGACCCGGTCACCACGGTGACCGAGAGTAATGATGCAACGCTGCTTCTTGGGATGGCAGGCCGAGCACGGCAACTGCTCGACGCCGGCGTCACCACCGCTCGTGACCTGGGTGACCGTGGCGGACTGGCCGTCCGGCTCCGGGAGGCGATCGCCGAGGGAAGCGTGGCCGGACCACGGCTTCTGACCGCGACCGCGCCGCTGACATCCCGTACGGGGCACTGCTGGTTCCTCGGCGGCGAGGTCGAAGGCGAGGCCGAGATCCGGGAGAAGGTACGCCGCAACGCCGAGGAAGGCGCAGACGTCATCAAGGTGATGGCGACAGGCGGCGGCCTGACCCGTGGCGGCCCTGCGATCTGGCAGACCCAGTTCACCACCGAAGAACTCGCCGCCGTGGTGGACGAGGCTCACCGGCTCGGTCTGCCGGTGGCGGCCCACGCACACGGTGTGCAGGGCATCGCCGCCGTGATTGCGGCAGGGGTCGACACCATCGAGCACTGCAGCTGGATGACCGAAGACGGCACCTCCGATCTGCGCGAGGATCTCCTCACGCAGATCATTGCCAAGGAGATCCCCGTCTGTCCTGCCAACCATCCGAACTGGCGATCCTTCGCCGACCGGGTCGGTCCCGAGAAGGCGTCTGAGCTGTTCGCTCCTATGCGCCGGATGGCCGAGAGCGGGGTGCGCCTGGTGGCGGGGACCGATGCCGGCATTCCGAGGGCCGTCTTTGGCGGTCTGGTCTCCAGCCTGGAGTTCTTCGAGTATTTGGGAGTCCCCAGGGAGCGCATCATCGACATGGCCACCAGTGAGGCCGCTGCTGCGCTGGGACTGGACGGTCAGGCGGGTCGTCTGGCCGAAGGCCACCGTGCCGACGTCCTCGTAGTTGACGGCGATCCACTTGCCGACCTGGATGCGCTGCGCGCGGTGCGTCTCACGGTTGCGGGCGGCCGCCTCCATGTCCCCGAACAGGCCGTCCTGCGGACGGCCCACTGAACTTCGAGCGTCGGAGCCCTGCTGCCGCATCTCGCGGCAATGCGGATCGAGTGCATGGAGGTGCGGAACGGCCGCCTGGTGATCGAAGCATCGAAGCATCGACGCCGGAGGACGTACTTGTGCGGTGTCCCGGTTGCTGGGCGCCGTCTGGCAGAGTTCACAGCCGCTACGGTCGGCGCCTGGCGGACGCACCTTGCGGCGGGCAGGGCGTGGTGATCGAACTGTTGGTGCGCCGGCGGTTCTGCGACAACCGCGAGTGCCAGCGGGTGAGCTTCGCCGAGGAGATAGGCGGGTTGACCTGCCCTTATGGCCGCCGGACGCCTGTTCTGCAGCGGATGCACGCGGCGATGGGTCGTCTTTGCAGCCCGCGAGGTGGTCCTCTGGCGCTGCTGCTCGGCGTCACTGGATCGCCGACGTCTGCGCGGACGAGCAGTGCGGCCCGGCCGGCTTCGCCGCCGGACTGCTCTCCGACCTCGACGCCGTCGTCTACGGCATGAGCCGGCTTCAAGGATGACTGCCCGACGACGGCTAACGTCTGCCCTTTCGGGCCTGGCGGTCAAGGAACTCGATCAGTCCCGTTTCCGAACGGAGAAGGCGCTCCCGCTGTTCACGGGGAAGGGAAGCCAGAACGTCGACCAGTACTCGGTTCCGCGGAACCTGCACCATGCTGCCGGAGTAGATCCCGCAACTGGAACACCAGGCGAGTCCGATGCAGCGCTCGAACAGGGAGGACTCAGACGGAGGAAGCGGTACTGGTACGAGCGGACGGGCGTTCTGCAGGCAGCACAGATCCGTCGATCGCCGTCGGGAACAGACCACCCGGTGCTGACCTTTCGCCGGCCCTGCTGCCCCGCGACTGCTCTTCAAGTCGTCATGAGGAGCAGTCTCTCACCGCCGGTCGCCGCCTTTCGAGCGGCACAGGATCTCCGGGTGCTGCGGTCGAGGAGGCCTACTCGGAATAGTCCATGGCGACGTGGCAGTGCACAGCCGCCATGCGGTTGTGCTCCTCGGTGCCGGACTCCGAGTCGTGGGAGCGGGGCTCGCCGCTTTCCGTCTCAGGAGCGTGGGGCGCGTCCTCGCCCTGACGTGTGACCGTGGTGGACTCTGATGCTGTCATCGCCGATCGCTTCCTCTTCTGGGCACGGGGCGGGGAAAGCCGTCCCCGCATCCTTCGAGTACACCCCCGGATCCGCTGCTCCCGCTGGCATTGACACGAGCCTGCGCCATACTGTTCGGCGCGACACCTCGTTCGGTGAGGCGTCTGCGCGGCTGCAAGCCACTGATCCGACGACGTCGAGAGACGCCCAGGTTCAGGACACGTCTCCCCTCGGATCAAGGGGCGACCCCTGCGTGGCTGGCCGCCCAGGACGGGTGGGGATACGTCGCGCAGTGCTGAAACTCCGATGTGGAGGGTGTCGGCCAAGTGCGGCCGTGGTCCGGGAAGGACTCCGTGCTGCCCTGAGGCGGGCGGCGATGCCGTTGTCCGCGCGGACGAGCGCACCGATGTGCGCGGTCACGAGAGGAGGTAGTCAGGATGAGTCCCGGCAGTAGTCCGAGTACCCGACCCGCTCTCGCTCAGGCTGTCTCCCGCACCTGAGCCCGTAGCGGTGCTTTAAGTCCAACTTCACCGTGACAGAGCCCAGTTGGGTTCCGCTCGGAGTCCTGCCTGCGAGCAGTAATTCAACGGGACCGGCCGGCCTGTCCGCGTGCCTTCGCTTGTGTCGTCTCTCTGCCGTCACGGGTTGTCTCTCGACGTGCGCCCGGCCTGCCCTATCGCGACCGCCGATCCGCTCCGGTCGTATCACCCGACGCGTACTGCCCCGGGCGTGCCATCACCCCTGCCCGTGACGCCGTGCGGGGTTGCCGGTGCCTCCGTCGCCATGGCCCACCATGCGAGTGCTCGCCGACTTACCACCGTGACGGCACGGACTTGTCGCGATCCGCAGGCCTCGGCCGGCCGGTGGCTTCTGCGGTGACGTTCCGTCGATCCTCCGATGCCGGCTCAGGCACCCAGATACAGAAGAGAAGCACCATGCTCACCAGTGCCACGCAAGCTGCTGGCGATCTGCTGCGCGACGGCTACGCCCGGATCACCCTCCGCGACGGCGGAGAACGCCTGTTGCACCAAGTACTCGGCGCGAGCCGGCAGTTCTTCGGCCGACCGGTCGGCGAGAAGGAGCGGTACGTCGCCGTGGACTTCAACTTCGGCTACCGCCCGCTGGGCCGAGAGTTCTCGGTCAGCGCTGAGCGCCCGGACCTCAACGACTGCTTCACCCTCTGGCACGACCGGCTCGACCTGATCCCGAACTCCGCCGAGATATACCGGAGTTGACCGAGACGCTGCTGGCCTGGCGCGCGTACCTGTCCGCGATCGTCGCGGACACTGTCGGCGAGGTGGCCGCGCAGCTCGGCGGTCACAAGGCGCCGCTGTTCGAGGCGGCCTCCTACCTGCAGCTCAACAACTACGCGGAGGCGGACTCCGACCGCGACCTGCTGCAGGACAAGCACGAGGACGGCCACCTGGTCACGGTGATTCACACCACCGCACCCGGCCTGGAACTTTGGCTGGACGGCGAGGCCTGCCCGGTGGAGACCGCGACCGACGAGGTGCTCCTGATGCCGGGCTCGGTCTTCGCCGACCTCACCGGCGGCCGGATCCCGGCGCTCTATCACCAGGTGCGCAACCTGTACATCTCCAATCGCACCGCGCTGATGTACTTCGTCACCCCGGAACTCGCCGAGCCGATCTACCGACTGGACCACCGAGCCGGACACGACCCCGATGGACCTGCGCGAGAAGATCCGCAGCAACCCCTCGATGTTCGGACTCCCGGACGTTCCGGCCCTCTGACCACTTCCCGCGTGCCGCTTCGGCCGCCGCGCAGATCCGGCGGCCGAAAGGAAGTCAGTGGATTGCCTTGATCAAGCCGGTGAAGGCATCCGTGTTGTGCACCCGGCGTGGGCGATTGCTCGGGGGTGAGTTCCTCCCAGAGACAGCCGATGAGCAGCCACGGCGTAACAACTCACTGGCTGTGCGTCTGTTCGTTGACGCGGCGTGGGGAGCGTCAGTCGGGATTACCGAGCCGACACCCAGTACGGCCCGGGAAAGATCGATGTGCGAGGGACGACCGGCACGGCGACATCATCAAGGTGGGCGTCCAGGGTCAGCGCGGCATTGATAAGAGTGAGGTGGGTCAACGCCTGGGGAAAATTTCCCAGTTGGTCACCGGTCAGCCCGATCTCCTCGGAGTACAGCCCCAGATGGTTGGCATACGTGAGCATCCTCTCGAACACGAGCCGGGCTTCTCGAAGACGACCGGCGCGGGCGAGGGCTTCGACATACCAGAAGGTGCACGCGGAGAAGGTACCTTCGGAACCGCGTAGCCCGTCCGGGGAAGCGGCCGGATCGTAACGGTAGACGAGATTGTCAGAGACCAGATCCTTCTTGATCGCGTCCATCGTGGACATCCATCGGGGATCCTGCGGCGAAATAAATCCCACCGCCGGCATGACCAAAAGGGAGGAGTCCAGGACGTCACTGCCGAGGTATTGTGTGAACGCAGCCCGCTCCGGACTCCAGCCGCGCTCCATGACTTGCGTGTAAACGGCATTGCGGTGACGGATCCATCGGTCCTGTTCGGCCGGACGACCTCTGGCGGCTGCGATGCGGATGGCACGGTCCAGGGCGATCCATGTCGCAACCCGCCCGTAAGTGAACTCCTTGTCCCCGCCACGGGTCTCCCATATTCCTGCCTCCGGCTGTTCCCAGTTGTCGCACACCCAGTCCACGATACGGGTCAGCGCCTGCCAGTTGGCGTAGCTCGTCTGTAGGCCGCGCTGGTCGGCGTGTTGGAGGCAGTCCAGCACCGACCCATAGATATCGAGTTGCAACTGGTCGACGGCGCCGTTGCCGATGCGTACCGGAGCGGAGGATCGGTAGCCTTCCCAATGATCCAGCGTCTCTTCTCCCAGATTCCCCGAGCCGTCCACCCGGTACATGACTTTCAAGGGGTGTTTCCCCGCACCGGCTTGTTCCCGGACGCGATCGCCCATCCAGTCCGTGAACGCGGCGGCTTCCTCTGTGAAGCCCATCCCGAGGAGCGCGTGCAGGGACAGGGTGGTGTCACGGACCCAGGCGTAGCGGTAGTCCCAGTTGCGCTCGCCGCCGATCTGTTCCGGCAGGCTGGTCGTGGGGGCCGCGATCATCGCCCCGGAGGGCGCATACGTCATGAGTTTGAGTGTCATGGCGGAGCGGTTGACCATTTCTCGCCACCGACCTGTGTACCGAGAATGCGCCAACCAGTCGTGCCAGAAGCCGATTGTTTCCTCCAGGAGCCGGTCGCACTCCTCTGGTGGGATGATACGGGGTGGACTCTCGGGGTCCGTCTCCAGCAGCACTCCGCTGGCGCTTCCGGCCCTGAGCGTTGCGGTCAACTGCACCGCGCCTTCGTGGATACGCCCCTCGCTGAGACACTTCTCGCCGAGCGAATCCACCACATGCACAGCCAGATGCTCATCTCCGCTGGTGAATTCCCACCCCTCTGCGGTCGCCGTGACCTCATGCGGTTGCCGTGCATAGTCGAACCGGGGTGAGATATCGATGTTAAACGTCATGCCGCCGCGCGCGCAGCGCAGCAGACGTACCAGCCGGTGGTTCTTCGTCGGCTTGTGCGTCAATGCCGGAGGCATGAAATCGATGACCGCACCCACCCCTTGCTCGGTGAGGAATCTGGTGACCAATACGCAGGTGTCCGGAGCGTAGTGCTGTCGTTTCGCGTACGTCTGTACGCGAGGATAAATCTTGCAGTGGCCACCGTTCTCGTAATCGAGTAGTGATCCGAAGATGCTGGGCGAGTCGTATCGCGGGCTGCAGAACCAGTCGATGGTTGCCTCTGTGGAGATCAGTGCGGCCGTCTGAAGATCACCAATGAGACCGTGTTCCGATATCGGCGCGTATAGGTTCATTGGGTTTCTCGCCCTTCGCCCGGTGGTATCGCCCGACGAGCCCGGTCTGTGGCGGGTCACTCACCACCGGCCGTCCCCCGGCCTGTCCTCCCACCGGTGGTACTCATCCCATCTCCAGGTTGCACGCTGTGGACAGATCCCGCATGATTTGGGCGCCCCTGAGCGCCGACCGGCCCGGTGATGATCGCTTCCGCTCACGCCGAGCTCAAGGCGTGTCCGTCGCGCGCCTCTGGTGTGTGAAGTTCAGTCAGTCCTATGCCAACGGGCTGCGCCGCCCCCGACCTCCACGGCCCTTGGTGTCGACCTTCGACGCCGCCCGGGGCCGGTCAGAGGAAGGCGTCGAGCTGCAGTGGCCTGGTGCTCGCCGGGTCGGCGCGGTAGCCGTCGAGGCTGGTCACGCCCTCTTCCCGCAGCACGTCCTCGTCCAGATAGCAGTTCCCGGTGGCCTCCTCGGACGGGCGGGTGAGGATCGCATAGGCGGCGTCGGCCATGATTTGGGGGGTGCGGCTGACCGTCACCGACTCCTCCGCACCGTGGAGCATGGCGGTGGCGGCGGTGGCGATGAGGGTGCGCGGCCACAGGCAGTTGGCGGCCGGGCCCCGGCCGCGGTGCTGCTCGGCGATGCCCAGGGTGATCATCGTCATGCCGTACTTGCTCACCGTGTAGGGCGCATGGTCGCGCAGCCAGCGGCGGTCAGGGTTGAGCGGTGGCGACAGGGTGAGGATGTGCGGGTTGGTTCCCTGGCGCAGATACGGCAGGGCAAGGCTGCTCAGCAGGAAGGTGCCGCGGACGTTGATGTCCATCATCAGGTCGTAGCGCTTCAATGGAAGTTCGCCGGGGTTCTGCAGGGTGATCGCCGAGGCGTTGTTGATCACGATGTCGATGCCGCCGAATCGCTCCACGGTGGCCGTGACCGCCTGTTCGACCTGTTCGTCGTTGCGGATGTCGCCGACGATCGGCAGCGCCGTGCCGCCCGCCTTCCCGATCTCGGCTGCGGCGGTGTGGATGGTGCCAGGCAGTCGGGGGTCGGGTTCGTCGGTTTTGGCGATCAGCGCGATGTTGGCGCCGTCTTGGGCGGCGCGGAGCGCCATGGCCAGGCCGATACCGCGACTGCCGCCGGACATCAGTACGGTGCGGCCGGCGAGGCTGGGGCGAGTGGTCATGAGGGGTCCTTTCGAAGGGGGTTGTTCGCCGCGTGCCCTGCGGCGCTGCCGGTGACCGCGAAATTCACGGGGCTCGGTCGGCCCGGCGGCGCGAACTGCCTCACGCTGGACAACAGCGGGGTTCTCCTGTGCGACCCATCGGTGATCCGGCCCGAAACGGGAAGCGCCTCCTGCTCGGTCACCTCAGGCGGCCCGGGAGCCCGATGCGTACGCGGCTGGGCGCGACGCGGGTTGCCGACGGGCGTTGTGCACGGCGGTGTCAGCCGAGCGGGCGGGGCGCACCGCGCAGGGTGTCGAGGAGCGAGGCATACATGCGGGCCTTGATGGTGCCGAGGGTGTCGCCGGCCTTGCCCAGCTGTGCCTGGGCGATCTCCACGGCCGTGGAGCGCACGGCGTCCTCGTCTACTGCCCGGTCGACGATGCCGGCGGCAGCGGCATCCGTCCCGCCGTAGCGTCGGGCGGTGACCATGGCCTCGTGCGCGGTCTGCGGCGCCAGCCGGGACTGGATCAGGGCACACATGCCGGGTGTGAAGGGGATGTTGATGTCGGCCTCGGGCAGACACCAGAAGCCGCGGTCGGCGCGCATGACGCGGAAATCGTGCGCAAGGGAGAACATCGCGCCGGCGGCGAAGGTGTGCCCCTGCAGGGCGGCGACAGTGATCACTGGCAGAGACAGCACGCGGGCAAAGAGCTGGTGGACGGAACTGCGGTAGCTCTCGTGCTGATCGGCGTGGGCGCCCAGCCACTCCAGGTCCAGGCCGTTGGAGTAGAACTTGCCGGTCGCGGCGGTCACCAGGGCACGCGGCCCTTCCGCCTTCTCCACCTCGTCGAGTGCGGCGTTGACGGAGGCGAGCCAGTCGGGGTGGAAGCGGTTTTCGCCGTCTCCGATGTTGAGCACGAAGACATTGTCCTGACGGTCGAGCGTAGGCATGGTGAGCTCCTGGGGATGTGCCGACTTCATGTCTGGGCCGGGCCTTGATGTATCAAGCCTGTGTGTTTCTGTCGGGGAACGGAATTACCGAATTGCCCGTGCCGGTGTGACCGCAGCGGTCATACCGAGATCGGAATGGGGGCTCCGCAGGGTAGGGGTGCCCTCCAGTGGTCGGGCACCGGGGCCCGCCAGACCTCGCCCCTCACCTCCCGGCGGGGGACCGACGTCCGGGGTCGGCGGCGGCCTTGCGGTGTTTTAGGCCGGCGCGCGATGGCGGTGGCGGCGGGAGGCGATGGTGGTGGTGAGCGCCTCGACGGCGTCGACGGTTGCGGTGCTCAGGGCGATGGCGTGGCTGGTCGCGGCTCTGTCGGAACCGTAGGACAGCTCGGCGGCAGGCCGGAGCGGGCGGTGAAGGAGTCGAACACCGACCGCAGTGCTCCCGGGGCCACGGGCTCGGCTCCGGCGGCGGCGCGGGCCAGGGCGGAGAGGTGTTCGTGCAGGGGATCGGCCAGTTCGGTCAGCTCCGGCACGGTGTCGTGCGAAGTTCGCGGCAGGTGTTCGTGCAGCAGGGTGACGCACCCGGCGACCATGGACACCTGGGTGCTGATCTGCTCCAGTTGCGTGGTCGACCAGGGGCCGCGGTGCTGGGTGGGCTCGGCGTGCGACTCGTGCACCGCGGCCTCAAGGTGCTCCCTGACCTGCCGTGACTGCGCCCGGAGCTCGTCGGTGGTTGCCGGGTCGGCCGCTCCGGCGTCGGCGTAGCCGGTCAGCAGTTCGGGGAGCAGCCGGTCCTGCACCCGCAGCCACTGCGCGAGCAGGCCCGGCAGCCGCCGGGTGGACCAGGTGGGCCAGACCAGGAAGATGAGTATGGCGAGCGCGGCGCCGACCACGGTGTCGGCGGCGCGTGCCCACGCCGTGGGCCCGGGCAGCCCGCCGCCGTGGTGGATCAGGAAGACGATCCAGCAGGTCAGACACAGGTTGAGCATCAGCTGTCCGGTGCGCTGGAACACGAACACGGCCGCCGCCAGCACCACCGACGCGGCCGCGAGGCCGGTGGGCGACCAGTGTGGCAGGGACAGCACCCAGGCGAGGAGGCCGCCCAACACGGTCCCGGTCGCCCGCCCCCAGCCCCGGGCGATGGTGTGCCCGTACCCGGGGAAGAGCACCAATATGGTGCTCCGGGTCACCCAGTAGCCGTGCGCGGAGATGCCCAGCCCGTCCCACCCGCCGATCGACCGGCCGATGACCTCGGCGACCACCACGCCCACCACGAGCCGCACCGCGTGGCGGAAGATCGGCGACTGGGGACGTAGTTGCGCCCTTATCCGCCGGGCGGTGCGTGCCACGCCGGGGGTGCCCGCGTACAGCCCGGCACCTCGGTGTGGGGTTCCAGTACGTCGCCGAGGCGGTCGTCGGTCGAGTGCCGGGCCAGCCGCTCGGCCGGCCGTAGCCGCGCGGCCAGGTCGCGCGGCTACGGCCGGACGAGGCGGCCGCCCACGCCTCCCAGCGTTCGGCGATAGATGCGGCCACCGAGACGATCGAGGACAGCAGCCGTTGGGCGATCGATCCCGCCGTGTCAGGGGCGACCGTGACGGTGGCGCCGGACCTGGTCAGGACGGCCTGTGCGTCGCGCACCACGTCCGGGTCCGACGACGGGGTGGCGGCCGGCACCCGGCGCGGCGTGTCCAGCGACAGAGGGTCGATGCCCAGGGTGCGCCGGGTGGGCAGGCCGTCGGCGAAGACTGCGGCGGCCACGGTTGTACCCCAGGCGGGTACCAGGACGATCGCCTGGTCGGAGGGTGAAAGGTCGACACCGGCCTGGGTCAGAGTCCGGCGCAGCGCGTCAGCCTGCGGCCCGTCGTCGGCGACCTGGACCGGCCGGTCGGCGTCACCGATGACCGGCTCCTCCTCGGGAGGGGCGGCGTCGGGGGCGTAGGAGTAGAAGCCGTGCCCGCTCTTGCGGCCGTACAGCCCGGCGGCCACCCGGTTGGGTGTCAGGTAGGAGGCCCGGAGCCGGTCGGAGTAGCGGAAGCCGCGCCAGATCGAGTCGATGACCGCGGCCGTCACGTCCAGGCCGGTGAGGTCCATGATTTCGAACGGTCCCATGCGCAGGCCCAGTACGTCTCGGGCGATCCGGTCGATTCCGGCCGGATCGGCGACCGACTCCTCCAGCAGGGCGAAGGCCTCGGTGGCCAGCCCGCGGCCGGCGTGGTTGATCAGGAAGCCGGGGGTGTCAGCCACCGTCACCGCACGGTGCCCGGTCTCCTGGACCAGCTTCACCAGTGCGGGCGGGATGTCCGGACGGGTCAGCTCTGCGGGGATGACCTCCACGATCTTCATCAACGGGACGGGGTTGAAGAAGTGCAGCCCGACCAGTCGCGTGGGTCGGACAGCCGGGCGGCGATCTGGGTCACGGGCAGTGATGAGGTGTTCGTGGCGAGGACGGTCCCGTAGGTCTGCGCGAGGTGCGAGACGATCTCGCCCGAGGTCAGGCCCTTCGCGGTCAGCGAGAGCACCAGGTCGTCCAGCGCGCCGGTGCGGCGGGCGTACACGGGCAGCATCCGGGGCCGGAAGGTGCCCAGCCTGTCTCTGGGGACCTGCACCGTCACGGCGCCGACCTCCGTCATGACCTTCTTGGCCCGGTAGCCGTTGCGTATGTTGCCGCCCGAGCGGGACCCGCGCCCGCCGCTCCGGCCGGCCTCGGCGGCCAGGTGCGCGTCCATCTCGGCTTCCAGGGCGGCCTGCATCAGGTGCTGGGCCAGCTCGGGCAGCAGCCCGCCCTCGCCCATCAGCCGCAGCCCGTCCCCGCGGACCCTCTCGGCCGCGAGCGCGGCCAGCTCCTCCAGCAGTTCGCTGGACAGACCGTTCGGCGACACCGGCATCGACTTCACGTCGGCACCCTGGACATTGCCGTCGGCTGCGGCAAGCGACACGCTGCCGGAGGTCTCGATCCGGTGATCCATCGTCGTACTCATCAGGTGACTCCTTCGGGGAGGATCACACCTGATTCATGGCTCTGGCCCGTAGTCGGTGGTAGCGGTGGGTGACGGTGGCTACTGGAGCAGGATGCGGTGGCGTAGGAGGTCGAAGCCGGCGCGGCCGTGCATCTGCCTCAT
>NZ_JBIARC010000120.1:0-13349 GCF_042889625.1 Streptomyces sp. NPDC002573 | reverse complement strand
TGGGCGCCCTGAACGTTCTACGGGCCGGGCTGGTCCGTCGCGACGCCGCACCGGCATAGCGAGAAGCCCCCTCGTTCACGAGGGGGAGGAGTCACCATGTTCAGTGCTGCTCATGTCAAGGCCGCTCCCAGCCCGGCCCTGCTGACGTCCGACAACTCGGTGATGCTGTTCGTCGACCACCAGCCGCAGATGTTCTTCGGCACCGGCAGCGGCGACCGCACCGCGATCATCAACGCCATCGTGGGCCTGGCCAAGGCCGCCAAGGCCTTCGACGTCCCCGTCGTCCTCACTACCGTGGCCGCCGAGTCCTTCTCCGGCCCGATCCTCCCCCAGCTCGCCGAGGTCTTCCCCGGCCGGGAGATTCATCGACCGCACCACGATGAACGCCTGGGAGGACAACGCGGTCGTCGAGGCCATCAAGGCCACCGGCCGCAAGAAGATCCGGTCTGAACGACTCCCACCTGCACGTCATCCGCGGCGGCCTGAACTACGTCCTGGAGCTGCGCTGGGACGGTGTGCCCACCCTGGGGGAGGGCCTGGCCATGCTCCGTGAGCAGGCCGCCCGCACTCCCAAGGGCAAGTGGGTCCGCGTCGTCGGGGGCTTCTCCGCCGACCAGTTCGCCGAGAAGCGCCTGCCGACCGTCTCCGAACTCAACGCCGCGGCCCCGGACACCCCCGTGTTCGTGCTGAACCTCTACCAGTCGGCGATCATGAATCGGGCCGCGGTCCAGGCGGCGGGCTTCACCAAGGACACTCCCGACCCCCGCGGCGGGCAGATCGTCCGCGGCCACGACGGTGAGCCCACCGGCATGCTGCTGGCCGCCCCCGGCGCCCTGATCCTCTACTCGACGCTGGCGAAAGCCCCCACCCTGCAGGGCGAGGACCTCAAGACGTCCACCCGTCACTACCTGCGCGGGCTCAACCGCTTCGGTCCGACCTCTGCCATCGACGCGGCCGACGGCTTTCAGGACTTCCCCGACAACTACGGCACCGTCATCGACCTGGCCAAGGACGGCCGGCTCTCCCTGCGGATCGCCTACCACCTGTTCCCCCAGACCGGCGGACAGGAAATCGCCGACCTCAAGCGCTGGATCGAGACGGTCCGTCCCGGCGACGGCGACGAATGGCTGCGCCTCAACGGTGCGGGCGAGAACCTGACCTGGGCCGCCGCCGACTTCGAGAACTTCACCCAGCCACGGCCCGAACTCGGCGCGTGCGAGGACGAGTTCGGGCAGGCTGTACGGCTGCTGATGGAGAACGGTTGGGGCTTCCGCCTGCACGCCACCTACGACGAGACGATCCGTCGCGACCTCGCCGTATTCGAGAAGCTCGCCGCCGAGGGCCTCTTTCCCGCCGGCAACCGCTGGCTGTTCGACCACGCGGAGACCGTCTCCCGCGACAGCCTCGACCGCGTCGCCGCGCTCGGCGGCGCCATGTCGGTGCAGAACCGCATGTCCTTCCAGGGCGAGGCGTCCGTACGCCGCTACGGCCCCGGAGCTGCCGCCGAGGCACCGCCGATCGGCGCCATGCTGGACCGCGGTCTGACCCTCGGCGCCGGCACCGACGCCACCCGGGTCTCCTCCTACAACCCCTGGGTCGCACTGCACTGGCTGGTCGCCGGCCGCACCGTCGGCGACCTGACGATCTACCCGCCGGAGAACCGCGTCAGCCGCGAGACCGCCCTGGAGATGTACACCCGGGCCGGCGCCAAGCTCACCGGAGAGCAGGACGTCAAGGGCATCCTCGCCCCCGGCTACTACGGGGACCTGGCCATCCTCTCCGACGACTTCTTCACGGTCCCGGAGCAGGACATCCCGTACATCGAGTCGCTGCTCACCGTCGTCGGCGGCCGGATCGTGTACGCCGTCGGCGAGTACGAGGGCCTGGACGAGCCGATCCCGGCCGTCAGCCCCGCCTGGAGCCCGGTGGCGCACTTCGGTGGCTATCAGGCCACCGTCAGGCCCAGCATCTCGGGCGCACGGCAGGCGGAACTGCTCGGCCAGGCGGTCGCCGAGTCCGAGCAGCACCGGCAGTGGCGCGCCGCCCGCGGCTTCGCCCCCGAAACCGCTTCCGAGATCTTCGACGCCTGCTTCGTGCTGTGACGCGCGGAGACCCACCACTCCCTATCCACCTACCCCCCGCATGAGGAAGAAGTGTGATGAACACCGGATTGCTCATCCTGAGGCTGGCCGTGGGCCTGTTGTTCGCTGGGCACGGGATCCAGAAGGTCAGCCACCGTCTCGGCGGCCACGGGATAGCGGGCGGAGCGGCGGAGTTCCGAGCGGACGGATTCCGCGGCGGCCGCGGGCCTCGGGCAGATCGCTGCGGGCCTGCTGCTGTGCGCGGGAGCGCTCACCCCCTTGGCGGCCACCATCGCAGCGGGGGTCATGACGGTCGCGGCATCGGTGAAGTGGCGCAACGGGCTGTGGGTGCAGCACGACGGCTACGAGTACCCGCTCGTCCTGGTGCTCGTGCCTGCCGTGCTGACGCTCGCCGGCCCGGGCCGCTGGTCGGCCGATCAGGCCCTCGGACTCCTGCCTTGGGCGCCGTGGTGGGCAGCCGCGGCCATCGGCCTCGGTGTCTCCAGCGGACTGTTGACCCGCGCCCTGCTGGGACGACCGGGCCTCCACCACTGACTGATCGTCATTAGAGCCCGAACTCATGGCGCAAGCAGACGCGTTGGCATAGCGTTGACCAAGTGAGTGACGACTTCACTGGGATCGACGGGATCGAGCTGGCGGACGCCGTCCAGGCCGTACGCGATGAGCTGCTCACCGCCGCAGCGCGCGGAACCGGCGGTGAACTGTCCTTTGAAGTGGGGGACATCCACCTGGAGTTCACGGTCGAACTGCGCCGTGACGTGCGCGTGAAGTCGGGTGTGCGGGCGTGGGTGATCTCGGCCGACGCCGATGCCGGCCGGTCCAAGGCGCACACCCACCGGGTCAGCTTCACGCTCCGGCCCAAGAACGCGCGTACGGGGGGTGGCTGGGAAGTCGGCAACGACGCCCCGGCGGACACCTCGGCCTTCGGCCGCACCTCGTAGGCGGGTGGCGCGCCGTGTCCGGTCCGCGCAAGGAGCGCATCGCCGCCGTCCTCGGTGCCTCTCGCCAGGGCAGTGGTTATCTCCTCGGCCCTCGGCTGGTCCTCACCGCAGCCCATGTCGTTGTGGGCAGCGACAGCGTTCATGCCATCGTCCCCGATGGCCGTGGACGGATCCCCTGCCGGCCGGTCTGGGAAGGAACCCACGAGAACTGCGATGTGGCACTGCTGCTGGCTGCCGATGACCTGGTCGCACCCGAGACCACCGCTGGCTGGGGGCCGGTCCGGTGGGGACAGACCAGTGATCTGAAACCGCGCCCCAACTGCCAGGCGATCGGTTTCCCCGCTGTTCAACGCAGTGGGACAGGGCAGCTCGACAGCGAGCAGCTGGTCGGGACGCTCAAGCCGGGGTCGAACATGGTGCGTGGAGGGTACGTGCTCGACCTCGTCCATACGCCGCCGGCACCCCGGCGCGACGGCGGCTCCCCGTGGGCGGGGATGTCCGGGGCGGCTCTTTTCGACGGAGAGCTGCTGGTGGGTGTGGTGACCACGGACCCTGACGGCTGGCAGCACGGTCGCCTCACGGCCGTCCCGGCCACCGCGATCCACATCGTCGCGGGCTTCTACGACGCGTACTTCGAACACCTCGGAGAGCTTCCCACCTTGGAAGACGCGGGACGGAGTCGCGCACCACGTGCCGGTTTCGAATCCGACTACCGTTCGTACGTGGAGCGGAACTACGGCGAACTCCGCATCTTCGGGCTCGACTTCAGCAGGAGTGACCATGCGCAATGGCCACTCGACACCGCCTATCTGAGCCTGGAGCTGTCCCACCAAAGCAGCCAGGACCGCGCCGACCTCCTGGAAACCGTCCCCAGGCACGACGTGTCCAGCGGCCGTCAGCGCGTCGAGTCCGCCCTGTCCGGAAAGCGCCGGGTGCTGCTGCGTGGTCTGGCCGGCTCCGGGAAGACCACTCTCATCCAGTGGCTGGCCATCACCGCGGCCCGGGACGACTTCAGCTATCGGCTCGGTCATCTCGATGACTGCGTGCCCTTTGTCCTGCCGCTGCGCACACTGATCAGGCAGGGGGCTCTGCCCAGTCCCGGCAATTTCCTGGCCGCCACCGGTACTCCGCTCAGCCCGCCGCCCGACTGGGCGGAGGAGGTGATGCGCTCGGGCCGTGCGCTGCTTCTCATCGACGGTGTGGATGAGATCCCCGAACGTGACCGGGAACGAACCCAGGAATGGCTCACCGGGCTGTTTGCCGCTTACCCCGACTGCAACTGCGTCATCACCACCCGCCCCACCGCCGTGAGCGAGGGCTGGCTGACGCGCCGGGACTTCACCGAGTTGAATCTGCTGCCCATGAACCAGCAGGACGTCGAGGCATTCGTAGCGCGCTGGCACCAGGCCGCCTTCGGAGAGAGCGCCGAGGCCGCGCCGGAGCGTGACCGGTACAGAGAGCGCCTGCTGGACACCCTGCGACGTAAGAGAGACCTGGCACGTCTCGCCACCAATCCGCTGATGTGCGCGATGATCTGCGCGCTGCACCGCGATCGCCGTACCTATCTGCCGGAGAGCCGGATGGAGTTGTACGGCGCGGCGCTCACCATGCTGCTTGTCCGCCGCGACAAGGAACGCGATGTGGGCGTACCGGAGGGCTTCGACATTCCGGAGGACGCTCAGCGGCAACTCCTCCAGGAGCTCGCCTGGTGGCTGATCCGCAACGGCCAGACCGAGGCGGAGCAGGACAAGGTGGTCAGGCTGATCGAGCGGCTGCTGCCCGCCATGCCCGGTGTGGCCCCGCCGGACCGGGCACGGGATGTCCTGCGCCACCTCCTGCGCCGCAGCGGTCTGCTGCGTGAGCCCACCCCGCAGACCGCTGATTTCGTCCACCGCACGTTCCAGGACTATCTCGGAGCGAAGGCCGCGGTCGAGGCCCAGGACCTCCCGCAGGTCGCGGAACATGCCGCCGACCCGCAGTGGGAGGACGTGGTCCGGATGGCCGTAGGACACGGCCGCCCCGAGGAACGCGCCATGCTGATCGGCAGCCTGCTGGAGCGGGGAGACGTCGCGCCGCACGACGAGATCCGCACCCGGCTGCACCTGCTTGCCGCCGCCAGCCTGGAACACGCCACCATGCTGGCGCCGGCGGTGCGACGCGCGGCGGAGGAACGAGCGGCCCTGCTGCTCCCACCCCGGGACTCCGAGGCGGCGGAGAAGCTGGCCGGCGCGGGGCCGGTCGTGCTCGATCTCCTGCCGGGGCCGGATCAGCTGGACGACAGGGAGGCGGCGGCCACGGTAGAGACGGCCGCCCGAATCGGTGGCGAGCATGCCTTTCAGATCCTGCGGCAGTTCCGAGACCATCCCGATGCTCTTGTGCGGAAAAAGGTGGTCGACGCCTGGAGTTCGTTCGACGACCAGCGGTTCGTCGACGAGATCCTGTCCGAGATGGAACTGACCGGTGTGTACCTCACCGTGAGCACGGAGTCCCAGCTGTCCGCCCTCGGCCGGATCGGTCGAGTAATGGCACTGGAGATCAACGGCTCCTTCGCGGAAGACCTCATGACACCCGGGCTGCTCGCCACCGAGCCCAGCGAGCTGCGACTGGTGAGCAATGACTCCTTCCGTGATCTCCGGTTTCTCGTCAGTTGTGCGCCACGCCTGCGCTCGCTGAGACTCCAGGACTGCGGCAGCCTGAAGGACTACTCACACATCTCCGACGCGAACATTGAGCTTCTGCAACTGGAGAAGATGCCGGTAGGGCCGGACATGAGTCCCCTCGCCGGACTGCAGGGACTGACCTCGATCGCCATCAACAGCCGCCAACCCTGGGGGCAGCTGACGAACCTACCCCTGCCTTCACAACTGCGGACCCTCATCTTGGGGCCGTCAACTCTGAGCGCACCGACCCTCGACGGCATTGAACGCTGGCCCCGGCTCACGACACTTCATTTGGCCGCTGATGTCCGTACCCCCTTCGCCACAGTCGAGTTGCGGAAATTGGTGATGTTGCCCGAACTCGTCAACCTTGACATAGACCTCACCCAACTGTCCGGTCTCGCGGAACTTCACCTGCCGCCGCTTCCGCAGATCCGGTCTCTGCGCCTGACGGCGGAAGTGCAGAACCGCATTGATTTCGGCGAACTGCGGGACGTCTTTCCCAACCTCACGACGCTGAGTGCCCAGATGGAGCACCACTCTTCCATGACGCTGGAAGCAGACGTGTCGGCATTGCGGGCCATCCCCCGCGCTTCTGTCACGATCAACTCGTCCGGGAGCGTCCGTCTGACCGGGGAGAAGGAACTGCCGGAGGAGAGTCGAGTGCGTATTCACAGCAGAACGATTCCCGTCGCGAAGAAGCCCCGCTTCCGCCTCTGGAAGTCCCTCTGACCCTGCACCGGCGTCTGCGTTCCCATCAGGCGATGACGCTCAGGGCTGGTTCCTGTCCCTACGAGCACCGCCGGCCGGGGGCCAAGCGGAGCCCTCGCAAGGCGTGTCGAGGACAGCCAACTCCTCCTCTGTCAGGCTCAGGGCTCCCGCGGCGATGTTCTCTGCGAGGTGTGCCGGGTTCGTGGTGCCGGGGATGGCGAGCACGTGCGGTCCGCGGTGGAGCGTCCAGGCGAGCCGTACCTGGGCCGGCGTCGCATTGTGGGCGCGGGCGGGACGCGCGCGTCGTCCTCATCGCTTGCTGCCGCCTCGCGCCGCAGGCCGGAGACGGCGAAGTACGGGACGAAAGCGATGCCCTGCTCCCGGCACAGATCCACCAGCCCGCTCTCATCGGCGCGGCGCCAGTCCAGGCCGTAGGAGTTCTGCACGCAGACCACAGGCGCGATCATCAGGGCTTCGGTCACGTGCTCTGGGCGGACGTTGGAGAGCCCGAGGTGCCGGATCAGGCCCGCCTGGCGCAGCTCGACAAGGGCGCCGAAGTGCTCGGGGATCGAGGCCGTGCCGGGATCGCGGCGCAGATTCACCACGCCCAGGTGGTCCCGACCGAGCTGGCGCAGGTTCTCCTCGACCTGGCCGCGCAGCTGGTCGGGGCGAGCCACGGTGAGCCACTCGCCGGAGGGATCGCGCGCCGGGCCGACCTTGGTCACCACGACCACGTCGCCGTACCAGGACGAGAGAGCGCGGTTGATGAGCTCGTTCGCGGACCGCAGTGGCGAGAAATAGAAGGCGGCCGTGTCGACGTGGTTGACACCCTGCTCGAAAGCGCTGTGCAGCAGGCCGACAGCGGCATCGCGGTCGATGGGGGTGCCGTCGGAGTTGCCCATCATGCCGTTTCCCGTCAGCCGCATGGCACCGTAGCCGATGCGATTTACCTCCAGGTCTCCGAGCTTCCAGGTCCCTGCTGCCGCCGCCGCGCTCACCATGCTCCTTCGCCGGTCGGTTCGTCGGGTCCTGGAGTATGGGGCCGTCATGGCGTGCTGCGACAGGTCTACAGGCTGGAGAAAACGTCACACCTCGTTCGGGAACTGACCGACACCGCACAGCCGTTAGACCTGTCGAGAGGGCGCCGATCACGACGAGGCACCAGACCTTGTGCTGCGACCAGCGAGACGGAACGCGGCCTGCCCGTCATTTGACTTCTTCAACGTGGAGGTGCGCCCACCACTCGTAAGGCATGATCGGGGATATGAAGCGTCCGTATCTGGCGAGCACCGAGGCTGCTGTCATGGCGATTCGTGAGATCGCGCAGGAGTACAGCCTGGAGATGACCGTCGCCGACGCCATCGGCGCAGACCAGACGTCCCGCCGCACCTCGGCCGGGGCATTCACAGTCCTCGACCCTGACGGCTCGCTGCCGCACGAGGCATTCATCGACCTGGGGGGCTCTACCGCCATATCCGTCCGGATCTTCCCGGAGGACGACGCGAAAATCACTGTCGACGACGTCGACTTCGAGGACGTGCCCCGGGACGCTGTCCCGGCGTTCCTGCGGTCCATCTACGGCGGCCTGGCCTATGTAAACGGGAGAGTCTTCCCTCCCGGTCTGTGGCTGATTGTCCCCCTGCCCGGTGATGAGACCCTTAAAGAGCTGATCTTGCGCAGCACACTCAGCCCCTGGCTCGCCCGCAGCGTCCGCGACTAGGACGTCTCTCGAATGCCTGTGACGCCGTCAGCTTCTCCGAACCGGTAGTCGACGCCCAGTGATTCTGTCGGTCACGGTCCTCGGCCCAAGGGCGCTGTTCAGGGTCACGCGGGCCGGGCCGAAGCGGGCGTCAGCTGGGCACGCAGAGCCGGGGCGGACGCGTGTGGTGACACGCACAGTCAGGGAGACCGTCTTCAACGCCTCAGACGCAAGGAGTTGAGGAGCCTCGTCGCACCCGCCTGATTCCGTCATCACTGTGAGGGTGCGATCGTCGACGCTCACGGTAACCGGCCCGGTGATCGACTCGTTCCTCGTGCTCACTTCGCCTCTTGAGCATCCGGCTAGCACGAACAGGCTGAGGATGGTCACCGGTACAGCGCTGCGACGAAGCGTCTGCGACTTCACAAGGGTTTGACGTGCGTGCTTTCCGATTGGTTGTACGTGCTGCCATTGCAGTTCTGCAAAAGTCATGGCCGGGTGAGCATGCGCGGCCGAAGGGTGCACTCCAGCAGCAGGCAGTAATGCTGGTGGCGGACCGGGGCGGCGAAGGCTCATGCGAGACCACGGCGTCCCGGGCCTGGCTGCGACGGACCACTCTGTTGATGCCGCCGACCGCGGATCGTCACTTGTTCACTGGAACGGGACTCGATCTGCGGCACGCCGGAAGGCGTGTCTGGGGCCTGCATGACAAGATGAAGGCGCTTCGGATCGGCCCTTATGCGGGTCCGCAGCAGCACAGGGGGAAGGGAAAACTGATGAACTGGATCTGGTGGGTTCTCATCGTCTTCTGGACGGGTGGCTTCGCGTGGGCAGCCGACAACGTCCGCACCGCACTGCGCAATCGGCATGAGCGCAAGTTGCAGTTGCTGGAAGCGACGAGGCAGGAACGCTTGGCCGTCGAAGCAGCGCACAAGCCTCCGGAGCCTGTGTGCGGATGCACGCACCATCTCGCCAAGCACGACAAGCAGGGCCGGTGCCACGAACGCGTCGAGGTGCCAACGGCCTGGGACGAGAACAGGAAGCCTCTGCGCTACGAGGCCGGCGAGTGCAACTGCCAGCAGTACGTGGGACCGCAACCTCTGTCGCAGGTATTCGCGGAGGACCTGACGGACCTCGCCTGACCAGGACGGCAAGGCCGCTCCGTACGTGACACTGGGCGACGGCAGATCGCGTGTCCCGAGCACGGCACGGGACTGGCCCGAGCCGAGCGATCGGATCGGCCGTCACCGCACGTCCGACCGCCGTGACCGTCGACCAGGCGAGCCTTCCCCTCGGAGGACTACTTGTCGCGCATGGCTTCGATGTCGGCGGCCAGCATGGCCACGTCGCGTGCGTGTGTGTAGAACTTGGCGGCGTACTCGTCACCGATGGCCGGAAGAACCCTCTCGAACACCCCCACCAATCCGATCAGGCCTTCTCGGGACGGTTGGGCGAGGGGGCCCTTGAGGACGCGCGAGGCGTAGCCCGCGGTATCGGCATCGAGCATGACCATGTCCTGGTCCTCAATGTCCAGGCCGCGGAACCCACGTGGAAATGGCATGGCCTGGTACTCGTCCATCATCTGCGAGAGCGCGTCGAGCTTCTCCTCAATCACGGGAGGGATTCTGCCAGGGGCACGCAGGCGTCGAAGTGCCGGTCGGACGACTTGGCCAGGCGCCACCGCACATCCAGGTGCCCGCGGACCCCACCGCCGGCAAACCTAATGCGGTGACAGCACTGGCCAGGCCGGCCTGCCCCGAGATCTGCTGCCGAGCCGAAGTGGGATACGTCGTCGGGCCTGGCCGCTTGGCCTGATCAGCGACTCCGTCACTCCGGGCCGTAGTACAGCCGAAGGAACTCCTCCATCGCCGCGTCGACGCCGGCGCGGTCACCGGTGGCGAGCAGGTCGAGCAGCAGACCACGGACGGTGGCGAGTCCCAGCCTGGCGCGGTTGTGGGCCGTGACAGGGTCCGTCCCCGCAGCGACTTCGGCGGCCGCGAGCGGTTCCAGCCAGTCCGCCACGAGCACTTCGAGAATCGGGAGGGCCTCGGGGCGGCCCCGCAGCGCGTGCCCGCAGATCTCGAAGAAGAGCCGCTCCTGACCGGCCAGTCGAGGGTCCGTCAGCTGCTGCCACAGTCGCCGCGCGACGTCGGCGGGTGAGAGACCGGGCTCCGTGCGGAGCCGGGACAGCAGACCGCGCTGGCGTCGCTCCGATGCCCGGACGATCTCGAAGAGCAACTGTTCCTTGGAACCGAAGTAGTGGATCAGCATGCGGTGGCTGACGCCGATCGCGGCGCCCAGGCGACGCAGGCTCAGGTCCGCGATGCCGTGTGCCGCCACGTGGTCGACGGCTGCGTCGACCAGTTGCGCGCGCCGGTCCCCGTCCGTGACGTGCCCGGTCTCGTCCTCGGGATGCGAGTCGTCCGTGTGCATCACGTCGCGAGTGTACCAATTGGTACATGACCCATGTACCGTGTGGTACATGCGATCTGTCACCGTGTCGATTGATGTTCCGCACACGCCCGAGCAGGTCTACGAGTTCCTTGATGTCATGGCGCACCACGAGGAGTTCACCAACCACTACCTGACCAACTGGCGCTACAGCGGCCCCAGCCGCGGAATAGGATCGTGCGCAACGGTCACCGCCACGCTGGGTGGCGTGGAGACCGACGTCACCATCGAGGTCGTCGAGGCCGACGCGCCGCGGCGCATCGTCGAACGCAACGTCAGCGCGGCCGGTCGACGCCAGGCCCACGGCACCTACACCATCGAACCGCTGCCAAACGGCGGGAGCCAGGTTTCGTTCACGTACGCCTGGGCGCGCGCCCCTCTCGCCGAACGCCTGCTGGCACCCGTCGTCCGAGCCGCGATGCAGCGCGTCAACCGCGTCGTCATGCGACGAATGGCCGCCGAGTTGACTCGTCACGTGTCCGCTGCCGGATCCTGAGGTCAACAGCTCAGGCGTCGAGCCAGACCACCGGACGCGCTTCGAGACTCTCGTTCCCCGTGGGCGTGAATCTTCCGGACTCGATGGCCCCCGGTAGTGCCACACCCGGTTGATCCGCTCTTCCCCGCGCAGAACACGCAGGGCTGGCCGTCACCCGGGGCACCCACAGCGGGTGGGATGCCGCCCAGCAAGCCTGGGCTTCACGCTGGAACTCGTAACCTGGCGTGAAGCTAACACCCCATCCTGGCGCTCAGCAACGTGATCCAATTCTCTGGCTTTCCGGCCGGCGTTGTGACAGCATCCGGCTTCATCACGAAGACGATCGCGCCCCTGGACGGTCATAAGTCGACGACCTCGCTCACACGCAAGGCTCCAGGGAAGCCCAACACCCCCACAGCTTGGTGGGGTAAGCGCGGATCTCCCTGCACGACACGTAAGGGGGTCCTCTGATCCACAGGAGGCCCTCATGCACACCATCGTCACCTCTGTCAGCTCCGAGCAGTGGATGCTCTACCAGCAGGCCGTGGTGGACATCCAGTTCGGGGCCCGTACGGTGCGGGTCACTCCGAGTTCGCCCGGCACGGCCGAGGGGCTCTTTCCTGACTCCATCGGCCGCACCATCCATGTGATCACTGCCTTCAATCCTCATGGCCGTGTCGCTCCTGCGGATGCCAACGGCCGTGCCCGACGCCTGCTGCTCAACAACATCAACCAGCTGGGCCTCACCTGGTGGCCCGCGGCAGGAGGCACCGCGTGCGGGGCGCACATCGAGGAAAGCGCCGCCGTCGTCGGCATGAGTGACGCTGCGGCTCGTGAACTGGGTCGGCGCTTCGGCCAAGACGCGGTTTTCGCATGGACGTTTGACGCCTGGCGTCTGCTGTCGTGCACCAGCGAGGAGACCGCAGTGTACGGATGGACGACAACCACACGGCAGGTCCCAGCCACGAGCCCCTCGCCTGCGTGACGCGCCCAGGTATCCGTCTGACGCACCAGGAAGATAATCCCGATGGGCATGCATCCCATGCGGTCCCCGGCCCACTGCCCAGGTTGCGGCAGAGCCCTCGCCGACCTCCCGAAGCCAGAGCGAGTCATGGTCGACGGCTTCCCCGCAGAGGTGACATACGAGACGGATCCCCTCTGCGGAGCACGCTGGCATGTGGGACAAAACATCACCACTACGCAGTCGGGCCCACCCTTACGTGGAGGGCGAAGGCTGACGATCCACAGCCGGACCGCTGCCGTCGGGCTTGCTGGGGTGCTGCTTGGTGCCGACGAGGCGTTCCTGCAACTCCCACGCGGACCCGCCCTGTTCCGTAGGCGCCTCGCAGGTTGATGCTCAGGCTTTCCCCACTGCGGCCGATGGCAACGCGGGCCTGGTCGGCCACCGCGTTGCAGACGTAGGGCGCGCTCGTGCCAGGTACCGGCCTCGTCGGCGTCCCACCGGCCTTCGGCCAGCCCGTCGGCCACTGTCTGAAGGACGTCGTGTGCCTCTTGGACAGCCTCTCGCACGGCGGCCCGGGTATCACGCAGGTAGACCGGCGGACGGATCAGCGCGTTGACGGCGATGCCGACCACCGCGCGGAAAGCTGCCTCGGTGATGCGGGCCGTGGCAGTGGGAACGCTGACGGACCCGTTGGTG
Organism: Streptomyces sp. NPDC002573; assembly: GCF_042889625.1. NCBI lineage: Bacteria > Bacillati > Actinomycetota > Actinomycetes > Kitasatosporales > Streptomycetaceae > Streptomyces > Streptomyces sp. NPDC002573. The sequence continues at coordinate 653 of NZ_JBIARC010000120.1, read as the reverse complement.
AGTACGAACAGGGCGCCGGCTGCGGCGTAGATGCCCTGTCTGCCCAGGAGCTGCCAGTGGCCCAGCAGCACAACCGTGGGCAGTACCAGCGCCATCGTCCGCATCGTGTCGTGCCAGTGCGACCGCGTAGGAAGCCGTTCGCTGTCACAGCCAGCCGTTGCGGCGGAAGGCCCGGTACAGCAGTCCTGCCCCCAGGGCCATCACGGCGAGCGCGCACGGGTAGCCGTAGCGCCAGCTCAGTTCGGGCATGTGAGAGAAGTTCATGCCGTAGATCCCGGCCACCATGGTGGGGATGGCGAAGATGGCCGCCCACGCGCTGATGCGGCGCATGTCGTCGTTCTGCCAGGTACCCACCTTCGCCAGATGGGCGTCGAGAACGGAACCGAGCAGGTCGTCCAGAGCGCGGACTTCGGTGTCGGTGCGGGCGAGGTGGTCGGCGACGTCACGCAAGTACGGAGCGACCTGCCGCGGCCAGTCATCCCGCGCGGTGGTGAGGGGCTGCATGACCGGGGCCAAGGGCTGGATGGCGTCGCGGAACTCCACCACCTCACGTTTGAGCGATTGAAGTGCTCTCCCGGCTGAAGCCGGGAGATTCCTGCTTACCTTGCGGTAGCGGGCTTGACGCGCTTCGCGCGCCTGACGACTGCCCTCCC
>NZ_JBIARC010000119.1:0-13405 GCF_042889625.1 Streptomyces sp. NPDC002573 | reverse complement strand
CCGAGCCGCCGGCTCCGGCGGCGGCCTGAGCCGTAAATCCCCGCTCAGCCCTGGAGGGTGACGAATCCCCTCCCTTCAGGGAGGGGAGCCTTCAATCAGTACCGCCTCGCTGGACGCGGGCAGCCGGTGCGCCACTCACCCAGCCTCTCCCGTACGGTCTTGGCTCGTCCGCGGCTATTGTGAGGTTTCGTCGTTCAGCCAGTGTGGTGTGTGGAATGTGCCGCCGTACATGGGTAGCTCGATCCTGGCGCCGTAGCGGGCGAGTTGGGCCCAGGGCCGGTTGATCCCGGCGGAGCCGAACGCGCGGACGCGGGTGACGGTGTCCAGGTCGAGGACGTCGATGAGGATCTCCTCGCCGGGGCCCGCCTGCTGCCGGAGGATGCCCTCGGGGTCGACGACGGCACTGGTGCCGACGCCGGCCGGGTCGGCGGCGTTGACGTTGACGACGTAGAGCTGGTTGATCCAAGCGTTGGCGCGTGCGCAGACCAGCTCCATCTCTCGGTCCCGGGTGGTGGTCAAGGTCGGCTGGATCACCACTTCAGCTCCCAGCCAGGCGAGTTGGCGCATGGTCTCCGGGAAGGAGCCGTCGTAGCAAATGGCCAGGCCGACGCGCCCGACGCCGGGGATGTCGAAGACGGTGAACTCGTTTCCGGGAGCGGCCTGTTCGTAGGGCTGCCAGGGGAAGACCTTGCGGTAGCGGGCGACGATGCCTTCCTCGGGGGATATGGCGAGGGCGGTGTTGTAGATGCTCCCGTCCTCGGCGCGTTCGAAGACCGAGCCGGGCACCAACCACAGCCCGGTCTCCCGGGCCAGGGCGCACAAGCGGTCGGTGAGCGGCCCGGGTACCGGCACGGCGACCTCTTGCATCCAGCCGTCCCTGCTCTCCAGCAGCGGTGGCTCGGCGGCGAGCAGTAGCTCGGGTAGGACAACGAGTTGGACGTGCGGGAAGAGGTCGCGCACGGCGAAAACCTGCTCCCGGAAGCGGTCATGGGTCGCCTCGGGGTCGTGGGCGACCGGTCGGGTCTGGACGGCGGCGATGGCGAGCGTGCGCATGGTGGTTCAGTCCTCCGTGACGATGAGGTCGGTGACGGTGCGGCGTCCGTGGCGGAAGAAGTCGGGGAAGCGGAGCCGGATCACAGTGGTGACAAGCACGCCGAGGACGATCGAGCCGATGCCGAGCAGGAACACGCCGCCGACACCGTCGATCGAGGTGCTGCCGTAACCGGGCTGGATCATGTCCACGGTGCTGCGGGCGAAGGCGGCGAGCATCATGAGGCCGCCCGCGAACGGGAGCACGCCTTGGAACACCAGGGCCCGTGCGGAGGTGCGCAGTTCGCCGCGGAAGTGCCAGACACAGGCGAAGGCGGTGGCGCCGTAGTAGGCGCAGACGAGCAGGCCGATGGAGAGCACGGCGTCGCTGAGGAAGGACGGCGCCGCGTAGCTCAGCCCGGCGAGGAGTGCGACGGACAGCACGCCGGTGAAAACGGTGGCGACGGTGGGGGTGTGGAAGCGCGGGTGCACCCGGGCGAAGGTCTTGGGCAGAGCACCGTGCACGGCCACCGAGACGTTGGGGCGCGCAGTGGACACGATGCAGGTGAGCAGGGCGGCGACGGCGGACAGGGTGACGGCGAGCTGCACCACCTTGGCCAGCGGGCCACCGAGGGCCGCGGGCGCGAGGGTGGCCAGGACGTCCGCGGCATTGTGCGGGTTGCCGAGCCCGAGGCCCCTGGCTCCGGTCCCGGCGAAGCTGAGCGCGGCGACCGCCGTGAAGAGGTACGTGCTGAGCAGGACGAGGGTGGAGATGACGGCGGCCCGCCCCGGGGCGCGGGTGCGGTCGCGGGACTCTTCGTTGACGGTCAGCGCGGCGTCCCACCCCCAGTAGATGAACAGGCAGAGCAGCACGGACTCGGCGAACGGCCCGCTGCCGTGGAAGCCGAAGGGGTTCAGCCAGGCGGGGCTGGGAGCGCTGGCGCCGTGCCGGGCGACGGCGGCGACGCCGAACCCGATCAGGGCCGCCAGTTGCAGGGCCACCATGGCGGTCTGCACGGCGGCGGAGAGCTGGACGCCCCGGTAGCCGACGGCAGTGACCAGCGCGATGAGCGCGGCACCGAGGCAGGTCACCGGCAGGGTCTGACCGGCCAGGCCGCTCAGACCGAGGAGCGAGAGCAGGTTGATCGCGCCGACCTGGGCCAGGGCGGTCATCGCGATGACCGTGGCGACCTGCGGGATCCAGTTGCCGAAGATCCAGCCGAGCCAGGGGCCGAAGGATCGGGTGATCCAGACGAAGTTGGTGCCGCAGTCCGGCATCACCCGGTTGAGCTCGCGGAAGGCGTAGGCGGTGCAGAGGATCGGCACGAAGCCGATCAGCAGTGCGGCCGGTGCCAGATGGCCGACGGAGAGGACCACCAGACCGAGGGTGACGGTGATGCTGTAGGCCGGGGCGACCGAGGCGAGGCCGAGGGAGACCATCGACAGCAGGCCGATCGAATCGGACGCCAGGCCCTTGCTCCAGGGGGAGGGTCTGGCCTCGACGTCGGTGGGGTTGATGGTCACGAGGGCTCCCGGAGGACGGGCCGACAGTTGTTAAACGTGGATTTAAGAACTGCCCGGATCGCCCGTCAATAGATGGCCCGATACGATTGAACGCGAGATGAAAGAAAGGGAGGTCATGGCGGCAGGGAAGAAGAGCAAGGAAACCCGCCGGGCAGAGCTGAGCGCGGCCGTGCAGCGGGCGCTGCTGGTGCGCGGCCTGGAGGGGCTGCGCCTGCGCGACATCGCCGAGGAGGCCGGGGTGACACCCGCGGCGGTGCTCTACTACGGCGACCTCGACGCGCTCGTCTACGACACCTACCGGCAGGCCATCGAGCGCTACAGCCGGCAACGGGAGCAGGCGGCCGAACACTTCACCGACGCCCGCGACCGGCTTCGCGCCTGCATCGACCACGGCCCGGCCACCGGACCGGACGACACGCTGACGCGACTGCTCTTCGAGTACTGGCCCCGCTGCCTGCGCGACGCGAAAGCAGCCACCCTCGACAGCTCACTGACCGAGCGTCAGATCGCGGTCTACTACGGCGTGCTCATGCTGGGACAGGCCCAGGGGCACTTCGCCCTGACGGACCCGCCCCGCCTCCTCGCGGCAAGCTTCGTCGCCATGGAGGACGGCTATCAGATGGAGATCCTGGCCGGCCGCCGCACCCGCACCGAAGTCGTCACCGCCCTGCGGGCCTACGCCCGCGCCGTCACCGGCTACGACCTGGCCGGCCACCCATAACAACGGTCAAGCACCATCGCTGCGATCGAGCCGGGACCCGGCCCACTGCCCGGCTCCGGGCCCCCACAGCCGACCGATCTCACCCAGCCCACCAGTGAACCAGCCCAGGCAGGCCGCCGGCGGCAAGCCCCCGCATGCCCGACGCGCCTCCACCTCGTCGAAGCCTCGGTCCACTCGGCCTGGCGGCGGAACAGCCCACGACACGGGCGGCCGGGCGCGCCACTCCCGACATGGATCCCGTCAGCCGTGGTCGACGAGCACCCCAACGCGCGGGTGCACAGCCTGCGCAGCTCCCTCGGCACCGACTCGGCCGGCAACCTCTACGTGCCGCGCCGCGAGCGGGCGGGGACCCCTACAGCTCTCCCCCGGCATGCGCTGCAACTGAAACCGATTCCTTCAACTCGCCGAGCATGTACTGCCGCTCGAGCCGGCGGCCCAGAGGGACCTGGAAAAGGCGCTCACTCTGGTGCGGGGCAGGCCGTTCGGCGGCCGGCCACTGCCCTGGGCCGAGACCCACCAGCAAGAGATGACCACGCGGATCATCGGCGCCGCCCACACCGTGGCCACCTACCGCACCCCGCAAGCCCCCACCACGACCTCAGCGCCGCACGCCACACCGTCGCGACCGGACACTCCCCTCGTCTCGTGGCAACTCCCCCACCAACCTGCCTCAAGTCATTCCGCCGCAGGGCTCCCATCAGCGTCACTCATCGTGATCGTGAAGCTCAAGTTGAGAAATAGACATCACTCAAGAAGAACAACAGACTCCACCCATCCGTACTATCTCTACACCGGGCCACGCAGCAGTCACCGCCACGGCCACTCGGATCCCAGCCCGAGCACACAGGCGCTTGAGCGCGTGTGCCACAGGTGCTGTACGCCGGTCCGGAAACCGAGAGAGAGGTCAACCCATGTCCGAGACCACGACTACAGGCACTGAACTGACGTCGCAGTACGCCGCACAGGTCACCAACGACCTCGAACACAACGCTAAGGAGCAGGAACGCATCAGTGCGGAGATCGCCGCGCTGCAGGAACAACTGACCGCGCTGCAGCACGACCACTCCGTGCTGGTCAACGTGCAGCAGGTGCTCGGCACTGCGCCGGCACCGGTTCAGCCCGCAGCCGCTCCGGACGCCGCCGCGGTACCTGCTCCGCGCACGAAGGCCTCTGCCGAGCCCGGAACCGGCAAGCGGACGCGAGCGAAGAAGACAGCCAGCACACAAGGCACCGCCACGACCAGCAAGAAGCCAGCGGACAAGAACCCGACGGACAAGGCCGCAGCCGCGAAGACAGGCCAGCCCACGCTCGTCGAACTCGTCCGCAGCCACCTCACCGAGCAGAGCGAACCGCGCTCCGCGACCGAAGTCACCACCGCACTCGACAAGACCCATCCCGAGCGCGGCATCAAAACCACCGTGGTACGCACCACCCTCGAAGGACTCGTAGCCAAGAACCAGGCCAAGCGCACCAAGCAAGGCGCCTCCGTCTTCTACACCGCCCCCGACACCGCCGAGCAGACGAGCACACCCGCCAACGACGAGGCACAGTCCGCGCAGGCCGAGTAAACCGGCCGGGCAGCACGCTGCCGCTACGGCGGCAGCCTGCCCGGCGCTTCTCCCACAGGGGGTCAACGTTCCAGGCGCCACACCCACCGGCAGACGACAGCCACCCGCAGACGAAACCAGACCGTTCCTAGAGACTGAGCGGGAGTGAGTCCTGTTGCCAGAACCCATGCTCAGCCGAACACCCCGAACGGTCTCGGGTGTTCTGGTCCACCGCGTTCGCTCCGCGGCCGGCACGCACGGATCGTGTCCGTGGTCCGGGCAGGCGGGGGCGGTTTCCCTCGCTCCCTTGGTCGCCGGGGCGGGCCTGGGCGGTCCGATGCCCGTGCACATCTCTCTGGTGTGCACGGGGCGGTGTCGTCCGTCGCCTGATCCGGTGTCCGAGGGCGCGCCTGCCGATGGCCACCGCGGCGGCGGCGTGTCGGCTGGTCTTACGGGTTTTGCTGGTGAGAGGCGCTTGCCAGTGCTGGGCGCCCCAGACGCTGATGTATGCGGGATCGACGGCGATCACGCCGATGCCGGCTTCCGTGCACATGGACAGCAGGCGTGCGCGCAGGCGGCCGGTGGGGATGCCGGAGATGAGCCGCCGGAATTGCTTGCGCCGGCCGTGTTTTTCGCGGGTGGTGGAGTCGGTGAAGTCGAGGTCTTCGATCGCGATGGCCTGCACGCCGGTCTGTCTGGCCCAGTTCAGCAGGCGGGTGAGGGCGTGGCGGAGCTGGGCGTCGCGGTGCGAAGCGTTGCCGGTGAGCTGGTAGTCGAAGCGGCGGGGTGTGCCGACGGGGTTGCCGTGTTCGTCCAAGCGCCATGCGGCGAGATGGTCGGCGTTGGTGTCCACGGCGATCACGCCGTCCGCGCGCAGGGTGGCCAGTGGCAGGACGGGGAGGTCTTTGCGCCTCCAGGAGGCATCGAGGTACCAGCGGCCCCGGGCCGTGTCCAGGTGGATGCGGTAGGCCACGGCCCGGTTCGCTTCGATCCGGTCTCGCCATTCCTCACCCCGGTGCCCGAAGGCGGCCTTGGCGGCCAGCACGTACCGGCCGTACGGTGCGTTTGCGTGCTCGGCGAAGGGGGCGGGCAGCTTGATACTGATCCCGCCGTCGGGGCTGACGCGGATCGTCTCGTTCCCGAACCTTTTGCCGGACTCGCCGTCGGCGGTCAGGAACCACCGCGCCGCCTCCCACTGTGCCCGCCACTGCGCCTCGGTCAGGTTCGCGGCGGTGAGGTGGTGACGGGTGCCCAGCAGTCGGCGGCCCCCGCGTGTGATCGACACGCGTCCGGCGCCGCGTTCGGCCGCGATGCGTTCGTAGCGCTCTTGGAGGATCGCCAGGCGGCGAGACTTGTTGAACCACTCGTGCGAGGATCGGTAGCCGCCGGGCCTGCCCCGGCTGCCCTTCCCTCCCACGGGCAGGGACAGCCGGTGCCGGATCACGCGGATACCGGCATCCAGGGATTGCAGGTGTGCGTGCTGCGCACGCCGGGACAGTCACCACTGGTCGTGCGTGGCGGACGTGATCGAACCGGCCCAGCGGGAGGACGACAGCGCCGTCAGGTCGCGTTTGCGCCCAGCCCACGTATCGGCGGAGTGCTCCAGGCCGTCACGGCACCTGAGGGCCAGATCACGCGAGGCCAGCGTGCCCAGGTGCGCGCCGACCAGGCGCAACACCTTCTCGTCCCCGACCGTCAGTGACTTGAGGCGGTCGCGGATGCTGACCCCCCTCGGGCCGTCGGCGACGAACGGCCGGGCCATCTGCGTAGCGGGCCGCGCTGGTCAGCCATGCTCGGCAGCCCGGAGCGCCTTGCGGGCACGGTTCTTCGCCGACCGGCGCCCGTACAGGCGGGCACAGAACGAGGTCAGCACCTCCACCATGTCCCGCACCAGGTCGTCCTCGACCTCGCCGTCGTCCAGCACGACCAGGCGCCGCCCGGTCGCGGACAGGGCGGCCTCGACCAGCTCGACGTTCACCCGGCCGAGGCGGTCCTTGTGCTCCACCACCACCGTCTGCACGGCAGGATCGGCAAGCAGCCGCTTGGCCTTGGATCGGGCGCCGTTCATACCGGAGGCGATTTCGGACTCCACCCGCACCACCCGGAGGCCCACGGTGGCAGCCCACCGAACCAGCCGGGCGACCTGGCGTTCCAGATCGTCCTTCTGATCGTGCGAGCAGACGCGGGCATACAGGCCCAGCCCGCCGATTGCCTCGGGCGCGGCGCCGGCCCCCACATTCACAAGGATCGTGCGCGGGCCCACCCGTTGAGCCGGCACCGGCAGCGTCCCCTCGCGGAACCAGCGATACGCAGTCTGCGGATGCACGCCCTGCGTCCTCGCCCATTCCGTGAGATTCACACTCTGACAACGACACTCACACATGGTTACGCTCACTCACACATGGTTACGCTCACTCACCCGACCTCAAGGACCAGCAGTTGAAGACCCCGACCACCCCCAGACCACCGGTCTGCGGATTTCCCAACGGAGTCCTGAAGGCCGGGGCATCCTCGGAGGCATCCGGTGAGCGAGATCGGCAGACAGCACTACGGCTTGCCACGTACGCTCGCTGTCGACCGGATCCGACGTACCGACAGTCCGGTTGCGGTCAGCGCCCCTTTCGGGAGATGAGCCATGAGACGAAGCCCCGTCATCGCGGCTGCGGCCGTCCTGGTCGCGTGCGCCGCATGCAGCCGCACCGGCGGCACCGGTGTCACCAACGTCGTCGACAACTACCTCTACGACCTCGGCAACCGCGACTACGCAGCCGCCTGCCAGCAGCTCACCGACCAGCTACGCAAACAGTTGGGTGACTGCCCAGCCACGCTCAAGCGGCACCACGGCAACCTGCCCGTCGGCGAGTACGCACAACTGCGCGACGCCCACGTCCGCAAGGTCACCTACGACACGAAGGACAACACCAAGGCCACGGTGTACCCGCAGGACATGAAGGTCGGTACCGGTCGCCGCGCGAAGCGCTCGATCGCAGCCAACCACGCCACCAACGGCCAAGGCCTCGAACTGGCCAAGGTCGGTACGGCGTGGCGCATCTCCGGTGGTGGCGTCTAACCTCAATGCCAGTGGCTTAACGGCTGCCGGACGGTTCACTCATCGACGTTTCTGCAGGTCAGGGCCCCGAAGAACGCGTTAAGTCACTGGTATTGCGCCTAGCCGGTCCAGCACCTCACCGGGCACGCCCAGCACCGTACCCACCACGCGAAGTGGAGCCAGGCACGGACTCACGCTGACCGGCCTGCTACCGCCTGGCTGTTCTCGGCAGCGGATGCCAAGGGCGTTCGGCTCAGCGAGGGGGCAGGACGGCGGCCAGCTCTCGGGCCGCGTCCTGGAGCAGAGGTACGAACTCACGCAGCCGTTCCATGGTCATCCGATAGGCCGGGGCCGCGGTGGACAGGGCCGCGATAGTGATGCCGTCGACCCCGATCACCGGCACGCCCACGGCGCGGATGCCGAGCTCGTGCTCTTCGTCGGCGACGGCGTAACCGAGTTGGCGTACCCGTGCGATCTCCTCGGCGAACGCGTCCTCGTGGGTGATCGTGTTCGGGGTGAAGCTGGGCAGTTCCAGCTCGCTGACGAGTTTGCGGCTCTCTTCCGGCGACTGGAAGGCCACGAGGCACTTGCCCATGGCAGTGCAGTGCAGTGGGCCGCGATTGCCCGGCTCACCGGTGATCTGTACCTGCTGGGGGCTCTCGACATAATGCACGTACAACTGGTCGTGCCCGTCCAGCACCGACATCAGCGTGGGCTCGCGCGTCGCCGCCGTGACGCGCTGCATGACCGGCAGGGCCACACCGGCGAACCCCCGGCCGTGTGAGACGCGCTGGCCCAGCTCGAAGAGCCGGAGTCCGAGACTGTACCGCCTGCTGCCGTCGTCGCTGCGGACGAAGCCCTCGCGCTGGAGCGACTTGAGCAGCCGGTGGGTGGTACTGACCGGGTATCCGGCGGTCTGGGCGAGTTCTGACAGGCTTGTCCCGTGGGGGTTTTGGGAGAGCAGACCGAGCAGGCGAAGTGCTTTGCCCACCATGTCCGAGCCGGTTGTGTCGGCGGCCGCCGCCGACGCCCGATGCGATGTCACTGCCTCGACCTCTCCCTCTCTGAGCCCTCTGCGACCCCATGCTTCCACGCCCCTCGAGGCGTCCGGACAGCACCGTAACCGGTCGGACACCGCGATGTGACGGTCGTGTGGCGAAGGGATCAGCGCAGACCCTTGACGCGGCGCGGTCCGGAGCGGAGACTCACTGCTCGCCGCATGATGGAATCTCTTTCCACTATACGGGAAAAGCAGCGTCGCTTTCACACTCCCCAAGGACATCCCCATGACCGAGCCGCACTCAGGCGCAGCCGTCCGGCAGGACGCCGCATCCGTCAGCAGCCTCGTTCCGTCCGAGCTCGGACGACAGCGCTGGAGCCATCTGCTGCCGATCGTGTTCATCACGTACAGCCTCGCCTACCTCGACCGGTCGAACTTCTCCATCGCGGTTGCTGGTGGCCTGAAGTCCGACCTCGGCCTGAGCAGCGGCCTTGCCTCCCTGGTCGGAGCCTCGTTCTTCCTCGGCTACTTCCTCTTCCAGATCCCGGGCGCCCTCTACGCGGAGCGGCGAAGCGTCAACACGCTGATCTTCTGGAGCCTGATCGCCTGGGGCACCCTCGCCTCGGTGCAGGCGGCCCTCACCTCGGCCACCGCGCTGATCGTGGTCCGGTTCCTGCTCGGCCTGGTCGAAGGCGCCATCCTGCCCGCCATGGTGATCCTGCTCAGCCGCTGGTTCACCAAGCGCGAACGAGGTCGCGCCAACAGCGTGCTCATCCTCGGCAATCCGGTCACCGTGCTGTGGCTCACCGCGGTGTCGGGCTACCTGATCGACGTCACCTCCTGGCGCGGCATGTTCCTCATCGAGGGTCTGCCCGCCATCGTCTGGGCCTTCGTCTTTCGCGCCAAGGTGGCCGACAGCCCCGAGCGCTCCAGCTGGCTCGACCCGGCAGAAAAGAGTGCCGTCACGACCGCGCTGGAAGCCGAGCAGCAGCGCATCACCCCGGTCAACAGCTACGTGGAGGCATTCCGCTCGCGCAACGTGGTCATGTTGAGCGTTCAGTACCTGCTGTGGAGCCTTGGCATCTACGGGTTCGTCTTCTGGCTGCCGTCGATCGTCAAGGCCGGGTCCGGTGCCGGGATCGGCGCGACGGGCCTGATCTCCGCCGCGCCCTACGCGCTCGCCGTGATCCTGATGATCGTCAACTCGCGTTTCTCCGACCGCGCCGAGAGCCGCAACCGCTTCGTCTGGCCCTGGCTGGCCCTGGGCGCGGCCGCGTTCTACGGCTCGTACCTGCTGGGAGCGTCACACTTCTGGCTGTCCTTCGTGCTGCTGGTCATCGCGGGCGGCGTGATGTACGCACCCTACGGACCGTACTTCGCCAACATCTCGGAACTGCTGCCGCGCAGTGTGGCCGGCCCCTCCGTGGCACTCATCAACTCCTTCGGCGCCCTCGGCGGGTTCCTCGGCAGCTACCTGGTCGGCTGGGTCGACGGCGCGACCGGCACCAAGGGAGCCTCGTTCCTCGTACTCGCCGTGGCACTGCTGCTGTCCGCCCTGATCATGCCGTTCGTCCGGGCCCGTGGTACCGCCTCCGCGCCCGTCCGCTCGGCCGCGTGAAGGCCCGTACATGCGCATCGTGAGATTCCGCCCGCCGCGCGGAACGGCCACCGGCGAGGAGCCGGTGGCCGGCTACGGCCTGGTCGAAGGCGACGTCCTGCACCAAGTGTCCGACCCCTTCAAGGGAGAGACACCACGGCCCACCGGCCGCACCCTCCCGCTGGACTCCGTACGGCTGCTGGCCCCGACCGAGCCCCCGCTCGTCATAGGAATGGCCCGCAACGGCGAACCGGACGACCGCCGCTTCGCGCCCAACGCCTTCCTCAAGCCACCCAGGTCGGTGATCGGCCCCGGCGATCCGATACCGCTGCCCGGGCACGTAGGCCGGGTGGACGCGGAGGGAGAGCTCGCCGTCGTCATCGGCCGCACCGCCCGGAACCTGGCAGTCGGCGATGCCCTGGACGCCGTGCTCGGCTACACCCTCGGCAACGACGTGACCGCTCGCGACCTGCAGGCCGATGATCCGCTCCAGGCCAAGGGCTACGACGGCTTCACGCCGCTGGGGCCGTGGATCGAGACCGACCTGGATGCCGGCGCCGTAGACCTCGCGGTCAGCATCGGCGGCCGATCCCTACCCGTCGGCTCGACCGCCCGGCTCGCCCGGGGCGTTGCCGAGATCCTCGCCTACCTCACCTCCTTCCTCACCCTCCACCCCGGGGACGTCGTCCTCGCCGGTGCCCCCGGAACCTACGGGCCGGTGGCAGCGGGCGAGACGGTCACCATCAGCGCTCCGGGCCTGGGCGTACTCACCAACCCGGTGGTCGTGGCCCCGGCAGCCCCCGGCACTCCCGAGCGCACTCGGTAATTCTGTAAGGACAACCAGTGACACCCCAGACCCCCCACCTCGACGTCGTCACCTTCGGCGAGGCCATGGCCATGTTCGTGGCCGAGGAACCCGGACAGCTCGCATCCGTCACGCACTACCGCCGGGCCCTCGCCGGCGCCGAAGTGAATGTCGCCGTCGCCCTGTCCCGTCTCGGCCACCGCGTCGGCTGGCTCGGCCGCGTCGGAGACGACCCCCTCGGAAAGTACGCCGTCTCCCAGATCGCCGCGGAGAACGTGGAGGTGGGTGCGGTCGTCGCCGACCCTGAGGCCCCCACCGGGTTCCAGCTGAAGAGCAGAACCGACGGACAACGCGACCCGCTGGTCGTCTACTACCGCCGAGACTCGGCCGGCAGCCGCCTGCAACCGAGCCCTGAGGCCGACGCCCGGCTGACGTCCGCCCGCCACCTGCACATGACCGGCATCTTCCCGGCCCTTTCCGCACAGGCAGACGCCTTCGCCGAGCACTCCCTCGAGGCCGCCAGGGCCTCCGGCGCGACCATCTCCTTCGACCCCAATCTGCGCCCGTCGCTGTGGCCCGACCGCGAGAAGATGGTCCAGGTCCTGAACAACCTCGCGATACGGTCCGACTGGGTGCTCCCCGGCCTTGCGGAAGGTGAGCTGCTCACCGGGCGCACCACTCCCCGAGGAATCGCCGACTTCTATCTCGAGCGAGGCGTCTCGCTGGTCGCCGTCAAACTTGGAGCCGACGGCGCCGCGCTGTTCACCCGGGACGAGGAGTGGTGCGTGCCCGCGTTCAAGGTCACCGTCGTCGACACCGTCGGAGCGGGCGACGGATTCGCTGCTGGACTCATCAGCGGTGCCCTGAACGGCCTGCCCCTCCCCGCCCGCCTGGAGCGCGCCGCCGCGGTGGGAGCCCTCGCCACGACGAGCCCGGGCGACATGGACGGCATGCCCACCGAGCACGCCCTCGACGTGTTCCTCACCGAGCAGAGGGCAGCCGGCCACCAAGGCCCCGAGCGGATCGAAAGCGACCGCACCACTGAACCTGCCGCTCGACAGGACCGCACCGCGGCACGAGTGCGGGCATCCAACGGGGAGGAAACGATGAGGGCCTTGGTGCCCTGGCCGCAGATCAGCAAGCTCATGGGCGGCTGGCCGTCCAACCTGAAGGTGGACATCTACGACGGTGAGCAAGCCCCACCCGAGGACCTCTCCGACGTCGCGTTCTACGTCATGCCCTACGCGAAGGGCAACGCGCCGCGGGATCTGATCCCCCGCATGACCGGCCTGCGCGCCGTGCAGAGCCTCAGCGCCGGGGTGGAGAAGCTGCTCCCGTTCATCACGCCGGGCGTCGTCCTGTCCAACGGCCGGGGCCTGCATGACGCGAGCGTCGCCGAACACGCACTGGCTCTCGTCCTGGCCGCTCAACGCGACCTGCCTCGCAGGGTCCACGACCAGGATGCGCACCGCTGGGCACCGTACTTCACCCGGTCACTGGCCGATACCCGTGTGGTAATCGTCGGATACGGCTCGATCGGGGCGGCGATCGAGCAGCGACTGCTCGCCTGCGAGGCCAAGGTGGTCCGCGTAGCGAGCCGCCGCCGTCCCGCCGAAGGCGTGCACAGCGTCGCCGAACTGCCCGAGCTGCTGCCCCACGCCGACATCGTGATCCTCACCCTGCCGGAGTCCCCCGCCACCATCGGCCTGATGGACGCCGAGCTGCTGGCGCTGCTCCCCGACGACGCGCTCGTGGTCAACGTCGGCCGCGGCCGGACCCTCGACACCGCGGCGCTGCGGACGGAGACCACAACCAGCAGGCTGCGCGCGGTCCTTGATGTCACCGACCCTGAACCGCTGCCATCAGATGACCCGTTGTGGGACTGCGAGAACGTGTTGATCACGCCCCATGTCGGCGGCGGATCGGCCACGTTCTACCCACGCGCCGAGCGCTTCGTCGCCGAGCAGCTGCGACGGTTCGCCGCCAGCCGCCCGCTCCTCAACGTCGTGACGACGACGAGCACACGAGAAGGCGGTACTTGAAGGCTCCCCTCCCTGAAGGGAGGGGATTCGTCACCCTCCAGGGCTGAGCGGGGATTTACGGCTCAGGCCGCCGCCGGAGCCGGCGGCTCGG
>NZ_JBIARC010000118.1:0-13436 GCF_042889625.1 Streptomyces sp. NPDC002573 | reverse complement strand
TGGAGCGGTCACCCGCTCGACCGCAACCGAACCAGCCGCCTCACCCGCCTCAGCCACCAACTCACCGGCTGACAGCCGAATTACGCACCAGAGTCTGCGCCCACGGCCACCACCGTTCACCGCCGTACGCACACGCTCTCTGACCTGCCCAGTGAACCCATGCGAACGCCTCCGGACGGTCATACGCACAGTTAGAAAGCGTGTTGGGGGCAACCCCTCACGAGTTCGAATCTCGTATCCTCCGCAGCCGCCCACGTGGGCAGACGAAGGTCCCGGCCGTTCAGCGGTCGGGACCTTCGTCGTTCTGTGGTTGCAGTTTTGGTTGCATTTCCCCGACCGGTGCCTAGTCGGCATCGGCGTTGATCAGCTCTCCTGACACCCATCGGTGTCGTCACCGGTGGAGCCTGCTCACGTCCGACACGGCAACGGCCAGTGAGCTGACTCACGGTCGAAGAACGGACCTTTGCCCCGGCTTTGCGTGACTCACAGTCGTGAACCACCAACCGGCATCTAGGGTCGAATTTCTGTGCGGTCAATGAAGGGGGAGAACGCGAAGTCATGGGCGGCAAGGACGAGATACTCGACATCAAGGTCGACGACATCAAGACGGCGGCGCCCGCCTTCCACCGCGAAAGCGTTGCCCTCGCAAGCGCGTTGACCAAGCTGAAGCACGGCCTGGCCGCGGCGGGTGCCCCGTGGGGCGACGATGAGCAGGGCGAGAAGTTCCACAACGCGTATGGCCCGCACGTCACGCAGATCGAGCACTCCACCCAGATCCTCATCGAGGGCCTCGCCAGCATCCACGCGGGTCTGGTCGATATGGCCGACAAGCACATCGACAACGAAGAGCGCATCCGGGGCATGTTCGGCCGGATTAAGGTCGGCCACCACAGCACGGGCGACGGCGAGTGAGCGTCGCGGACAAGGCCCGCAAGGCCGTTCAGGACCTGACGGGCATGTGGTGGCCCGCCGCCGACGAAGACGGCCTCCGGGCTGCCGCCAAGGCGTGGCGGGCCTTCGCCGACGACATCGACGACATCGCCGCCGCCGCGAACAAGGCCGCTCTTGCGCTGATCGAGGACAACAAGGGCGAGTCGATCACTGCGTTCGACAAGTTCTGGCGCCGGTATTACGACCATGGCCGCGGCTGGCTGAAGGACCTCGCGGATGCGGCCCGCGATATGGCCAAGGCGATGGATGCGTACGCGGACGCGGTGCACGGCGCAAAGAAGCACCTCGAGCACGAGCTGGAGATCGTCGGCGCGACGCTCGTCGCGGGCACCGCCCTGGCCGTCTTCACGGCCGGTCTCTCCGAGGGCGCCGCGGCGGCGGCCGCGGCCGGTGTCACCGAGCTCGCCGCCTCCGTGGGGGTGGCGGTGACCGAGGAGGTCGCAGCCATCGCCGGCACCACCCTGGCCACCGCTGCCTTCGGCGGCGTGGAGTCCATCACGGTCGATCTCGCCGTCGCCCAGCCGACGGCCATGGCCCTGGGCGAGCAGAAGGGCGGCATCAACCTCGACGAGGCTAGCGAGGCCGGGGTGTACGGCGCTCTCACCGGCGGCCTCCTCGGCGGTGCGGGAAGCACGGCGCAGATTGCCGTCGAGAACGGTGGCATCAGTGCGGTCTTCGGTGACTCGCTGCGCCTGAACAGTGCCGACCTCGACCAGATGGGCAAGTCCCGCACTTGGAGCCTCTTGCGCAGTGAGGACTCGAAGGTTCCGGTACCTCCGACGAAGCCGGGAGACTACGAGCTCATATCGGGTGATCCTGTCTACTTCGGGAAGAGCACCACCACCATCGGCTACGACCAGCGCACGCTGAACAATCTGCAGCGGGTCGGCCGGATGCCGGGCGTTCACGACGTGGTCGTCCATGGCACGAACGAGGGCGTGTTCCTACCCGGGCGCGTCAACATGGCGGGCAAGACGCTTACCGACTTCGAGGTGCATCCCAACAACGTCGTGGACGCGATCCGTAGCAACCCCAACTACCACGGCGGCCCGGTACGCCTCGTCTCATGCCATTCCGGTGCCGACGCGATGCCCCCGGAGCTGCCGCTCGCTCAGTCCGTGGCCAACGAGCTGGGTGCGCCGGTATACGCACCCACAGACAAGGTGGGCACCTCGCCCGACCTGGGTCTCAACCAGACCCCCACGATCGGCAACAATGGCTATTGGCGCATCTACCTGCCGGTGCACCACTGAGGCCCACGGTTCGACTGGAGAGACGATGATCAAGCGGGTGGGCTTCTTCCGGGAGCACGGCGGCCACGGCGACCCCTCGGCTTCCGCCCCTTCGCTCCGCGATGCCGCCAGGACCACGGGTGAGCGGGACGAGGACCGGGTCGTCGCATACCTGGAATCGTCCACCGAGATCTACTCCACCATGGGGGCCGAGCGGGACGTCATCACCGGCGACGAATGGATCTCCGGTGCCGGATCGCTGGTCACGGACGGAACATGGCTGTGGCCCGTCGAGCTCGCCCATTACGTACGCAACCATCACGTCGCTCTCCCCGCCGAGTTCGTCGACCACATCCGAGCCAACGACTACACAAGCCCTGCCCTGTCTCACGAGCAGGCCCTCGAAATCTTCAACGAGTACTTCGACCGGGACGCCTCGGCCAGCGCCGCGGTCCCACGCTCTGCCGTCCGGCCGTTCCTCGCGTGGTACCTGCCGGCGCTGACCAGTCCATCGAGCCAGGCGCTGATCGGTCAGCTCGGAGCAGCGGGCCTTTCGGTCGCACATCCGCTCACGGATGCTCTCTTCGGCTTCCGTGAGACCACGGAAGGCAGGAAAGAGCCGCTCATGGGCGGTCCCGACGTACTGGCAGAGTCCCTGGCCAGCGGCCAGTACCGCGAAGTTGAGTTCCAGTGCTGGATGGGCTACGACCAGTCCCTCGCAGGCAATGTGCGGCGCATTGATCCGTCGATCCAGAGGTTCACCTTCCAGATCGCCGATGTCCCCGAAGCCGATCGAGACGAAGTCGTCGCTGCGCTGAAACGAACCCTCGACCGAGTCGCGGCGCACTGCCTCGGATTCGTCATCGACCGCGTCGGCACATCCGGCGGACAGGACTGGGATCGCATCTTGGTCGGGACCGGGGAGCAACTGACCGTCTGGCCGGACACCGTCGGGATCCAGCGGGTTCACCTGCCCGCCCACCCTGAGTTGGCCGCCGCGAAGTCCACGGAGTACGGGCCGCTCGCGGTGTTCCACCGGCCTGAGCGGTGACCGCCGCCTGACGAGAGATGTGAAGCCAGTCACGCGAAGTGCCTCGGTCTCAGGGGCTGTTCGAGAGCAAGAAAATGTCGTCCCTGGTCTACTTCAAAAAGTTGTCCGAGCAGCCGGACTCCATTCGCTACTCCTTCGG
This sequence comes from Streptomyces sp. NPDC002573, assembly GCF_042889625.1. Lineage (NCBI taxonomy): Bacteria > Bacillati > Actinomycetota > Actinomycetes > Kitasatosporales > Streptomycetaceae > Streptomyces > Streptomyces sp. NPDC002573. The sequence goes on along the minus strand of NZ_JBIARC010000118.1, from coordinate 10,063 downwards.
CGAGAACCCCGCGGAAATGGGCCGTACGCTCACCGTGGATACGGCCAGCCGCACTTCGACATCCGACGACGGCAACGCCGACTACACGTTCCTCAAGGCATCACGGAAGATCAACTCCGTGTTCGAGGAGCGGCGACAGTGGCCGGAACGGGGTATGAGCGTCAGCTGACAGTTCGCTGGTGGCAGGCGTGACCCCGAGTTGCGCACACCGACATGGTCGACAGGCGGGGCACCGCCCCACAGCGCATCGAAGCAGCCCGCGCTCCCATCGCCATCGCCGATCTGGTCCAGGTCGACCGGCATCTCGGGCATCTGCTGCAGTACGACGAGGGGAAGGCCGACCGGGCCGGCGTACACGTCGACGGACGTCACCAAGTCGCTGCAAGCGTTCCCGTGTACGGTGACTGCGCACGAGCCCCGCTCAACGTCATCTGGAACCGGTTCGGGTCGTCACCGGCGGAGCCTGGAAGGCCGTTTGACGCTGGATCCAGCCGTTGGGCACCCAAACCTCTGTTCTCCTCGAGGCCGGAAAGAGATGGGGGCGCTGTGCGCTGTCTGATGCAGCCAATAACATTGCTTGCGCTATCAGTCGTACGGGGACAGGGGGCACTCGCGGTGGCCAGCGGCGAGCTGAAGGTCGATCTGAGCGCACTGGACGGTGTGGTCACACAACTCAACCGAATTATCTCAAATCTGGGCGATACCACCTCCGACTCTCGCTATCAGACGTACCTGCCGAACGGTGCACTGGGCAGTGTGGATTTCACTGAGGCGAACGATCTGCACATTGCGCACACGGAGATGAAGCAGCACCTCGAGGACATCGTCACCCATATCCACGGCCTGGTGGACGACTTCGGGACGAAGACGAAGAAGAATCACGGCGCATACCAGGACCAGGAAGCGGAGATCGCGGCCGGGCTGTCGGACGGGGGTAGGTCATGAGCTCGGGCGGGAAGAAGAGCGACGGCTACACGTACGAATACGTCCCGGCGGCGATGTGCTACGACGAGCAGGCCAAGACCCCGTTCGCCGATCTGAACATGGACCAGATGAAGGCCATGGTCATCAACGCGAAGCCGGGCGTAGTTCACGACGTGGCCCGAGGCTGGCGCAAGGTCAACCATGACCTGGTGGGCGAGGACGGCGGCGGCGGATCGCGGCAGGATTTCCTGGCAGCGGTGCACGGAGTGCTCGAGCACTGGGAGGGCGAGGCCGCCGATCGGTTCAAGGCGCGAGCCGAGGTCATCGCGAAGAAGATGCAGGACGGCGCCCAGTACGCCAAGTACACGTCCGTCGCGCTGGGCAGCGCGGCCACGGTGCTGGAGTCCATCAAGCCCGAGGTCGAGGCGATGGAGAAGCCGGGAACGATCGCCAGCGGGGTCGACTTCCTCGCGGACGGGTTCTCGCACGACGACAGCGGCTACCAGGCGGACAAGCGGGCCGGGATGTCCACCCAGGAGGCCCTGGACAGGAACAAGGACGACCTCTCGGCGGGCAAGGAAGCCCAGTTGAAGATGGCCGTGAAAATGGAGCAGTTGGGGGCGGCGTACGCGTCGCAGACCAAGGCCATGGGGACGTGGAACCGCAAGCCGCTGCCCCGTACGGACAGTGAAGACGACTACCCCGGTGATCCCGGAGGCACGGCGCCGGTCCCGATCATCGCGATCCCGACCGAGAGCGGCCCCAGGCTGGTGGGCCGGGCTTCCACCGGCAGCGGCGCGTCGAGCGGTTCGGGCCGGTCGACCATCACGGCGTCCCCCAGCACCCCCCACCGCGTTGCTGGTGCAGGTACCGGTTCCTCTTCCAAGACGTCCGCGCCCTCCGGGGTCGGCACGGATACGGACGGACTTGCGACCACCAGCCCCGGTGGCGCCGGGGACGGCGGCGGCCATGGAAGCGGAGGCGCTGTCCGAGTCGGCGGCGCGGGCGGCGGATCTGGAACAGGTGCCGGTGTGCCCGGTGTGCCCGGCGGCCCTGCGGGCGGCTTGGCCCGTGGTGGTAGCGCCTACGGCGAAGGCTCCGCGGCGGGCAGCGGCCGCACGGGCGTGGGCGGTGTGGTAGCTGGGAGGGGGACAGGTGCCGGACGCGGCAACCAGTCCGGTGGCCGGGGCCCCCTGGCCCGTACGAAGGGCGGGGTGATCGGCGAACCCGGAGACGCCCCCTCCACCGGGGCTCGGGCCGGTTCCGGCCTACACGGAAGCCGCGGTGGCACGATCGAGGGTCGCAGGGCGGCGGGTCTGGCGGGTTCCGGACAGGCTGGCGTGGCCGGCCAGGGCCGCGACAAGAAGAGGAAAGACGGTAAGCCGGTTCCGGGCTATCTCGTGGAGGACGAGGAGACCTGGGTGCCCAAGCAGGACGACACCACCCCACCGCTCATCGAGTAGACACGATCGCGGCAGTACAGAAACGGGGCTCGCGTCATCCACCACGCGGGCCCCGCCCGGCGGGACGAGAGGGAAACACGGCATGGGTCTCACGCGGACGCTGCGCATCGCGGGCAGTACGGCAGCGGCGGGAGCACTGCTCTTCGTCACCGCGACCACCGCGTCAGCGGACCAGGTCAGGAGCGACCAGTGGCCGCTCCAGGCCCTTGACGCCAAGGCAGTCTGGAAACTCGCGACTGGCAAGGGCGTCACCGTCGCCGTCATCGACTACGGCGTAGACGCCTCCCACCCCGACCTGAAGGGCAACGTCCTGCCGGGCAAGGACTTCATCGACGGGGACTTGGACGCCTCGCCTGCCGCAGGCGACCGCCACGGGACAGCCATGGCCAGCATCATCGCCGGACACGGACACGGCGCCAACGGTGCTGACGGCGTGAAGGGACTCGCCCCTGACGCGAAGATCCTGCCACTGCGCGATGACGGCACCCAGACGGGCGGCCTCGCCTCGTCGATCAGGTACGCGGTGGACCACCGTGCATCGGTCATCAACATCTCCGAGAGTGGAGGCCCGCAGACCTCCGGCGGCGAGGAACAGCAGGCGATCCAGTACGCGCTTCAGCACAACGTGATCGTCGTGTCGGCATCGGGCAACGAGGGGAAGAGCGGCACCGAAGCCATCGGCTACCCGGCCAGCTATCCAGGCGTGGTGAACGTCGGCGCAATCACGAACTCCAACGAGATCTGGGACAAGTCCAATTACGGTGGAACCCTGCTGTTGACGGCCCCCGGCTACCGCATCGTCTCCGCCAGCACGGACTCCGACGGCTACGGCATGGGTACCGGCACCTCCGACTCCGCCGCCTACGTCTCCGCCGCCTGCGCCCTGCTACGCGAAAAGTTCCCCGACCTCACCGCAGGCCAGATCGTCAACCGCCTCACCAAGACGGCCGGCCTCCCAGCCTCGGCCAAGGGTCTGAAGCTCCCTGACGAGAAGTACGGCTACGGCTACATCCAGCCCCTCGCCGCCCTTCAGCAGAACATTCCGGCCGGCTCCAAGAACGGCCCGCTCACCATGCCCGCATCCAATTCCACGGCAACGCCCGAGGACAGCACGGCGGCGTCCTCCGCGTCCGATGATTCGAGCAGTGGACTGACCACCAACTCGGTCATCGCGCTCAGCACGCTGGCAGCCCTCGGTGTGCTCATCGTGATCGGCGTGCCGCTGTTTCTGGTGCGGCGCGCGAAGCGCCGTCGGGCGGCGGAGCAGAGGTAGTTCAATCCGCAGTCCGGATACGAAAGTTATCCCCCGAATTCTTGCCCCGGTTCCACTCCGTACCAGCAACAGCCGCCGTCCGACCGCTATCCGCACCAGTAGTAGACGGCTGGACGAACAGCGGGACCGCCCGTCTCACTCGCGCATGTGGAGAAAGGGTGTGAGTGAAACCCTGCTGGGTGTGTTGAATGTGACTGCGGTAGCTTGTAGATGCGGTCGGTGAGCGGCTGTACAGCAATGACGCGCAGCATGTCCTCCTTAGAGTCTGCGGCAGCAGTTTTCGGCCACCGCCTCCCGCAGATGCCACTTCGGAGACCGATGACGGGGAGATGAATCGACCGCGTGACTGACGACATAGTTCAGGAACTGCAGCGTTTTCAGCAGTACACCAGTCAACTTCACGGCCTGATCGCACGGATCCAGGAGGACATGCCGCAGAGCGCCGAGGCCGAAGACACACAGGGAGCTGTGCGGGTGCGGGTGGGCCAGGACGGCCTTCCTGAGTCGGTGGTCGCGGTACGGGACTGGCAGCGACGGCGAGGTCCCGAACAGATCGGTGGCGCCGTCGTCGAAGCGTACGGATCGTCGGTCGCCGAGCTCATGTCCGCGCAGTCCCAGGTGTTCTCCTCAAGTGACTGGCGCGAGAGCGCCGACGGCCTGCAGCAGGATATGGGTTCCCCTCACTCCTCGGCAGATCCCACCCCGCCGCCCGGGGTGCCCCAGCGGGATCTGCGTCACGTCGTGCCCCGTCGCATCGACGAGGTGGCGGAGGACGTGATCTCGTCCTTCGATGATCTCGCCCGTCAGGATCCCGAGGCGGTGGAGCACATTCAGGTGCAGGGCTCGGACTCTGCGGGGCGAGTCACCATGACGTTGTCCCCGGGCTCCCTGGTCGCGTGCACGGTGGATCCGGGATGGTCGGCCAAGCAATCGGCGGTGGGCCTGAACCGCGCCTTCGACGAAGCCCTGCGGGATGCCCGTTCCGCACTCACGCGGGCAGTCGAGGCCAACACCACGGGCGGAGAGAACCGGCAGCTGGACACGCTCCTGGACGAGGCCCTGGCCATTCTCAGCGATCCGCGGCGCATCACCGACTTCTGAGGGAAGTGGTTTTCCGTGTCTGACCCCACGTTGAAGGTCGTCACCGATGCCCTGCGTACGGACGCGAGGATGTGGGACCGGGAGAGCGAACGGATGGGGAACATCCACCAGGCCGCGGAAGGTCTGCGCCTGTCCCGCATCCAGGCGGGTATATTCCAGCTCTTGTTCGCGGCCTATGAAGAGGCGATCGACCAGATCTCGGCGCGATGCGCCGAGGGGAAGCAGCGTATGGATGAAGTTGCCACGGCGCTGATCAAGAACGCGAACGCCTACGACAGCCGCGAGGCGGACGTGAAGCAGTCCATCGACGGCGCGTACTGACCGAGAGAGTGGAACAACATGCCCTTCAGTTCCGCTCAGTACGAAGCTGTCACGGCGAAGCTCAGCTCCGGCATGCAGGACCTGTCAGGGAAACTCAACCAGGTCGGCCCCAAGGCCGAGTCGACCGCCAACCACTGGTACGTCCCGGACGCGGTGGCTGATGCGCTGATCTGGGTGGCCAACAAGCTCATCGAGCTGGGCTCCTGGGTACTCAACAAGATCGAGGAGCTCCTCGAAGGGGTAGGCGCCCCGGTTGCCATGTTCTCCTATGCCCTGGACTGGCAGAGCCACGTCCGGGGCCCGGCCTCTTCCGTAGCCGGCGAGACCGCACCGGAAGCACTCGTCGCCCCCAAGCACTGGTCGGGAGACGCAGCCACCAAGTACACCGCGTCGGTCAAGGGACAGCCCACCGCGGCCACCCAGATCGAGACGAGCGCCGACAAGATCGCCACAGGGCTCAACATCTGTGCCGTCGCAGGCCTCGCCTTCTACGTAGCGCTAGCCGCGATCCTCGCGAAATTCATCACTGCCACCATCGCGGCCATCGTGGCCCTGGGATCCGTAGTGTTTTCGTGGGTCAGCGCTGTCACCATCATTGAAGAGGCTGGCGTGAACGCGGCGCTGATCTGGACCGCTGTCGCTGCGCTGGTCGCGGTCCTCGGGGCCCAGGGACAGCAGATGGCGATCATCAAGGGGGAATCGGTGGACAACAGCACGTTCCCTGGTGGGCATTGGCCTGACGCCCTGACTTGATGCCCGGCAGCGGCCAAGATTCAATCTGATGTGCCCATACTCCAGCCACAATAGGGCGGCAAGCAACATGCGCGGAACGCGTGCAGCCATGTGGGGCCTGGCGGGATGCTCCTCCTTCCTGACCCTCCTGGGTATCCTGACCGTCTTCAACTGGCAGATTCTCCTTGGCGTGACGCTCTGCGTCGTCGGAGTCGTGCTTGTGGGGAACGCGGAGGCGCGTTCCGACCGCAGAAGGAGGCGTGAAGAGTTCAATCGCCAGTTCGCCAGCACCGACGACTTCTTCCAGGCGGTCGACAAAGAAGCGCTGCTCCGGATCCGCGAGCAGCGAGGGGTCGCGGTCGCGGTGCGTGAGCTGCGGCGCCAGTACCCGTCGGTTCCGCTCGCTACGGCGGCCCAACTGGTCAAGGGGCTCTGAGACCCTTGTACGCCCTCGGTCCGATCGGCTCGGGCCGAGGCTGAACCACACGCTCGGAGGGCGTTCCAGCCTCGGCCCGGTCAGGCGGATATGCGCCACATCACCGTAATCATCAGCTGTGGCGGACTCCCTGAATGAAGGCCATGTTGGGGGCGGCCGGGTCGACAAGCAGCGCGGGCCCGTGGGGATCCTTGCTGTCGCGGATCGCGACGCCGACGTGCGCCGTGGCCGTGAGGTCGGCGATCTCTATGCAGTTGTTGCCGGAGCCGTCGGAGTACGACGACTTGAACCAACGCGTTCCAGCGCTGGTGAACCTGGATGCTATGTGGGTACGGGTGCCGGTCATTTGGTGATCTCTCGCATGAGTTGTTGCAGGAATTCGGGTGTGTCCTCCGGCGGCAGCGCGTGATCACGCGCCCGCACGGCAGGCCCCCGCGGCCGCCGCTGGGCCTGCTGCCCGGCCGGACCAGGACCACCGCGACGCCGCCCACGCGGCTGGACGACTGGACGGGCCGGTGGGTGGCGCAGTTGGCCGTGCCCTCCGCCGAACGGCTCGGCGGTGGGGAGTTTCAGGTGCTGTCCGACGTCACCACCGGCTCCCTGGCCTACTTCGATATGGACGAGGACGGGCGCCCGCAGGTCACCCAGCGCGGGCCGATCTCGCTGTGGGACCGGGTGACGGACGTCTTGTCGGAGTGGGAGACGGCCGGCGCTCCCCACCAGTCCGGCTTCGGCATGACGATCACACCGGAGGAGCAGACGGTGTGGATCGGCAACGAAGGTGGACCGTCGTGGCGGCTGCCGGTATGAGCGGCGAGAAGCGGACACACCCCGAGCAGGCGGCGTACCGTACCGGTAGCACGGCGATAGCGCGGAAGGGGACACCCATGCGGCTGCAGTTCGACGAGCACGAGAAGCCCCCGGTCCTTCAGCAGGCCGCAGAGGCCGAGGAGGCAGGCAAGCAGCTGCTCGCCGACTCCCTGCGCGGCATGGCCGAGAACGGCATCGACCTGAAGCGCGACTGGGAGACGCTGCGCGTGGAGCTGTACGCCACGCACGGCATCGACGTCACCGGCGACGGCGGGGATGCCCGTGTCGCCTAAGCACTCGCCGCGGCGAGCGCAGATTGCCTTCACCCCCGAATGCGAACCCGTTCTGCGCAAGCTGAGCGTGGCCGAGCTGGTGCGCCTGGACCGCGCGCTGGTGGCCATCTCCTTAGACCCGTGGATCGGGCAGGAGAGGCCGTCACGTGCGGGTCACGTGCCGCTGAGGGAGCACATCGAAGGCTCCGCCCGCATCATCTACCACGTCGCCGTTTTGGGCTCGGTCGTCATCGTGGCCTACCTCGAGGCCTGACCGCCCCAACTGCTGCCCCGCCTCCCGGTCCCCCCGTCCGGGAGGCGGGGCCCTTGCGTCCCTGGAAAGGAAGCCGAATGCCCCTCATGACGCCGTCTGTGGCGCTGGCCAGCTGTGAGCGATCACTGCGGGACCTGCTCACCATCGTCCTGCGGGGGAAGTTCGGCGCGGACTGGATCAGCCATGTCTTCAAAGAGACAGATGTGGCCGACCTCCGCAATAAGCAGACCATCGAGCAGAAGCGCCGCACCAAGCGTGGCGTGGTCGCGGTCTCCGGCAACCTAATCGAGTACGCAGAGTTCACGCAGCTGACTCGGCTGATCAACACCCACTGGGAGGCGCTCAACGGGGCGCTGGGCGCCAAGAAGGAGATCACGGTTCTCCTGGACCGCTTCGAGGCTCTACGTAACACTGTGGCCCATAGCCGTGAACTGCTCCCCTTCGAGGAGGAGTTGTTGAGTGCAATCGCAGGGGAGATCAGGAACCGGGTGACCATACATATCAGTGGCCAGGACGCCGCCGGTCAATACTTCCCGCGTATAGAGCTTGTGCGGGACAGCTTCGGCAATAGCACCGAAACCGCCGTCCAAAACCAGCCCCAGTTGTTCAGCGTGGCCACCGAGACAACGCTGCGGCCCGGAGACGTCGTGACGTTCACCTGCCGAGCCGTCGACCCGCAGGACCGCGGCTTGAATTGGGCGTTTCAGACGCCGGACGGTGTCCGCCATACCTCCGACGATCCTTACGGCGCGACCTACGGCGAGGCCGTGGAGTGGACGTGGGAAGTTACCCGGTTGCACATCAGCGGACTTGCGCCGTTCGCTGTGATTCTCACCAGCGACGGGGACTACCACCGCTACGGCGCTGCCAGCTACGACGCTCTTGTGGCATTCACATACGAGGTCCTGCCGCCCCTGTCGTAACCTCATCCCCGCCTGCTGGCCGGGGGAGCTGTCCGCACGGGCGCCTACGCTCGAACGCATGAGTAGTCCCATTTCGCTGGCCGCTGCCGTCCCGATCCTCGCGCGGATCATGGTGGACACCGTTCAGATCTTCCGGCCCGGTCCGGAGGTGCTGGATCCGGACACGGGCGTGTACGTGCCGGGTCCGGACATCGTCGTGTACGAGGGTCTGGGTGCCGTGTTCGCGGCTGGCGGGCCGGGCCTGGCGGTGTCGGTGGCGGGGCAGCCTGCCCCGGATGACCCCCGTGACCGGTACAAGCTGCTGACGCCGCTGCAGGCCCCGCTGGCGTCCCGCGAGGACAGTGTGCGGGTGATCGCAGCGACCCAGGATCAGGGGCTCCTCAACCGGGTGTGGCGGGTCTTGGACATCTCCGACGCCAACACCCTGGCGGTGGTCCGCACCACGTGGATGGACGAGTCCACGCAGACGACGGGAGCATGAGCAGTGGTGGACATTTCGCAGGCCCGCAACGACCTTGAGGCGTTGATGACGGACACGGTGCGGGTCTCCCGCACTGCCGCCCAGCCTGCCCTCGATCCGGAGACGGGGGAGCCCGGGGAGACGCCGACGAGTGTCGTGTACAAGGGCCCGGGCGCGGTGCTGTCCTCGCACGGGCAGATCGTGGTCGCTCAAATCGTGGGCTTCGACTGGCTGTCGGAGGGCGCGGCCTGGTACCGGCTGGTGACCCCGGTCGGGGCGCCGGTCGCCATGCCCGGCGACCTGGTGGAGGTCATCACCAGTGAGGGTGCGGACGGCCGCACGGGACGCACCTGGCTGGCGGAGGACGCCACCGAGGCGTCCACGGTGGAGATCTGCCGGACTACCAGGCTCACAGAGCGGATCACTTTCGCTCCGTCCGCGATCTAATACTGCAACCGCATCTGGGGTGACGATCAACGGCGTCTGTCGTTGATGTGACTGTGTGCTGATGTGTTGACGGTCGAGCAGGTTGAGTCGTGGTCCGAGGGGATAGCCGGGCTGCATGCCCGGTTCGCCCACCGTTTTGGCAGGTCCGAGCCGCGTGAGCGTGCACTGGACTACCTTCAGGGGCTGGTCGCACCTCTGGAGAAGAAGAACGGCTGGACGCTGGCCGAGCAGGTCGGCCAGCTCCGCCCGGACGGTGTCCAGCGCCTACTCAACCTCTCCGACTGGGACGAGAACGCAGTCCGTGATGACGTCCGTGACTTCGTCGTGGAGACCATCGGCGCCAAGGACGCGGTCCTGATCGCCGATGACACCGGCTTTCTGAAGAAAGGCACCAAATCCGCCGGCGTCCAGCGCCAATACTCGGGTACTGCGGGCCGCACGGAAAACTGCCAGATCGGAACCTTCCTGGCCTACGCCTCGGCCCGGGGACGTGCCCTGATCGACCGCGAGCTCTACCTCCCGGCCTCCTGGACCGATGACCGGGACCGCTGTCGGGCCGCCGGCATTGACGACGAGATCTGTTTCGCGACCAAGAACGAGCACTTCAGGCGGATGCTGCAACGCGCT
>NZ_JBIARC010000117.1:0-13699 GCF_042889625.1 Streptomyces sp. NPDC002573 | reverse complement strand
CGCCCGGTTACATTTCGAACCCGGAAGCTAAGCCTTACAGCGCCGATGGTACTGCAGGGGGGACCCTGTGGGAGAGTAGGACGCCGCCGAACAATCTTTGGAGGACCCTTGGTCCCAGCGACTCGCTGGGACCAAGGGTCCTTATTTGTTTTTCCGATGCGCGCCGGGTACCCGGCTGCGCGAGAATGGCTTTGCGGTACCGAAGACAGGAGTCACCCATGTCCACCAACTCTCCCGACGAGCGTCCTGAGCGCGACCAACGCCGCCGGGACAGTGGTGACCGCGGCGGTTACCGCGGGGGTCCGCGCCGCAGTGACGACCGTGGTGGCTACGGCGATCGCAGTGGCTATGGCCGCCGCGACGACCGGCGCGATGACCGTCGTGACGACGACCGCCGTGATGACCGTGGCGGTTTCCGGCGCGACGAGCGCCGGGACGACCGGCGCGATGACCGTCGTGACGACCGTGGCGGTTTCCGTCGTGATGACCGCCGCGATGACCGTCGTGACGACCGTGGTGGCTTCCGTCGTGATGACCGGGACCGCGACCACGGTGGACGCCCCTCCTTCCGCCGCGACGACCGGTCGGCCGGCCCGCGCCGTGACGACCGCGACCGCCCCGGATTCCGTCGGGACGGCGACCGCCCCGGATTCCGTCGGGATGACGACCGTGGTGGGTTCCGTCGTGATGGCGGCGACCGTCCCGGCTTCCGCCGCGATGAGGACCGCGGTGGCTACGGCCGCCGTGACGACGACAGTCGCGGCCACGAGCGTCGGGATGACGACCGTGGTGGCTACGGCCGTCGCGTTGACGACCGTCGCGGCCACGAGCGTCGTGACGACGACCGTGGGGGGTTCCGTCGTGACGGCGGCGACCGTCCCGGCTTCCGCCGCGACGACGACCGCGGCGGGTTCCGCCGTGACGACCGTGACCGCGGTTTCCGCCGGGACGACCAGCGCGGCGGCTTCGGTCGCCGGGACGACCGGCGTGACGATCGTCGCGGTGAGGACCGTGGCGACCGGGGTGGCTTCCGCCGCGATGACCGTCGTGACGACCGGCGCGACGAGCGCCGTGACGACCGCGGCGGCTACCCCCGCCGGGACGACCGGCGCGATGCCCCCCGTGGCGGCGAGCGTGGCGACCGGGGTGGTTTCCGGCGCGACGACCGCCGTGACGACAGGCGTGACGATCGCCGCGATGAGCGCCGCGACGAGCGCGGCGGCTACCCCCGCCGTGACGACCGCGGTGCGCGCGGCCCCCGTCGCGACGACCGCGGCGGCCGTCCCGGTGGCTTCCGAGGCCGTGACGACCGGCGCGATGACCGTCGTGACGACCGGCGGGACGACCGTCGCGGCGGCGGCCGGTTCCGTGACGAGCGTGATCGTGACCGGGAGCCGATCAAGCGGCTGCCGATCCCCGAGGACGTCACGGGCGACGAGATCGACAAGGACGTACGGCAGGAGCTGCAGAGCCTGCCCAAGACCCTCGCGGAGGACGTCGCCAGGAACCTGGTGATGGTGGCCAGGCTCATCGACGAGGACCCCGAGGGCGCGTACGCCTACTCGAAGGTCGCGCTGCGGCTCGCGTCCCGTGTCGCCGCCGTGCGCGAGGCCGGCGGTTTCGCCGCGTACGCCAACCAGAAGTACGGCGAGGCGCTCGCCGAGTTCCGGGCGGCCCGGCGGATGACCGGGAACATCGATCTGTGGCCCCTCATGGCGGACTGCGAGCGCGGCCTCGGCCGGCCCGAGAAGGCGCTGGACATGGCCGGTGCGCCCGAGGTGCACAAGCTCGACAAGGCCGGTCAGGTCGAGATGCGGCTCGTCGCCGCCGGTGCACGCCGTGACATGGGTCAGCTCGACGCCGCCATCGTGACCCTGCAGAGCCCGGAGCTGGCTTCCAACTCCGTGCAGCCGTGGACCGCACGACTGCGGTACGCGTACGCCGACGCCCTCCTCGCCGCCGGGCGGGAGAGCGAGGCGCGTGACTGGTTCGCCAAGGCCGTCGAGTCCGACAAGGACGGCAGCACGGACGCCTCCGACCGGCTCGCCGAACTGGACGGCGTGGAGTTCGTCGACGCGCTCGACGAGACGGCGGACGACGAGGGGAAGAACGAGGCCGGCCTCGGCGAGGACGACGGCGACGGGTCCTCCTCCGAGTCGCCGACCGCGGACGTCGAAGACCCTGCGGACGACGAGGACGACGAGGACGGCACCGAGCGCCGCGCCGGCGACCGGGACTGACCCTCGCACACCGAAAGGGGCGGGATCCGACAGGGATCCCGCCCCTTCCTGTGTCCGGGGCGCCTCAGGAGGTCAGGGTCAGGATCCGCAGGACCAGCCCCGACGCCGGCTTCGGACCGAACGACGTCGACTTGCGGGGCATCGTGACGCCCTGGCGGGCCAGCTCGCGTACGACCTCCTCGCGGACCGGATGCATCAGTACGGCCGTGCCGCCGATGCGCTCGGCCTTCTCGACCGTGGCGGCCGTGTCATGGATGTAGGCGATGTGCTCCGGCGAGTCCTCGGGGATGCGCCACAGGTGTTCCAGCAGCGTCCGGTGCAGGACGGTCGCGTCCAGGGTGCGCCAGGCCTCCGGTGGGTCCCCGGGCACCGTACGGGCCAGCAGTTCCGGGGACGGCCGGTCCACGAGATGGAAGGCGCCGTCGCCCGCCAGCAGATAGGCGTTGCCGTGGCCGGCCGCCTCGGCCAGCGCGTCCAGGGCCTCGGGCAGGGGGACGGCCAGGTCGCGGACGCGGAACAGGTCGGTGAGGGCGGACAGCGCGTCGGCCACCGGGAGGCGGTGCAGGAGACGGTGGATCGCGCGCACCCGCAGGGGGTAGCGGGCGGTGTCCACCAGGAGGACCAGACCGTAGTCCCAGGGGCTGGGGGACCCGTGCTCCGCGCGTAGACGCAGATATGTCGCCCAGCGATGGTGGCCGTCGGCGATGAGGGCCTGGTGCTGGGCCAGCTCCGACTGGATCTCGGCGACCTCGGCCGGATCCGTGACCGCCCACAGACGATGGCTGAATCCGTCCTCCGTGGTGGTGCGAAGGAGCGGCGAACGTTCGGCGGTGCGTTCGATGACCGCCCCCGCGCCGGTCGCGGCTCCGCTGCCCCGGTAGGTCAGCAGCAAGGGTTCGAGGTTGGCCGAGGTCGCGCGCATCAGGGCCGCACGGTCGGCGATCACATGCGGCATCACGTCCTCATGAGGGAGGACCACACCGTCCGAGGGCTGCGACACACGCAGCGCGCCAATCACACCGCGCTGGAGCAGACCGTTGCCGCGCTGCTCGTAGATGTAGAGACCGGGCTCGGTGTCGGCCCTGAGGACGCCCTCGTCGAGCCAGCGGCGCAGGGTGTTGGCCGCCTGCTTGTTGCGTGCCGCCGGGGTGGCCGCCTGGGGCAGGATCAGACGGACGATGTTGTGCGGATCCGCCGATTCGAGGTGCAGCAGCCCGTCCGGGCGTACGACGACGTCGTACGGCGGGGAGGTGACCGCGGCGAGGCTGCCGACCCGATCGGGGTCGTAGCGCAGGCCCCGGAAAGGGGTCAGTTCAAGGCCCTTGCCCGCTGGTACGTCCCGGGGACCTGCAGTGTTCATTGATGCATCGTAAGTGTGTCAGTGCCGTGGGGGATGATCGGGGAAACGAGCGAACGAGGAGCGATGTGCAATGAGCCAGACCGTCAGGACGCGGCCCGAGGGCAGTGCGCGCCCCCTGAGCGAGGCGTACGACACGGCGCTGCTCGACCTGGACGGGGTGGTGTACGCGGGCGGCCGGGCGATCGTGCACGCCGTGGAGTCGCTCGGGACCGCTCGATCGGGCGGCATGCATCTGGCGTACGTGACGAACAACGCGCTGCGCACGCCGGACGCGGTGGCCGCGCACCTCACCGAGCTGGGGATACCGGCCGAGGCGGCGGATGTGGTCACCTCGGCGCAGGCGGTCGCCCGGCTGATCAGTGAGCAGGTGCCCGGCGGGTCGCGGGTCCTGGTGATCGGCGGTGACGGGCTGCGCGTCGCGCTGCGGGAGCGCGGTCTCGAGCCCGTGGAGTCGGCCGACGACGATCCGGTCGCCGTGGTGCAGGGTTACGGCGGGCCCGAGATGGCCTGGGGGCGGTTCGCCGAGGCGTGCTACGCCATCGCGCGCGGGGTGCCCTGGTTCGCGTCCAACACCGATCTCACGATCCCGAGCGCGCGCGGCATCGCACCGGGCAACGGGGCGGCCGTGGAGGTCGTCAGGATCGCGACCGGTGCCGAACCGCAGGTGGCGGGCAAGCCGCTGCCTCCGATGCACCGGGAGACGATCCTGCGGACCGGTGCCCGGCGGCCGCTGGTGGTCGGGGACCGGCTCGACACGGACATCGAGGGCGCGTTCAACGGCGAGGTGGACTCGCTGCTCGTGCTGACCGGGGTGACCGACGGCGCCCAGCTGCTCGCCGCTCCCGCGCACCACCGGCCGACGTACGTCGACGCGGATCTGCGGGGGTTGCTGACCGGTCAGCCGGACGTGGAGGCCACGGGCGACGGTTTCCGCTGTGGCGGCTGGACGGCGACGGCGGGTCGGGAACAGCTGGAGCTGACGGGCGAGGGCGAGGCCCTGGACGGTCTGCGGGCGCTGTGCGCGGCGGCCTGGACGGTGGCCGGCGACGGCGTCTGCGAGCTGGACGGGGGGAAGGCGCTGGCGCGACTGGGCCTGTGAGCCGGGAGGGTGGCCCTCCAGCGATTAGCGAGGGTAGGCTAACCTAACTTCGTGTTGGTCGACAGTCCTCCCGAACCGCGCGAGGAGACCGCCCCCGCGCCCCCAACCCGCCGGGCGATACGGTCCTTTGGGCTCCTGCTCTCGCTGGTGATCCTGGCGCTCGTCGTGCTGGCGAGCATCGCGGTCGGGGCGAAGGGGCTCTCGCCGCAGCAGGTCTGGCACGGTCTGTTCCATGACTCGGGCACCTATGCCGACGTGGTCGTCGGCGACCGGCTGTCGCGGACGGTGCTCGGACTGCTCGCCGGCGCCGCGCTCGGCCTGTCCGGTGCCGTCCTCCAGGCGCTCACCCGCAATCCGCTGGCCGACCCGGGGCTGCTCGGCATCAACGCGGGCGCGTCCGCCGCGGTGGTCACCGCCATCACCTACTTCGGCGTCACGAGCCTGAGCGGCTATGTCTGGTTCGCCTTCTTCGGCGCGGCCGCCGTCGGGGCCCTGGTGTGGTTCCTCGGCGGCAGCCGGGGCGCCACCCCGGTGCGGCTCGCGCTCGCCGGGACCGCGATCAGCGCGGCGCTCTACGGCTATCTCCAGGCCGTGATGATCACGGACGATGCGGCGCTCGGCAAGATGCGCTTCTGGACGGTCGGTTCGCTGGCCTCGGCCACCGACTCGACGATCCGGCAGGTCCTGCCCTTCCTCGTGGCCGGCACGGCCCTCGCGCTGGGCCTCGCCCGTCCGCTGAACGCCGTGGCGATGGGCGACGACACCGCCCGCGCCCTCGGCGCCGGCCTCAACCGCACCCGTGCCCTCGCCATGGCCGCCGCCACCGTGCTGTGCGGTGCGGCGACCGCGGCCTGCGGCCCGATCGTGTTCGTCGGGCTGATGGTCCCGCACGCCGTACGGTCCTTCACCGGCCCCGACCTGCGCTGGATCCTGCCGTACGCGACCGTCCTGTCGCCCGTGCTGCTGCTCGGCTCCGACGTCATCGGCCGTGTCGTCGCCCGGCCCGCCGAGCTCCAGGTCGGCATCGTGACCGCGATCATCGGCGGCCCGGTCTTCATCTTCCTCGTACGACGACGCAGGACGGCACAGCTGTGAAGACCACCCGTACCCTGCGCACCCCGGGCGGGCTCTCCGCACGCCTGGACCTCCGGGCGTTCACCGTCGTCCTTCTGCTGCTGGCCGCCACGCTCACCGCGAGCGTCCTGCTGATCGGCACCGGCGACTTCTCGATCCCGGCCGGCGACGTCATCAGAACGCTGTTCGGGGGCGGCAACCCGGGCCAGGAGTTCATCGTCACCCAACTCAGGCTGCCCCGGGTGCTCGTCGGCCTGCTGGTCGGTGCCTCACTGGGGCTCGGCGGCGCCCTGTTCCAGTCCATCTCCCGCAATCCGCTGGGCAGTCCGGACGTGCTGGGCCTCGGGCAGGGCTCGACGGCCGGGGCACTCGTGGTGATCGTGCTGTTCTCCGGCAGCGTCACCCAGGTCGCCCTCGGCGCGCTCGTCGGCGGACTCGCCACCGGGTTCGCCATCTATCTGCTGGCCTGGAAGCAGGGCGTGCACGGCTACCGGCTGGTCCTGGTCGGCATCGGCGTCAGCGCCGTCGTCACCGCGGTCAACGGCTATCTGCTCACCAAGGCCGACCTCGTCGACGCGGCCCGCGCGGTCGTCTGGATGACCGGCTCCCTCAACGGGCGCGACTGGGACCAGGTGTGGCCGCTGCTCGCGCTGTGCGCGGTCCTCGTACCGCTCGTCCTCGGCCAGTCGCGGGGGCTGCGGATGACGGAGATGGGCGACGACGTGGCGTATGCCCTCGGGGTGCGCGTCCAGCGCGTACGGGTGCTGCTGATGGTGTCCGCCGTGCTGCTCACCGCGGGAGCCACCGCCGCCGCGGGCCCGGTCGGCTTCGTGGCGCTCACCGCGCCGCAGCTCGCCCGCCGGCTGACCCGCTCACCCGGGCCGAACCTCGTGGCCTCCATGGTCATGGGCGCCACCCTGCTGATCGTCGCGGACTGGACCGCGCAGCGGGCCTTCGGCGCCGACCAGCTGCCCGTGGGTGTGGTCACCGGGGTCCTGGGCGGCCTCTATCTGCTGTGGCTGCTGGTCACCGAGCGCCGGGCGGGCCGCGTATGAGTGCCCCGAGCGCCCTGGACGGACCCGAGACGAACGACACAAGGAGCACCGTGAACCGCCTCTCCGCCGCCGACGTCACCCTGGCCTACGACCGGCGCGTGATCGCCGAGCGGTTGTCCGTGGAGATCCCCGACAACTCCTTCTCCGTGATCGTCGGGCCCAACGCCTGCGGCAAGTCCACCCTGCTGAGGGCGCTGTCCCGGATGCTCAAGCCGTCCCAGGGACAGGTGCTGCTGGACGGCCAGGTCATCCAGTCGATGCCGGCGAAGAAGGTCGCACGGACCCTGGGCCTGCTGCCGCAGTCCTCGATCGCGCCGGACGGGATCACCGTCGGCGACCTGGTGGCCCGCGGGCGCTATCCGCACCAGGGGATCCTGCGCCAGTGGTCCGGGGAGGACGAGCGGGTCGTCCGGGAGTCGATGACGCAGACCGGGGTCGCCGAACTCGCCGACCGCTATGTCGACGAACTCTCCGGGGGCCAGCGGCAGCGGGTGTGGATCGCCATGGCGCTCGCCCAGCAGACCCCGCTGCTGCTGCTCGACGAGCCGACCACCTATCTCGACATCCAGCACCAGATCGACGTACTCGACCTGTGTGCCGAACTGCACGAGACGCAGGGGCGGACGCTGGTCGCGGTGCTGCACGACCTCAACCACGCGGCGCGGTACGCCACCCATCTCATCGCCCTGCGCGACGGCGAGGTCGTCGCCGAGGGAGCGCCGAACGACATCGTCACGGCGGAGCTGGTCGAGAAGGTCTTCGGGCTGCGCTGCCAGGTCATCGACGACCCGGAGACCGGCACTCCGCTGGTGGTCCCGGCGGCCCGCCGGGCACGTGCGCGTGTCGCGGCCGAGGAGGCCGCCTGAGCCGCCACGGGGGCCCGGGAGCCACCACGGGGCCCCGGGGTGGCTAGAGGAGCTTTCTGAGGCGCAGCAGGTCCAGCAGGGCGGCCTCCAGCTTCACCCGGCCCGAGGCCCACGCCTTCGCGAAGTGCAGTTGGCCGTCGACCATCTCCACCAGGTCGTCGCCGGTCATCGCGAGCCTGATCTGTGCCTTGTCGGGCGGCGGTCCCTGGAGCGTGTCGTGCACCCGGATCCGGCCGTCCTGGAGGCGGCCGACGAAGGTGACGTCCAGGTCGGTGATACGGCAGCTGAGCGAGCGGTCCAGGGCCGCGGCCGCGCGCACGTCCCCGTCGGCGCCCGCCAGGTTGTCCGAAAACTTTTCGAGTGCCCTGCGGCACTCCTCAATGGTGGCCATCGTGAGCGACGGTACCTCAGCGCCACGAGGTAGCGTCGGGGCATGAGCGACTCTGTGACCGCGGCGGAGGCGGCAGCGGCGCAGGCCGACCCCGCGACCGAAGCCCCGGTGGAACCTGCGGCCGAACCCGAGGACGACCCGGCCGCCCCGGCCCCGCTGCACGTGGACCGGACCCCCACCGGCAACGCCGAGGTCGACGCCCGGCTGGAGCGGCTGGCCGACGCCGACCACCTCGCCACGGACGGCCATGTCGAGGTGTACGAGGATGTACACCAGGGGCTGCGTGACGTGCTCACCGCACTCGACGCGCGCCCGGGACCCCCGGCTCCCGCCCGTCACCCGACCACCGCCCCTCGATGAGACCCTTCGGGTCACACCAGTCAGACGACCGTACGAGAGCAGGAGCTGAACCGAACGTGGCAGGAGTGGCACGCCGCCGTCTGGACGCGGAGCTGGTCCGCCGGAAGCTCGCGCGCTCGCGCGAGCACGCGAGCCAGCTGATCGCCGCGGGCCGGGTCACCGTCGGCAAGACCGTCGCGACCAAGCCCGCCACCCAGGTGGAGACCGCGGCCGCCATCGTCGTCGTGCAGGACGACAGCGACCCCGAGTACGTGTCCCGGGGCGGCCACAAGCTGGCGGGCGCGCTGAAGGCCTTCATGCCCGAGGGTCTGACGGTCGAGGGACGGCGCGCGCTGGACGCCGGCGCGTCCACCGGAGGCTTCACCGACGTCCTGCTGCGCGCGGGTGCCGCCCAGGTCGTCGCCGTCGACGTCGGGTACGGACAATTGGCCTGGTCGCTCCAGAGCGATGAACGCGTCACCGTCAAAGACCGTACGAACGTACGGGAGTTGACGCTCGAAGCGATCGATGGGGAACCTGTGGATCTTGTCGTGGGGGATCTGTCCTTCATCCCGCTCGGACTGGTGCTGCCCGCCCTGGTGCGGTGCACGAAGCCGGATGCCGACCTGGTGATGATGGTCAAGCCTCAGTTCGAGGTGGGGAAGGAACGGCTCGGCAGCGGCGGTGTGGTGCGCAGCCCCGAGCTGCGCGCCGGGGCCGTGCGCGGGGTGGCCGAGCGGGCCGGGGAGCTGGGGCTCGGCGTGAAGGGCGTGACGGCCAGTCCCCTGCCCGGACCCTCGGGCAACGTCGAGTACTTTCTGTGGCTGCGAGCCGGGGCACCCGCTCTGGACCCGGCCGATGTTGACCGTGCAGTGGCGGAGGGGCCGCGTTGACACAGAACTCAGCTCGTACTGTTTTCCTGCTCGCCCACACCGGGCGGCCTGCGGCCATTCGCAGCGCCGAGCTGGTGGTCAAGGGTCTCGTGCGGTGCGGGATCGGCGTACGGGTCCTGGAGGCGGAGGCGGCCGACCTGCCGCTGCCGGAGGAGGTGGAGCTGGTCAAGGAGGCCACTCCGCAATGCCTCGACGGGTGCGAACTGCTCATCGTGCTCGGCGGTGACGGAACCCTGCTGCGCGGCGCCGAGTTCGCCCGCGCCTCCGGGGTGCCGATGCTCGGCATCAACCTGGGCCGGGTCGGCTTCCTCGCCGAGGCCGAGCGCGACGACCTCGACCGGGTCGTCGACCGCGTGGTGATGAAGGCGTACGAGGTCGAGGAGCGCATGACCGTCGACGTCGTCGTGCACAAGAACGGCGACATCGTGCACACCGACTGGGCGCTCAACGAGGCGGCCGTGCAGAAGGTCTCCGCCGAGAAGCTCCTGGAGGTCGTCCTGGAGATCGACGGCCGGCCCGTGACCGGGTTCGGCTGCGACGGCATCGTGTGCGCCACCCCGACCGGATCCACCGCGTACGCCTTCTCCGCTGGCGGGCCCGTGGTGTGGCCCGAGGTGGAGGCCCTGCTCATGGTGCCGATCAGCGCGCACGCGCTGTTCGCCAAGCCGCTGGTGACCTCGCCCAACTCCGTGCTCGCCGTGGAGGTGCAGCCGGACACCCCGCACGGGGTGCTGTGGTGCGACGGACGGCGCACCGTGGAGCTGCCCCAGGGCGCGCGGGTCGAGGTGCGGCGGGGAGCGGTCCCGGTACGGCTCGCCCGGCTGCACCACGCCTCCTTCACCGACCGGCTCGTGGCGAAGTTCGCCCTGCCCGTGTCCGGGTGGCGGGGAGCGCCTCACTAGCCCCACTGAAGGGTACGGGCCGGGTATGCGCGAGCGAGTGTCCCCCTCCGGGGTGACAGGGCCGCTCGCACATCCCCAGCCCGACCTCGTATGGTCTTCTCCGTGTTGGAGGAGATGCGGATACGGTCGCTCGGAGTCATCGATGACGCGGTCGTCGAGCTGTCACCCGGCTTCACCGCCGTGACCGGTGAGACGGGTGCGGGCAAGACCATGGTCGTCACCAGCCTCGGTCTGCTGCTCGGCGGGCGCGCGGACCCGGCGCTCGTGCGGATCGGCGCGAAGAACGCGGTCGTCGAGGGACGGATCACTCTGCCCCCGGGCGCCTCCGCCGCCGTGCGCGCCGAAGAGGCCGGGGCCGAGCTGGACGACGGGGCGCTGCTGATCAGCCGTACCGTGTCCGCCGAGGGACGCTCGCGGGCCCACCTCGGCGGCCGCTCCGTGCCCGTCGGGGTACTGGCGGAACTGGCCGACGAACTGATCGCCGTGCACGGGCAGACCGACCAGCAGGGCCTGCTGAAGCTGTCCCGGCAGCGGCAGGCGCTCGACCGGTACGCCGGTGACGCCGTCGCCACGCCGCTCGCCAAGTACGGCGAGGCCTACCGGCGGCTGCGGGCGGTCTCCGCCGAGCTGGAGGAGATCACCACGCGGGCCCGGGAGCGGGCCCAGGAAGCCGACATGCTGCGCTTCGGGCTCGACGAGATCGCGGCCGTGGAGCCGCGGGCCGGCGAGGACGTGGAGCTGGCCGAGGAGGCCGAGCGGCTCGGGCACGCGGAGGCGCTCGCCTCGGCGGCGACCGCCGCGCACGCGGCCCTCGCGGGCAATCCCGAGGACCCCGAGGGCGTCGACGCGGCCACGCTGGTGGCGGGCGCGCACCGGGCCCTGGAGGCGGTGCGGTCGCACGATCCGGCGCTGGCGGGGCTCGCCGACCGGATCGGGGAGATCGGGATCCTGCTGGGCGATGTGGCGGGGGAGCTGGCCGGGTACGCCGACGACCTCGACGCCGATCCGCTGCGGCTGGCGGCCGTGGAGGAGCGGCGGGCCGCGCTCACCGCGCTGACCCGGAAGTACGGCCAGGACGTGGGCGCCGTGCTCGCCTGGGCCGAGCAGAGCGCCGCGCGACTGACCGAACTCGACGGCGACGACGACCGGATCGAGGAGCTGACCGCCGAACGGGACGGGCTGCGCACCGAACTGGGCGCGCTCGCCCAGGCGCTGACCGACGCGCGGACGGAGGCCGCCGAGCGGTTCGCCGCCGCCGTCACCGCCGAGCTGGCCTCGCTCGCCATGCCGCACGCGCGCGTGTCGTTCGAGCTCCGCCAGACGGACGACCCGGACGGCGTCGAGGTCGGCGGGCGTACGGTCGCGTACGGGCCGTCGGGCGTCGACGAGGTCGAGCTGCTGCTCGCGCCCCACCCGGGCGCGCCGCCGCGGCCCATCGCCAAGGGCGCCTCGGGCGGTGAGCTGTCCCGGGTGATGCTCGCGGTCGAGGTCGTGTTCGCGGGGACGGACCCCGTGCCCACCTACCTCTTCGACGAGGTCGACGCGGGCGTCGGCGGCAAGGCGGCGGTCGAGATCGGGCGGCGACTGGCCCGGCTCGCGAAGACCGCGCAGGTCGTGGTCGTCACCCATCTGCCGCAGGTCGCGGCGTTCGCCGACCGGCAGCTGCTGGTGGAGAAGACGAACGACGGATCGGTGACGCGGTCGGGCGTGAAGGTGCTGGAGGGCGAGGACCGCGTCCGCGAGCTGTCCCGGATGCTGGCGGGCCAGGAGGACTCGGAGACCGCCCGGGCGCACGCGGAGGAACTGCTGGCGACGGCGCGGGCGGACGGCTAGCCGGAAGCGTCGGGCCGGCTCCCGCAGGGCGACGGGATGATCATGTGCTCTCGCCGGACCGTCTCGTTCGTCCGCGCCGCGCCCGTCACCCGCGCCGCCACGCCCGCCCTGCGCGCCCTGGCGCCGGGCGGGCCCGGCCGCCGGGAGCGGACGAACCACGCGGGGCGGACCGTCGGGCTGTACGCGCGGCCCGCCCCGACGTCGCCTACGAGTCGTCGTTCGGCGTTGAGCCGGAGACCGGAGCGGTCTACTACGTCACTCCGGATGGCGTGGCCTGCTTCGCCGACTCCACCGCCGGTCTCGGAACTCCTGAGCGAGATCGACCCGGCCGCCTTCGAGGGTTACACGGGGTTCCTCTGGCCGGCGCTCCTCGACCGGTGGCTCTGCTGACCGCTGGTCGAGCCTGACGCCGCAGGCCATTGCGGGAATACCTCCTGGATATTTTCGCGAGACCCAGGCAGGCCAAATCTTCAGTAAGACTTGTTAAGGGTAGAGGGCGCTTTTTCAGCTTTTGGTAAGCCTCTTTAGGCAATCCCTTCAGGTCTCGGTTGAGGGTGGACCGGCAGGACCTCGGCCATGTGCGGTGCGCGCGAAATGTGCGCCGCACCACAGATTGTTCTGGAACCTGACCCGGCTTTTTCTCATCTGTCCTGACGGACATCGCATCTCGTAGTTCTG
This sequence comes from Streptomyces sp. NPDC002573, assembly GCF_042889625.1. NCBI lineage: Bacteria > Bacillati > Actinomycetota > Actinomycetes > Kitasatosporales > Streptomycetaceae > Streptomyces > Streptomyces sp. NPDC002573. The sequence continues at coordinate 969 of NZ_JBIARC010000117.1, read as the reverse complement.
CGAGTGGCCTTGGGTCCGGCGCCTGTCCGGGCATCCGGCCGCATTGCACCTCGAGGGCGGTGTCCTGGGGAGTGAGGTTCACTCCCCGATCACAAAGTCGGTTCAAAACCGAAGGAAAGTCCGGGGCAAGCCCGCGCGAAGGCGTGAGTGCGCTCCAGGGGACGGAAAGCGCAGTCTAGGGAAAGAGCCCATGGGTCTCACAAGCAACAAAGTGCTGGTGCTGGCGCTGGTGCTGGCCGTGCTGCTGTTCGTAGGCACGGTCTGGTACTGGCCGACGCTGGCGCGGCGCAACTGGCAGGCCGTCGGCGGACGGGTCGGCCTGCTGTTCGCCACCCAGCTCACCGTTATCGCGGCGCTCGGACTGGCCGCCAACCAGACCTTCGGGTTCTACGCCAGTTGGTCCGATCTGCTCGGTGAGGAGAACGGGCAGGGCGAGGTCGTCGACGACGGTGCCGCGGGATCGAGCGGCGGCCCCCTCCAGGTGCTCGGCACGCAGACGGTGAACGTCTCGGGTGGCGCGCGGCCGCAGATCGGCGGCCAGATTCAGAGGGTCACCATATTCGGACCGAAGACCCATATCGCCGCGCCCGCGTACGTCTACCTGCCGCCGGAGTACTTCCAGCCGGCGTTCCGCACGCGCTCGTTCCCGGTGGGCGTCGTCCTCACCGGCTACCCGGGTACGGCCGCGGCGCTCATCAAGGGGCTGAAATACCCGCGGACGGCGCACGAGCTGTCCAAGCAGGGCAAGATGCAGCCGATGATCCTGGTGATGCTGCGGCCGACCGTGGTGCCGCCACGGGACACGGAGTGCGTGGACGTGCCGGGCGGGCCGCAGGTCGAGACGTTCTTCACCAAGGACCTCCCCGACGCCGTCCGGTCCCACTACAGGAGGGTGGGCGTGAGCCCCTTCGGCTGGGGCGTCATCGGTGACTCCACGGGCGGCTACTGCGCGCTGAAGTTCGCGATGCA
>NZ_JBIARC010000116.1:0-13748 GCF_042889625.1 Streptomyces sp. NPDC002573 | reverse complement strand
CCCGCGGAGCGGGTACCACATCGCTGCGCGATGTGCAAGCGAACACCCGTGCTGCGCACGGGTGTTGCGCTCCCGCTCCGCGGGAGCGCTGGCGGGTGGCTGCGCCACCCGCACAACCTCGGTGCTGCGCACCGAGGTTGACAGTCCGTCCGCTTCGCTCCCGGACTGGCGGGGCTTCGCCCCGCTGTCAGGCCTCCGCTTCGCTCCAGCCTGGTTGGGCGAGTCCGCTGCGCTCCCTCGCCTGACGGTCCTTCCGGCTGCGCCTCCAGAACCGTTGGGCCCGCTGCCGCGGGCCTGGCTGACTGCAAGAGGGGGCGGTCACTCGTTCGTGTCGGGTTCCAGGATAGTGGCTGCATCAGATTGATGCAGCATGTACCGTTGGCGGAAACATGGGACACCCCCCAATCGCATGGGCCTGGGTCATGAAGGAGGAGGAGACTTGAATTCGTTGAGCGTCGAAATGCGCCTCAATGCGCGGGAGGAAATCCAGCGTGAGGTTACTGGATTAACGGCGGAGCAGATCCACGAGCGGCTGGTGGATTCGGATGGCCTAGAAAGCCGCGAGGATCAGCCAAGGCCGCTCAGTGCGGAGGAGCGGCTGGCTGCTGTTCGGCGGAACGAACTGAGGCGCATCTGGAACTTGATGGGCGGCACGGCGTGGGACGCCTATTCCCCCGAGAACGACGCGCAGGCGGACCGCTGGCGCCAGGCGCTGCGGGACCGTCAGGAGGGTGCGAGCGGTGGGGCGGTGGAGTCTGAGTCCGGGCTGATCCGCTATCGGATCGTGGCGCAGCGGACCGACCCGGCGCACCCCGGAGCTTCGGTGGTGACGAACTACACCTACGCGCGGTCCGTTGAGGAGGCTGTGGCAAAGGTGCGCCGGGCTAAAGAGAAGCCGGGTGGCCTGTACGGAGACCAGGGCTTGTACCGCGTCGTGGAGGCCGTCGAGGAAAGCCCGCAGAGTGAGGCACGTCAACTGCAGGGCGTCCGCGGGCGGTTCCTCACTGCAGTCATGGACGCCGCTGTTGCCGCGCTGGACGACCAGCCAGCGTCTGCGCGCACGGAGCTGGTCGGCGCCCTGTCCGAGTTCTTCTTCGATACCGTCTTCACTCGCGCCATCGTCTCCCCCGACAGCGGAGAGGAGCACGCTCAGCTGTACGCCAGGGACGGGGAGGTGCTGTCCCGCCTGCTCCTGGCTCACCTCGCCGACCACGGCCTGGACCTGGTGGAGGCAAGCGCCCGCACTGGCGAACTGCGCGCCCTGCCCGATCTGCACACGGATGTCGGCCGGCCTTCCCTTCGTGGCGAGGAGAATGAGGAGAGTGAGGCGCCGGCGGAGCTCATCGAGCGCGTCCTCGCCGTGTGCGAGCAGCACTATGCCGCCGTGACCGGCACCAGTTCCAAGCAGTGGGACCAGGAGTCGTCCCTGGAGCTCGTGGACATCGCCCTGCGGACCGTGCACCTGGCGGAGCCGGAGACCTACCCGCAGACGCTGGACACGTACCTGCACGAACACCGGGCGCGGCTGGAGCGGCTGTGGCGCCGCTACGGGCCCGGCGGCATGTTCGCGGGCGAGCTCGTGCTGATCGACCTGCCCGGCTGCTTTGCACTGTGCGAGAGGATCGAGACGACCCCGCTCTGGCTCGAAGGGATCTGGGCAAAGCACGGCCAGGAGGAAACCGCGCTGGAAAGGCTTCACGACAGCTGGCTGTACGACACGGGTGAAAAGGATGGTCGATGAGCAAAATTCCGCTCAAGAAACACCAGATCGACCAGAAGTCGGCCTTTCGTAGGTGGGCCGGATTCCCTGCAAGGTCATCTGTGCCCCCTCAGGGTGCCCGTGGCACGATCGTGTCAGCGACCGGCTCTGGCAAAACGATCATGGCCGCCGCGAGCGCGCTGGAGTGCTTCCCGGACGGCCGGATCCTCGTGACCGTACCGACCTTGGACCTGCTCGTGCAGACCGCCCAGGCGTGGCGGGCGGTAGGGCACCGCTCCCCCATGGTCGCGGTCTGCTCTCTGGAGAACGACCCGGTGCTGAACGAGCTGGGGGTACGCACCACAACGAACCCAATCCAGCTCGCCCTGTGGGCCGGGCACGGGCCGGTCATCGTGTTCGCCACGTACGCCTCTCTCGTGGACCGCGAGGACTACGAGGACCCGATGGGCCAGGGACGCACTCGCGGGCCGCTGGAGGCAGCCCTGACGGGCGGAGAGCGCCTGTACGGACAGCGGATGGACGGTTTCTCGCTCGCCATCGTGGACGAAGCCCATGGAACCGCCGGTGATCTTGGCAGGCCGTGGGCGGCGATCCACGACAACACCCGCATCCCCGCCGACTTCCGGCTGTATCTGACCGCGACCCCACGCATCCTCGCGGCACCCCGGCCCCAGGAGCGCGCGGATGGCCAGGAGCTGGAGATCGCAAGCATGGCCGACGACCCGTACGGGACGTACGGCGCGTGGCTGGCCGAACTCGGGCTGAGCGAGGCGATCGAGCGGGAGATCCTCGCCCCGTTCGAGATCGACGTCCTGGAGATCCGCGACCCCTCACCCGTCACAGGTGAGTCCGAGGAGGCGCAGCGCGGCCGGCGCCTCGCGCTCCTGCAAACCGCGCTCCTGGAGCACGCCGCCGCGTACAACCTGCGTACGGTCATGACCTTCCACCAGAAGGTGGAGGAGGCCATGGCGTTCGCGGAGAAGATGCCGGAGACGGCAGCCGAGCTGTACGTCAACGACGCCTCGGACGACGACCTGGCGGCCGCGGGCCGGCTCCCGAAGTCATCGATCGACGCCGAGTTCTACGAGCTCGAGGCCGGCCGCCACGTACCCCCGGACCGCGTGTGGTCGGCGTGGCTGTGCGGCGACCACCTCGTATCCGAACGGCGCGAAGTGCTGCGCCAGTTCGCCAACGGCATCGACGCCTCGGGCCGACGGGTCCACCGCGCGTTCCTGGCGTCCGTGCGCGTGCTCGGGGAAGGCGTGGACATCACCGGCGAGCGGGGCGTGGAGGCGATCTGCTTCGCCGACACCCGCGGCTCCCAGGTCGAGATCGTGCAGAACATCGGCCGGGCCCTCCGGCCCAACCGCGACGGCACTACCAAGGTCGCCCGCATCATCGTGCCCGTCTTCCTCCAGCCCGGCGAGGACCCGACCGACATGGTCGCCTCCGCCAGCTTCCGCCCCCTTGTAGCCGTGCTCCAGGGCCTGCGCTCCCATGATGAGCGCCTGGTCGAGCAACTCGCCTCACGCGCCCTCACCCACGGGCAGCGCAAGGTGCACCTCCGGCGTGACGAAGACGGGCGGATCGTCGGGGCCGGCGGCGAGGTGGGCGAGGACCAGGAGCACGACGACACCGATGGTGCGGTCGAGTCGGCGCTGCTGCACTTCTCCTCCCCCCGGGACACAGCCACCATCGCGGCGTTCCTGCGCACGAGGGTGTACCGGCCGGAGTCCCTGGTGTGGCTGGAGGGCTACCAAGCCCTGCTCCGCTGGCGGGAGGAGAACAAGATCACCGGCCTCTACGCCGTGCCCTACGACGTTGAGGTCGAGGTCGGCGTCACCAAGGACTTCCCCCTCGGGCGGTGGGTGCACCAGCAGCGCAAGGCGCTGCGCGCCGGCGAACTCGATCCCCACCGCAAGGAACTGCTGGACGCCCCCGAGGCCGGGATGGTCTGGGAGCCGGGCGAGGAAGCCTGGGAGACCAAGCTCGCCGCGCTGCGCTCCTACCGGCGGGCCACGGGGCACCTCGCCCCGCGTCAGGACGCCGTGTGGGGCGAGGGCGAGGCGATGGTGCCGGTCGGGCAGCACATGGCCAACCTCCGGCGGAAGGGCGCGAAGAATGGCCTGGGCAAGGACCCGAAGCGGGTGGAGCAGCGTGCGGCGCAGCTCACCGCGATCGACCCGGACTGGGACTGCCCGTGGCCGCTGGACTGGCAACGCCACTACCGCGTCCTCGCCGACCTCGTCGACGCCGACGGCCACCTGCCCGACATCGCACCCGGCGTGCTCATGGACGGCGACGACATCGGACGGTGGCTCCAGCGGCAGAAGCAGCCGGGCACCTGGGCGCAGCTGTCGACCGAGCAACAGGAGCGGCTGTCCCGGCTGGGCATCACGCCCGCTCAGGCACCGTCTCCGGCCCCGGCAACCAAGGGTGCGACGAAGGGCCCGAACAAGGCGCAGCAGGCATTCCAGCGCGGCCTTGCGGCCCTGGCACAGTGGGTGGAACGGGAAGGCGCCCACCGGCCCGTACCACGCGGCCACAGCGAACAGATCACGGTCGACGGCGAGACGGAGCCCGTGGTCGTCAAGCTGGGCGTGTGGGTATCGAACACCCGCGCGAGGCGCGACAAGCTCACTGGGGAGCAACGCGCCGCACTGCGGGAACTGGGCATGCAGTGGGCGTGAGCACGTCTGCTGGCCATCGGAATGCGGTCCTGGCCATGTCCTGTCAGGGGTTGGGGCCCGCGTCTCCTCAGCCGGGGACCGAGGCTCCTCCCTCAACCCACGAGCAATCCTCGATTCTGGCAGAGTGAACCACGTGCCCGACTATGACCTGACACGCCTTGGAACTCGCGCCTTTGAGCAGCTCGTAGTTGCTCTGGCTCGTCGGGACATCGGACCGGGGGTGCAGGTTTTCGGTGACGGACGCGACGGTGGCCGTGAGGCAACGTTCGAAGGCACGATCAACTGGTCCAGCACAGCGGCCGGGGGCGCGGACCGCTTGGACTGCTGGTCGGGGTACACCGTCCTGCAGGCCAAATTCCATGTGAAACCCGGGCAGACGCCACACGACAACGCTCTGTGGTTGCAGGCGCAGATCAAGAACGAGATCGACGGTTGGATCAGAGCTGCGCAAGCGAGCACCCGCTCTCGTCTTCCCGATTATTTGATCTTTGTCACCAACGTCGACCTGTCCGCTGTTGCCAAGGTTGGCGGGATTGACAAAGTGAACCAGGCCGTGAGGAAACGGCTGACTGAGTTGGAAACCACCCGTAGCGGCCTGCGGGTCAAGGACTTTGCGATCTGGCATGGGGACCAGATCCGCTCGATGCTGGATGCCAACCAGGAAGTTCGCTACGCCTTTCCCGCCCTTCTGACGGCCGGTGACGTTCTGGCGAAACTGGCCCCCGACTGGGTCAGCCTGGGAGCCTTCGATGCGCAGGACCCGTTGCGCGAGCAGCTCCTTCATGCGATCAAGGACGACCGCTGGATCCGGCTGAGTCAGTCAGGCGGTCCGGGTGAGGCGAAGCTCTGGCTCGACGACATCGCGATTGACCTGCCCGCAACTCTCGGCAGTCCCGACGGCGACCTGACCGTCCGAGCCGTTCAGCGTGTGCTGGAGCTTGGCGACATGGTGTTGCGTCAGCGCCAACCAGACCGCATCAAGCGATCCAACGTTGTGCTCGTCGGCGGCCCGGGACAGGGCAAGTCCACCCTCAGCCAACTCATCGCGCAGGCCTACCGGGTGGCACTACTCACGGGCGCCAGTCCGGGGCCTTCAGTCCAGGAAGTCATCGACGGCACGCGCTCGGCTCTCGCCCGACTCGGACTGTCAGTCCCCAGCAACCGTCGCTGGCCGACACGTATCGACCTCGCCAAGTATGCCGAGGAGCTGGCCAGCGGCGCCGAGGTTTCCCTGCTGCGATGGATCTCCACACGGCTGTCCGAACGCACCGACCGGGATATCTCTCCCAGCGCGCTCCGTGGGTGGCTCCGAGCATGGCCGTGGGCTCTGATCCTCGATGGCCTTGATGAAGTTCCCTCGGTTGACGCTCGCCGTCTCATCTACAGCAAGATCGACGACCTGCTCACCAGTGCCGAGGACCTCGACGCCGATCTCCTCATCGTGGTCACCACCCGCCCCACCGGCTACGACGAACGCTTCCCCGCAGACCGCTTCGAACACCTGCAGTTGCAGCGACTCCCTGCCGGTGAGGCAGCAGCCTTCGCGCAGCAGATCACCGACAAGCGCTTCACCGACGATGACGAGATGCGGATCAAGGTGGCCGCACGCATGCGAGACGCTGCTCGCGACCCGGTGACGATCCGCCTGATGGAGACACCGCTACAGGTGACGATCATGTCGTTCATCGTGGAGAAATTCCCTACGCTGCCCCCTGACAGGTTCACGCTGTTCGACATGTACTACCGGACGATGCTCGATCGGGAAGTCGCCAAAGACATCCCCATCGCACGGTTCCTTTCCCAGCACCGCACCCAAATCGACCGTCTCCACGAGCACGTCGGGCTCATCCTCCAAGCCGCCTCCGAAACCGCGGACGGAGCCGAAGCAACGATCAGCCCTCATGGTCTCCACGACATTGCCCTGCAGCGCCTGTTGGACCGCGGATTCACACCCGCCGACGCTGAAACCCATGCCGGAGCCCTAGTCGAAGCCGCCACCCACCGGCTCGTCCTACTTGGTCCCCGGGACAACGGAGTCGGCTTCGACATCCGCACCCTCCAAGAGCTGATGGCCGCGCGCGCCATCGCCGAAGGCGATGACGCTGTCGTGATGTCCCGGCTACGACTGATCGCCCACCACCCCCACTGGCGCAACACCTGGCTGCTCGCCGCTGGCGAGCTCCTCCTACGTTCCGAACGCTTCGAAAAGAGAATCCTCGACCTACTCAAACAACTCGACTCCGATCCCCACCGGCTGAACGCCCGCTACCCCGCCGCGCCAGCACTCGCCGCGGATATCCTCGATGACAACCTCGCCGCTAAACGGCCCCGCTTCGAACGAGGTCTCATCGAACGGCTGCTCAGCGTCCTGGACCGCCCACCGGTCGTTGACGTACCGCGCCTCGCCACAACACTCCTGCGCATCGCCAGCACAGACACCTACCGTCGGCTCGTCTACGACCGCATTAGCTCCGCTGCGTCAGCCGGAGCCGCACGCCGAGCCGCTTCCGCCCTTGTGCTGGAAGAGATGGCCATGGAGGTTCCCTCTCACGACGCACGGCTCACCAGCATGCTCAATGCCTACCGCGCGCTGGCGATTCCTGAGACTGAGGTGCAGGCGATAGGCGCCTGGCAGGGTATGTCAACACGCAGCATTCCCCTTGAGGGCGCCGATGGTACGGAAGCCCATTTCCGTGTGCTGGGTCACGTCACTCTCTTCTACGGTCCAGACCCGAAGACCGTCTCGTTGCCTGCCTACCTCGAGGAACTCGTGGAACCTGTCGGCCTCAGCGACAAGGATCTACAAGTCCTGCGAAGCGGCCTCGCGACGCTGTCGGACTCTCGCTTCTGTCTCTCCGGCCCTCCGCCTGGAACCGCCATTCCTGTCGTCCTACACAGCGGACCGGCGGAACCTCTTGTGCAGGCCCTTCACAACGAGGATGTCGCAGCCTCACTCGACCTCGCCCTCAGCGCTTTGCCATCCACGCACTGGACTATCGAAGCCATGCTCGGTGCCACCTTCAAACCCAGCCAGAACCGGCAACCTGTCGGACCCACACTCCTGCTCGCCATCGCCGAGGACCACACCACAGACAACTACTACGCCGACTGATCCGCCTTTCAAGGCAGTAGGGACAGCGCGCCATCAACCCGGTACTTCAACGGCCCCGGTCGCCGTGGTCCTGAAGCTAGGCGTGCAGTCTTCGAGGCCCTTTCTCCGCTCGGGCAGCCCCGCATCTGGTGCGGAGTCCGAGCAAGACGCAGCAGGCCGGCCCGGGGGTCGGGACACCCCATCCCGGCTCCCGTAGCCGACGTCAGCCGGTGCTGTCCCGAAGACGCTGGAACTGGCGGGCAGGGGCGAGCGGTGTGGGAGGACTGAAGTCACGGGCTGCAGGATGCCGGCCTGTCGACTGGCCGCATGGGGAGGCGGACGTGGGGCATATCGAGCAGGGGCTAGGGCAGGCGCTGCGCACCCGGCCCGTTCCCTTGAGCACCGAGGCTCGCCTGCGGTTTCTGCTGGCAACGCATCGGTATTCCACCCAGAAGGTGGCCGCAGTCCTTGGGGTGTCACAGCGCACCGTGCAGAGGTGGGTGACAAAGAAGCCCGGAGCGCGTCGCCCGCCGGGCCCGCTGCATCTCCGGGCGATCGAGGAAGCAGTCCTGGCTCGGTGGCAGCCCCGAATACGAGCCCGCCGACGCGCCCAGGCCGAAGCGGAGGGCTTCGTCTTCCACACCAGGGCGCGATTCGGGTTCGCTGCTGCGGCCGGCTCCTCGGACGACCCGCGGGTGCGGTGGATCACCCAGTACCTGCCGGGAGAGGTAGCCCGGGAGTTGTTCGTCGCCCGGGACGCCGGCGCGGGCGAGCAGCAGCAGATGGTGATCCTCGCCCGCGCGCTGGGGCATGCCTACTTCCGCGATGGGGGCCGCCGCGCCCACGGCCTGCACATCGCCTTCAGCGACCTCGAGTTCGCTGACTTCTCAATCGGATGAGCGTGCCCTGATCGGACGCGTCAGGGGGCCTTCAGCGCCGCGAAAGCCTGGCGCGTACGGCCAGCATCGCTTCGTACCTGTTGGCCTCCTGCCGCTCGCGCCAATCCCACTCAACACGGCCGGCCGGGCCTTGGCGGCGGGCCACAGGCGGCTGGGACGGGCGCAGCCTGGCCGTCTCGGCCACGCGCAGCAGGAGGGCACGGCCTCCTGGCGTGGCGAACAATTCGTGGTCCTCGCCGGATACGAGCCGGGCGAAGCAGGCCGCGGCCCGCAGGAAGACACCCGCCCAGGGCGGTACGGGGTAGGCGGCGCAGCCGTCGGTGTAGCGGGCGCGGTCGTGCAGGGCGAGTGTGGCCGCAGCGTCGTCGTAGTCGCGAGGGCGTGCGGTAGCAAGTTGCTGGAGGGACGCACCGGTGATCAGTGCAGCGGCAACGGTCGCGGCCAGGCGAGGGTGCGCGGTCACCCCATGAAGCCGATGAGCGACTTGCTGGGCAGCGTACGGGGTGAGAGGTGTGGGCTGTGGGCGGTGCCGCCAGACGATCGGCGGCGGCGTGCACGGGGCGGCACAGGGGCTGGGACTGTCGTAGGAGACGAGGCGGTCGAGTGCAGGCAGGGTGAGCCATCGGCTGCTTGGCCGGGCCGGTTGGTCTGCAGGCAGGGGCACGGGGGCGGTCGCGCCGTAGTAGTGGCGGCGGGCGGTCTGAAAGTCGGTAGTGATGATGTGGTCGGCCGCTTGCAGGGCTTGGTGCAGGACGGTGGGCAGGTGGGGGCGGTGGCAGACCAAGATCAGGTGGATACCGGTGAGCGTGCGCAGTTGCAGGAGGCGCATCGCGCGGCGGGCGGTGAGGCGGTGGGCGCGCAGGACGATCAGCCGGGTGACGGGAAGAGCAGTGATCCAGGCCGTGGCGGCTTCCCATGCGGGCTGACGGCCACCAGGGAAACGGCCTGGAAGCAGGGGCGGCTTTTCCAGGGCGGCGAGAAGGTCGTGGGCGAGGCCGGTTTCGCTGGTGGTGCCCGGGCCGGGGTGCAAAGTGATCCGGCCGGACGGCGGATGGTGGGCGGCCAGGGCGGTGTGCGTGTGAATCACGTCGTCATGGCGGTCGATGACCACGGTGACGGGCGGTGGCGCGGCGAGCGGCATGGCGGCGTGGTGGTCAGGCGAGGCGGCTGAAGGCCCAGCGCAGCAGCTCTTGGTCGACGCGTGGGCGGCCGGTGCGGGCCAGGGCGGTGCGGGTGTGGGCGGTCAGCTGGGCCCAGGCGCGGAAGTTGCCGTGTGCGGCGTGGCTGTCGGCGAAGGTGATGTCGTCGGGGTCGGCGTCGGCCCAGATGGGGTGGAACAGGGGGATGGCTTCGAGGACTTCGCTGGGGGTGAGGCGGGTGAAGTGCTGCCAGATGAAGATCCGGGAGGACAGCATCGGCTCGCGGCGCAGCACGGTGTGGCAGCCCTCCCCGCCGACGAAGATGATCGCCAGCTGGGTGGCCGGTTCGTCCCACAGATAGCGGAAATATTCGAACGCCTCCCCGTTGAGCCACTGGGCCTCATCCACCAGGAAGGTACGAGGGCGTTCAGCCAGAGCGGTCTTCAGTAGACGGTCGAATTCACTGGGGTGGCGCGGCGGTTCACCGGCCAAGTCGAGCGCGGTGAACAACTCGTAGCGCACCGCGCGGGCGGTGGGCCGGGCACGGAAGGTGATCTTGCGGACGTCCTCGTGCGGTTCGAGTCCGCGCAGGCAGGTGTTGACGGCGAGGGTCTTGCCGAAGCCGGCCCCGCCGTGGATGCACATCATGGCCCGCGCGGCGACCGTGTCGGCGATGTTCTCCCGGGCGGTGAGCAGGGCGCGGGTGGTGACCACAGACGCATCGGGCAGGTCGACGTACTGGTAGGTGGCCGCGGTCACGAGGCGTCTCCGTCTTCATCGGTAGTGAGAGGTGTAGCCCTCCCGTCGCGGCCGTCCGGGACGGAAGCGCCACCACGGCCGGACGGGTGCAGGATGGGCGGACCTGGCGTGGTCAGCGCGGCCAGGGAAGCAGGGGTGCGCCAGTCGGCCGGGGGCGCGGCGGGCGGGATGAGGTCCGGCATCGCGAGCTGTGCGAGGTCGGCGTCGGCGGTCTGGGCGAGTTCGGCCTCGGCCTGCGCGGTGGTCAGCGCGCCGAGCCGCTGAAGTGCCTCGGGCTGGTTCACGGCGGCGTAGCGCTCGCGCTGCGAGGCCTCCAGGTCCTTCTTCAGACGGCGTGCACGGGCGGCCCGCGCCCTTCGTACGGCGCTGATCTGTTCGTCGGTGGCCTTATCGGCCAGGTCCGCGGGGCCCAGGTAGCGGCCGGTGGCGGCGTGGTAGATCTCGATGCGGTGGTCGTGGTGGGGCATGAAGCGGACGCGGACCTGGATCCCGGCCTGCCCGGTCATCCACGGCCCCACGTAGTCACGTTTCCTGAAGCGGACACCACGCGTGGTCAGCGTGCGGGTGCCGGCGTCCTCCAGGGTGAACGTCCACAGATCCGCGGCCGGCGCGTCCCGCAGCGGGGTGGGATCGTCCTGCCACGCCTCAAGCGGAGTCCTGCCCCGCAACGGCGCGGGACGGTGCTCGGTGTTCCACCAGAGCGTCCAGGCCAGAAGCTGGGTGGTGAAGTCCTCGAAGCCCAGCAGCACTTCGTCCTTCGGACGGGACGCCCGTTTGCCAGGGCGCGGCTGGCGCACGTAGCCGGGCAGCGCGGCCAGGAACATGCTCTCCACCGCCCGGTTCAGGCCCTCCACGGTGCCCTTGAGGTGAGGGGTGTAGGCGGGCAGGTCCTCCACCATCACGTCGAGGAGATCGAACGCTGCGGTCACCGTCCTGGACAGGAAGTCCTTGCCACGGTCCACCCGTACCTTCTCGGGCACGCCGCCGAACGGGCCGTAGGGGTCCTCGCGCAGGACCGCGGAGCGCAGCGCGGCCAGCACCGACTCCCGCGACGGATCCCCCGGCGTGACCGCGACGCCGGTGATCGCGTTCGTCGAGCAGTCGGTGAACCAGGTGATCCACGGCCTGCGGGCCTTGCCCTCGACGTCGACCAGCACCGGCGCCTGCATGTGGTCGGTCTCCCACACCTGGTTGCGCCAGCCCCGCGGCCGGGCCAGGAATACGTCGTGCTTGCGCGCCGCCCGCTCCCCTCCCGCAAGTCCGGCCCGCTCCCCCAGCGTCAGATCACGGCGGATCGCCCGGTGCAGCGTCGTCAGCGACGGTGCGTTGGCAGGCGGAGACTGCCTGGCAGCACGCAGGACCAGTTCGCGGTGGACCGCCCGCACGTTCCCCTTCCACAGCGCCAACAGTCCACGGACCTCGGGCGTGACCGTGAACCTTGCATCGACCCGGGAGCGTGCGCCGGGGTTGGCGACCGCTCTCTCATCGCTCTGAGCGGTGGCCAGCCAGCGCCACACCGTGCGCTCCGACACTCCTAGCGCGTCCGCGGCCACCCGTACATGGACTGCTGTCAGCTTCTTGGCTGCCCGCAGTGCGAGCAGCCGCCGCACGGCCGGACCGCGCAGCGCCGTCCTCGACGCCGCAGGCAGTCCGCCGTCTGGGCGGATGGCGTCGCCGTCCTTCATGTCAGCTCCCCTCACGCGGGTGGGACGTCGTGTGCTTGCCGGTGGCCGGGAGCATGCGATCGCCCTCCCGTTGCTTGCAGGAGCGCTCCGTTCACAGTGGCGGCGCGACCCGCTTAAACAGCCGCCTCAGCAAGGCCCGGTCGATGGATGCATCAGCGGTGGTGAGCAGCGCATTCTGCAGGTGCGCAGTCAAAGCGGCCCACGTGCGGAACGTGCCGTGCGCGCACGACCGATCGATCCACGTCAGGTCCGGGGCCGGTACGGTGCGCCACAGCGGATGGAAACCGGTCACCACGGTCGCCACTTCCGCTCCGGTCAAGCGTGGAACCTCCTGCCACGCGCCGATACGCGATGCCAGCTGCGGCAGCCGGGACAGCGCCCGCTCACTGCCCGCCCCAACGAGCACCAGCGTGATCCGCGTGCCGGGGTGGTCCCACAGGCTCTGCAGGTACTCCAGGCACGGCACGGGCAGGCGCTGCGCCTCATCGACCACCAACACCCGCGCCTCACTCAAGGCACCCGCGACCGCGGCGTCGGCCAGCGCCGACGTGTGCGGGAAGCGGCCCGCCAGCCCCAGAGCGTCGAACACCGCACGCCTCATGCTGGCCACCGACGGGCGCACCGGTACCGGCACCCACGTCACCTTCCAGCCCGGGGGCACTTCGCCAAGCGCCATCCGCACGGCCGCGGTCTTGCCCCGGCCCGGGTCGCCGAACACACACACCGCGCCCTGGGTCGCCATCGCCTGCCCGACCGCCTCGGCCACCGCCCGCACCGACGACGTCCGCACCAGCTGCGCGCCCGCCGGCAACGCCACACCCGCCAGCGCACCGTTCTCCCCCACCAGCAAGCTCCCGGTCGCCTCTGGTACGAGACGCGGCAGCCGGCGCGCAGCCACTTTCGCCGCGCCTCCCCCCTGCGGCCCGGCCAGGGCGAGGTCAGCCATTGCCTGCCGCGTTTGCTGCTCATCCCGCTCCCGCCGCACCACCGCGCGGTCCGGCAGGACCCTGCCGGCCTGAAGGTCCCGGCGCACCACCCGGTGCAACGACGCCAGCGAGGGCACCTCTCCCCCGGCCGCCTTCAGATGCCGGTGCAACGCCGCCACATTCCCGCCCGCCTGCGCCAGCACCTCCCACGCCTGGTCGGACAACTCCAGCCGGGCCCGCGGCCTGCGCTCGACACGGCCCTCCGTCCGCGCCGCATCCAGCCAGCGCCACACCGTGCGCACATTCACCCCGCCGACATGGGCGCCCGCACGCACATGCGCCGTCGTCAACGCCCCAGCCGCCTCGAGCTCCAGCAGCCGCGCAACCAGCACCGGCCTGGACACCCTCAGCCCCGCCGTGACCTCACCCCACGCGCCCGCCTCCCCCACCCCGGCCCCCTTCCGCCCGCGACAAGACCGACACCGACCACCGTGCCGCCGCGCAGCCCCCGGAACGATCAGAAGTGCCGTTCTCAAGACAGTGGAGCGCAGTGGGGTGTACCGCCCCATGACAGCCGCACCGCTACAGAAACCGCCCCACGACAGTGACCCCACCCTTCCTCAACGCCCGACCAGCGAAAACACCCAGTTCTGACGTGCCGTCACTGACACCCGCTCACTGACACCAAACCGGCACATCGCAATGAACTCCAGCTCAGACCCGGCCTTCTCACTGCGGTAGATCGGGAGTGTCATGAATTGGGTGGGAACTTCACCAGAAGGGACACCTGATGACGATCCAGAGGACTCACTCTCTCGAGACGGTGGGCGGCGTGTCGC
>NZ_JBIARC010000115.1:0-14057 GCF_042889625.1 Streptomyces sp. NPDC002573 | reverse complement strand
CCGCGACGACATCCACGAAGCGTTCCTCAGCCTGGCCTGCGGCATCATCTGCTGGCGCCGACTGGTCAACCTCTCACTTTGTTAGGAGTTCTTAGCGCCACCACCACGCCGCCCTAGAGTGTGAATAGAACTCTCTTCGAGGGTTTCGGCGCGGACCAGCACCACGGGCCGCTCGGCCCGGGCCACGACGGGCATACTGACGTCGCCCAGGAAGTAGCTCTCGACGGGCTCCAGCCCACGGGAGCCGAGCCGACTCGGCCGGACCCGGGCAGGTGGGTGCATGCAAGATCCACCATGCACGAGCCCCGAGCCGTCGGGACCCGGTCATGGACGGCCGGACCGCCTCATCGCGATTCCGGGCGCACGATGACAACCGGGCACTTCGCATGGTGAGCGACGTGCTGGCTGACGGACCCCAGTAAGGCCCGCGCGAACCCACCCCGCCCCCTGCTGCCCACCACCAACGCCTCCGCGCCCTCAGCGGCAATCAGAAGCACCTCGACGGTGTTCCCTCGGACCACAAGCCCCCGCACCGAGGCCGCTCCCTCCGCTCCCAGCACATCACTCAGCTCCTGGCTCAGCCGTTGCCGGGGGACGGCCTCTTCGAAGTCGGCGTCCACGGCCAGAGCCGACCAGCCGTACGCGCCGGGCAGATCCCACGCCGCCACCGCGTCCACGGTGCCGCCGATCAGGTGGGCGTACCGCACGGCCCAGCGCAGCGCCGCGTGAGAGGACGGCGAACCGTCGACACCGACCACGACACGAGGCCTGGAAGCGTCCGTGCCCATACGTCTCACCTCTCCTGCGGCCATCTCGCCGACCGTGGTGGATGCCATCCCTAACCTCCACGCTGCGCGAGTCCCTGGCGCCGCGCCAGGGAAAGGCGGCCGAGTGGGCCGTATGCGCCGGTTAGTGAGCCGATCAGCCGTTGGCGCGCTGCGGCGAACGGTACGTCGAAACCAGCCGAACAAGCCGGTGCTTCGCCGGGCGAACGGCACGACACACGGGCGAGGTGGCGAACCGGTCGAGCTGGAGCGGCTGGCGCTGGTGCCAGTCATGGGTGGGGAGGGTGCGGTCGGGGTCGACGTCCAGGCGCAGGAGGACGATCCCGACGTCCGCCCCGGACACCTTGAAGGTGTCGTCAGGGAGCTTGATGATCTCGCCCTCGTTGTCGGCGATGAGCTTGCGGAACTCGACCGGTGGAGCGGCGCCTGTAATCCGGCGGACGTGGATGTGCCCGAGAACGGCGACGAACGGGCGGGGGCATGACCATGTACGACCTTGCCCAGCAATTGGTGTATGGCGCCGAGCGCGACATCGAGGTCATCGGCGCAACCGGGCCGAGCATGCGCCAGTCACCAAAAGGGCGGTCCATGTGAACGGCGGGGCGAAGCGGCCTGGACAACAAATCTCCTGGCTGTCGGGCGCCGCGCCCAGTGGTCCGGCGGCACACCCGCCGCATCGGGCGGTCCGACTACCGCGCCAGTCTGCTGCTGTGACTCCCACACCCAGCACGTCAGCGCGGATCTGACCAACGGCGTCCCGCAGAACGAGAGGGCGAAGCCGCACCGCATTGAGATCACCGGCTGAGCCAGTGCCGGGACCGGCCGTCACGGTCTGTGCATGCCATACGGCGGGCCAATCCGCCGCTTCCGTGAAGGGTTGGCGGTCCTGCCGCCGGTCCCTGCCTACTCCGCCCGCAGCCCTGGATGTCTTACAGGCCGGTGGGGTAACGCCGGGCGTCGTCAATCCGGTATGCGATGTGCTCGGAGACCGAGACCACTCCGTCCACACTTCGGCACAGGCGCTCGATGACGGGGATCAGGCTCTCGAACTCGACGGAGCCACCGAGGGTGACCCGCCCCTCGCGAACCTCGACCGTCACCTCTGCGGGAGCAAAGCCCAACGTCTGCTGCAGCACGTATCGGGTGATCTCGTCGCGGATGGCATCGTCACGGCGCAGGAAGACCCGCAGCAGGTCGCCACGACTGACGATGCCCTGGAGCCGGTCCGTCTCGTCCACGACGGGCAGCCGTTTGACCTTGTGGACCTCCATCAGGCGGGCCGCTTCGACCACACTCCACTCCGGGTGCGCGCACACCGCGGGGGCCGACATCAGTTCCTCGGCTCTGGCCCCCTCGGTCTTGGCCCGCTCCCAGGCCTCCAGATGCGGAATCGGTGTCCGGCCGAATGGGTCGGCCTGGTCCGCGCACTTGCGCAGCAGGTCGGCCTCGGACACCACACCCACCGGGCGGTCCAGTTCGTCCACCACCGGCACGGCCGTGACATCGTTCTCCGCCAGCAGCTTGACGATCTCCTTGAACGGCATGTCACGCCGCGCCCGGACGACCTCCCGGGTCATTAGTTCTCCCACCGTCCGGTGGTGCATGTCCCCGCTCCCTTTCCGGGCCGTGACAGCCAGTCGTGATCACGTGTCCACCGTGTCAGGAATCTGTCGCCCGCAGGCGAGCCGCTGAGCCCGTCCGGCAAACCCCGGATCCGGGGATTGGCACCCCACGCGTCGGCATGTCGCGCGTGGCACGTTGGGCACAGCGACATTCTCAGGGAACGGCGGCGATCACGCGAGCTCACCTTGGCGGTCAACCGCGCCGCCCAGTGCCATCAGCACTCGACATCCAGGGCGCCACAGTTCGCCTGCGCTCCACCCCCGACTCCTTACAGTCGACAAGCACCCACCGTCCGCCTGCCCACGCTGACGGTCTTGTCACTGCGTGTCCGCGGATCCCACCGGAGCGCCGGACTCGCCAGTGAGAAGGGGTTCGACATCCACCACGCCCTCCACGGCCCGGACGAGTCGCGCGGCAACCGCGATGAGCGAGGTGTCCTGGACCCGCCCGCGGAGGGTGACGACTCCCTCGTGCACGTGCACGTGGATGGTGTGGCTGAGGGCGGGGAACAGGTAGGACACCACCGTGCGGCGCACCTCTTCCTCGATGTCGTCATCCGGCCGTAGGAAGACTTTCAGCAGATCCCCGCGGCTGACAATCCCCCTGAGTATGCCCTCATCGTCCACCACGGGAAGGCGCTTGACGTGCCTCACCGCCATGATCCGGGCCGCCTGGGCCAGTGTGACATCGGGATGCACCGTGACAGCGGGGGTGCTCATGAGCTCCTCGGCGGTCGCGGCTCCCGCCTTGGCGATGTCGGCCAGGCGCTCACGCTGCGCGTACAGCGTCAGATCTTGGTCGTGGAACTCCTCCTTCGGCAGGAGGTCGGCCTCGGAGACCACGCCGATGACGCGCCCATCCCCCTCCAGGACGGGAAGAGCACTGACCTTCCATTGCCCCAGGGTCTGCACGATCTCCTTGAAGGGTGCGTTGAGCCTGACGGCGACCACACTCTGGGTCATCACATCGCTCACGATGTGCGGAGTCTCAGGCACGTCGGACTTCCTCCCTTCGCCCGATCAGGGCACATCGCCTGCGCCGTACGGCGCGTACAGGTCCAGCAGCCGCACCCGGGCGGCCCTGAGCCGGTCCGCTATCACCCCGGCGACGTAGATACACAGAGCATGATCAAACGCCGGATCCTTCTTACACAGCTCACGGACCGCCGCTGCGTCGAATTCGTAGGCACGGACGGGGCTGACGGCCTCGGCCCCCAGGTGCCAGTGCCGGGGAGGGATGAACCAGGACCAGCCCAACATTTGTCCGGCACCGAGGGTTTCGACCACCACCGGACGTCGGCCCGGCACGTGAAGATCGAGGGCGACCGCGCCCGTGTGGATGACCCAAAAGCGATCGGCCTTGGCGCCCTCGTTGAAGATGCGCTCGCCCGTCTCGAAGGACACCTCGCGGGCGAGTGACATGAGCTGGTCGCGATGGTCCTTGGTCAGGGCGCCGAAAATGCCTGTCCGTGGACCGACCATGACCTTCCCCTTTCCTCTGCCCTCGAACGTGGAGGGCGGGCCAATCTGTCCGGTCGCGGACGGCGCAGTGCACTGAGAGTGCCGGACGTCGTCCGCCGAGACCGAGCACTGTTCGTTCCGTTGGACGGCGACGACCGGTGGCTCTGTGGGTTCGCTCCGCCCGACCGTATGACTCCACCATCGCCGCAAACCAGGGCAGTGCAACCCGGCGGCCGGCCCCGGGTCGCCGAGCGGTCCGCATGTCGCGGCGTTTCCTGTGCGGTGCGACGGTAGTCGCAGGGGGTCTCTCGTCGGCCGGACAGGAGAAGGCGATGGGGATGTCGGAATTCCCGCTGGTCGTGGGCGTCGACGGATCGGATTCCAGCCTGCAGGCAGTGGACTGGGCAGTGGACGAAGCGGTACGTCACGGACTGCCGCTGCGCCTCGTCCATGCCTCCCGGTGGGAACGGTACGAAGGACGCCGTCCGTCCTTCAGCACCGATCGTCCGGCCGGAGAGGTCATGGCGGACCACATTATTGCCTCCTGCACGGAGCGCGCCCGGCTTCGTAACCCCGGAGTGAAGGTCTCGGGCGAAGTACTGCCTGACGATGCGGTGTCCGCGCTGTCGAAGGCGGGGCATGAGGCATTTGCCCTGGTGACAGGCTCCCGCGGCCGTGGCGAGGTCCCCGGGTTGCTGCTGGGGTCGGTCAGCCTTGCAGTGGCCGGCCGCGCCGTGTGCCCGGTCATCGTGGTCCGTGGCTCGGAGCAGAACCGGCAGGGAGCCCTTGGGCGGGTGGTGGTCGGGGTCGGTGAATCCCCCGGGGGATCACGAGCCGTACGGTTCGCCGTCCGCGAGGCCGGGACGCGCCGCTGTGCCCTGGAGGCCGTGCGGGTCTGGCGGGTCCCGGCCCATGAGCACGGGGGCCACCATCTCCCGGACTTCGTCCAGGGAGAGGACGATGCCGCTCGCGTGTACCAGGAGCAGGCCTCAACCCACCTCACCGAAGCGCTGCGCGAAGCCGTACAGGGCCGCCCCCAGGTCGATGTGCACCGCAAGCCGGTCGAGGGCCCGGCTCACAAGGTCCTTCTGGAAGCATCGGCCGATGCCGACCTGGTCGTCGTCGGCGCTCGCAGACGGCACGGTCATTCCGGACTGCAGTTCGGCAGGGTCACCTGTGCGCTGCTGCACCATTCCGCATGCCCGGTTGCGGTCGTCCCTCAGCCCGACTGAGCTCCGGCACACGGGTCGAGCTCACGCATATCTCGTGAAGAGGGGTGAGGGCGTCGGATGTCGGAGTGGACCTGGGAGTACGAAGGCTACGACCCCGACGCGGAGCGACTGCGTGAATCGCTGTGCACGCTCGGCAACGGCTATTTCGCCACCCGTGGCGCGGTTCCCGAGTGCAGGGCGGGCCTGGTGCACTACCCAGGGACCTATGTGGCCGGGTGCTACAACCGTCTGGAGTCGACCGTGGCCGGGCGCCAGGTGGTGAACGAGGACCTGGTCAACCTCCCCAACTGGCTGCTCCTGCGGTTCCGTTGCCGATCCGCCCACGGACCGTGGGGCCAATGGTTCTCCCCGGGCGCTTGCAGCCTCCACCACTACCGGCACAGCCTGGATCTGCGCCGCGGCACGCTCACCCGCTCGTTCCGCTACCGGGACGACGACGCCGGCGTGCTGTGTGTGGAGCAGGTTCGTCTCGTGCATATGGGGGACCCGCATCTGGGCGCGCTGCGGACCGTGTTCACAGCCGAGGACTGGGCGGGAGAGATCGAGATCGAGGCCGCCGTTGACGGAGGCGTGATCAACAGCAACGTACACCGATACCGGTCCCTCAACCGGAGTCATCTGGCCCACATGCAGTTCGGTGCGCAGAAGCCCGACGTGGTGTGGCTCTACTGCCGTACCACCACCTCCGACATCGCTATCGCGATGGCGGCTCGGACAGTGGTCACCGGGCAGCCGCCGGTCTCGTCGGAGGTGCGTTCCACCCGGCACCGCGTCGTCCACCACCTGGTGATCCCCATCGCTCCAGGCCGGCCCGTCGACGTGGAGAAAACGCTGGCGCTGCACACCTCACGCGATACGGCGATCAGCAACCCGCTCTCGGCCGCAGTCGACCAGATATGCGCAGCCGCGGACTTCTCAACCCTGCTGCACTCACACGTCGCCGCGTGGGAGCAGTTGTGGCGGCGCGCCGAGGTCCAAGTGCCCGGTCAGGCCGGCCGGGTCCTGCGCCTGCATCTGTTCCATGTCCTGCAGACGCTGTCACCGCACACCGCGGATTTGGACGTGGGCGTACCGGCCCGCGGACTGCACGGGGAGGCGTACCGTGGGCATGTCTTCTGGGACGAGCTGTTCGTCCTGCCGTACTTGAACCTGCACCTGCCGGAAGTGTCCCGGGCCCTGCTGGACTACCGCTACCGCCGCCTGCCGCAGGCCTGCCGCGCGGCCACCGCGGCGGGCCGTGCCGGAGCGATGTACCCGTGGCAGAGCGGCAGCGACGGCCGCGAAGAGACCCCGGAGTGGCATCTCAACCCTCGCTCGGGCCGCTGGCTGCCGGACCACTCCCGGCTCCAGCACCATGTCGGCTCGGCCATCGCCTACAACGTGTGGCAGTACTGCGAGGCCACCGGTGACACCGAGTTCCTGCACACCAAGGGGGCCGAGATGCTGTTGCAGATCGCCCGCTTCTGGGCGGACATCTCGGTGTTCGACCCTGACTACGGTCGCTACCGCATCCGCGGCGTCGTGGGCCCCGACGAGTACCACGACGGCTACCCGGACGCTGCTCGGCCGGGCCTGGACGACAACACGTACACCAACGTCACCGCCGCCTGGGTCCTCAACCGAACCCTGGACCTTCTGCGACGCCTTCCCGCATGGCGTCGAGAGGAACTCTTCGAACGCGTGCAGTTGGACGGTGACCAACTTCCGAAGTGGGAGGAAATCTCCAGGCGGTTGAGGGTGCCGTACCACCAGGGCGTCATCAGCCAGTTCGAGGGTTACGACGAACTTGCGGAGTTGGACTGGGATGCCTATCGGGGGCGGTACGGTGACATCCGAAGGCTGGACAGGATCCTTGAGGCCGAGGGCGACACGGTCAACCGCTACAAGGCATCCAAGCAAGCCGACGTCCTCATGCTCGGCTACCTCTTCTCGCACACGGAGCTTCAACAGCTGTTCCATCGTCTCGGGTACAGCCTGGACGGCGAGGTCTGGCGCAAGACCGTTGACTACTACCTTCAGCGCACCAGCCACGGCTCCACCCTCAGCGGACTCGTCCACGGCTGGGTCCTTGCCCGGGTCAAACGAGCCGAGGCATGGACGTACTGCCAGGAAGCCCTGGAGGCGGACATCGCCGATCTTCAGGGCGGCACAACCGGCGAGGGCATCCACCTCGGCGCCATGGCCGGCACCCTCGACCTGGTACAGCGCGGCCTGACCGGCTTGGAGACCCGTGAGGACGCCTTGTGGCTGGACCCGGTGCCGCTTCCGACGCTGTCCGAGTACGGGTTCTCGCTGCGCTATCGCGGCCACTGGGGTGTCGGCCTATGGCTGCAGAGCGGACAACTGCGCATCACCGTGCCCGACTCGGAGGAATCCGCGATCCGCTTGGTGCTGGCCGACCGAGCCGTCACCATGGCACCGGGAGAGACCTGCACGCTCGTGCTGCCGACAAGGTGATCACAGTTATGTTCTTCGCGGTCCTGCGTGCCGAAGGCCAGCGGCCCTGGGCCGATCCAGGCACCCGGTTCCCCGGCGCGCCTGGGCTGCGTCCACTTTTTCCACCACGCGGGATAGCAATACGTCTCCTGCTCGCCCTTCCGCGTCCCGATGGCCCACTCGAAGGCCGACCGCGCCACCCTCGCGGGGAGCGGGACTGCCTGCAGCAAATGAGCGAACGCCACTCACCATGCCTTTCGAGTCGGCGTCGAGGATCCCCGCGTCCCGTCACACGGTGATCCGACGGCCCGTGACTCTGAGTGGATTGATACGGATCCACATGTCGCGCTGTCCGCCTGGCCACGGTTCGCTGTAAGCCCGCTCTTGCAGGAGCCTTACGGAGTCGGGGTCCGTCACGCAGCTGGCTGGTCCGCACACCAGAACGCTCCATCCCTGGCTCAACGCTCCGTCGATGTGGTCGATCTCGCAGGCCACCTGGCAGCCCAGAGTCTGTGCAAGCGCGGTGTGGGGATGGGTCCTGAAGACGATCAAGCCCTCGACCACGCTGTAGTTCACGGGGAGGATCAGCGGTCCTGATGGGGTGGTCACGGCGAGCCTGCCTACGCCGTGGGTCGAGAGCAGGTCCCAGCACGCTTGTGGGCTCAGTTCGGTGAACTTCGGACGCCGACCCGCCTGACCAAGGCCGGGCGGCAGATCGATATCGCCGCCAGTGAGTTCCCGGACGGTGGTCTCGAGTGCTCCGGCCAGCCTGAGAAGGGAGGCAGCGCCGGGCGTGGCGATGGGCTGCTCCTCCAGGTACTGGAGATAACTGGCGGCCATGCCCGCCCGATCAGCTGCTTCCTCCCGGGACAAGCCGAGCCGCTTACGCCGCTGGGCGATCCGGCGCCCGAGGTCGCCAGTAGAGTTGCCCCTCACGGCGTTCGACGATGGCAGTGTGGCCATGATCCTCATCTCCTTCACGGAATGCGCAGGCAATCGTCGGCGATACCGTGACGTGATGGCTCGTCAGGGTGGCAGGCGGGAGTCGTAGAAGCGGCAGGTGAGCTGGTTGGCCACCGCGACGACGCCGTCGATCTGCTTCGTCATGGAGAGGACGATCTCTGTCCTGCTCCTGCGTTCCAACTGGCCAATGAGGGGGACCCCCACGCCTTCGACCACGATGACCTTGTCGTCCTCGTCCACCACCGGCAGTCCCCTGATCCAGCCGTCCGCGAGCAGTCGTGCGACTTCCTTGAACGGAGCGAAGCACTCGGCGCGGATGACATCACTGGTCATCGCGGAGCCGGCCTTGTTGCGCTTCATGTCCGTTTCCTCCTTCAGCGAAGTCGACGCAGATACGGGTCCCAGGGCATGCGCGGCAGCAGGCGAACGCGTGCGTCGAGCACGGTGACTCCGGTGGGCGTCGCAAGTACGGGGTTGAAGTCGGCCTCCGCGAGCTGCGGCAGATCACTCGCGATGCGGGACACCCGCAGGAGTAGTTGTTCCAGGCCCTCCAGATCGACGGGCCCGGCACCGTGCGTGCCGAACAGGAGCGGGACGCATCGTGGGGCTGTGATCAGCTCGTGGACGTCGTGGTCGGTGAGGGGGGCGAGCCGCGCGGCGTGGTCTGCGAGCACCTCGGTGGCCGTGCCACCCAGTCCGAAGAGCACCAGCGGTCCGAAGACCTCGTCCTGGACGACGCCGGCGAACAGTTCGGTTCCGCGCGCGGCGAGCGGCTGGACCACCACGCCCGTGATCCGGCTCGCGAATCGTGTCTCGAAGTCCCGGAAAGCAGCCCGTATTTGCGCGTCACCCTGCAGGTCGAGGCGGACGGCCTGCTCCTCGCTCTTGTGCAGCAATCCCGGCCAGTGGGCCTTCATCACGACCCGGCCGTCGAGGCCGCGCAGTTGGTGGGCGGCGCGGACGGCGTCGCTCTCGGTCTCGGCCCAGGCCCACGGGAGCTGTGGAATGCCGTAGCAGTCCAGCAGCGCGGCGCAGGTGCGCGGTTCGAGCCAGCCACCGTCTGTCTGGAGCGTGAGGTAGGCATCGGTGATCTCATGGGCACGCCGGGTGTCGACTCCGTCGAGGTCCGGGACCGTTCCGACGGGTTGGGCGAGCCAGGCGGCGCGGCGGGCAGCGTGAGCCAACGCCCGTGCCGCCACCTGCGGGTCCGCAAACGACGGAATGGTGCCGCCGTGGGCGGCGGGCAGCAGCTTCACCGGAAGGTCCTGCTCAAGGCGTACCACGACTACCGGCCGTGCCTGGTGCGCGGGGCCGTCGGTGAGAGCGCGGACCAGGTCTTCACCGGTCGCCGCGGCGACCGCCGTAGGTACGAGGGCCACCAGGACGGCGTCGATGCCGGGAGAGCGCAGGAGCCGGTCCAGGCAGTTCCGGAGCTGGTCTTCGGAGGCGGCGGCGGTGGTGTCGCTGGGGTTCCCTACCGCTGCACCGCGAGGCAGCACGGCGGCCAGTCCGTCCATCACCTCGGGCGCGAGCGATGGCAGGGCAAGGCCCGCTTCCACGCAGGCGTCGGCCGCCAGGACCCCGACGCCCCCCGCGTTGGAGACGATCGCGACCCGGGTCCCTGCCGGGAGCGGCTGCGCATGCATCAGGGCGGCTGCTTCCAGGAGTTCGCCGACCGAGCGGGTGGCGGTGATGCCGGCCTGGGTGAACAGCGCCTGCCGAGTCATGGTGCGGGTGGCGGCCGCCGCGGTGTGCGAGGCGGCGGCACGGCGGCCCGCATCGGTGCGCCCGGCGTCCACGGTCAGGAGGGGCATACGACGGGTCACACGGCGGGCCGTACGGGAGAACGCCCGCGGGTTGCCGAAGGACTCCAGGTGCAGCAGAGCGAGGTCGGTACGGCGGTCACTCACCCACCACTGGAGCATGTCATTGCCACTGACGTCGTACTTGTCGCCGAGCGACACGAAGGACGAGACCCCGATGCCCAGTCGGGAGAGTCCCTCGAGCAGCGCGATCCCCACCCCGCCGGACTGCACGGCGACCCCGGCGGTGCCGGGGCGGGGATGGTCGGCGGCGAAGGTGGCATCGAGCCGCAGCTCTGGGTCGGTATTGGAGATGCCGAGGCAGTTGGGCCCCACGAGCCGCATGCCGTGGCTGCGGCACGCTCCCAGCAAGGCCTCGGCCTGGTTCCGGTCGAGACCGGCGCTGACGACGAGGAGCGCCCGTACACCCACCTTGCCGCACTCCTCGGCCAGGGCCGGGACCGCCGTGGCAGGCACGGCGACGACCACAAGATCCGGAACCACGGGCAGGGCACTGACCGAGGGGTGGGAGGGCACACCGAGAACCGAGGCGACGTGGGGGTTCACGGCGAACAGCCGACGGGTGAAGCCGCCCGCTCGAAGGTGGTGCAGGACGGCCCGCCCCACCGACCCCGGTCTGCGACCCGCGCCGACCACGGCGACCGCGTCCGGTCTTAGCAGGGGCTCCAGGCTGGCCACGTCGGCTGCCCGGCCCCGCTCCTCCACGGCAGAGAGGTAGGTCTCGTCCTCGTCGAGGAGGATGGTGCAGCGAACCTCTGGTCCCTCGAAGCGACGTGCCGTGCGCAGCCCGAGGTCGGCGAAGAGCCGGAGCACCTCGCGGTTCTCACACAGCGCGTCGGCCGAGAATGTGGTGACACCCTCTGCACGCGCCGCCGAGACCAGGTGCTCGACGAGCAGTGTGCCGACTCCTCGGTGGTGCAGTCGGTCGGCGACCGCGATGGAAATCTCGGCCGCGTCGCCACAGCCTCCGGTGTCGTACTCGGCGAGGCCTATGACCTGGCCCTGTGTCTCGGCCAGCAGCGCCCGATATCCCGGACGCTCCGGGCCGCACGCGCGGTCGGCGGCCATGGTGGCCGACCGCGCGCTGATCGCGAAGAACCGCAAACGGAGGTTCTCCGGGGACATCTCTTTGTAGAAGTCCCGCAACTGATCGTGATCGCCCGGCTCCACGGTGCGGATAAGCACGGTGGTGCCGTCCGCGAGCAGGGCATAGACCGGGTGCCGGCAGAGCGTGTCGTCTGTCATCACGCGCCTCCTGGCCTCTCAACACTTCGAGCATCCTGCGGATCGGATGGTGATCGCATGGGCTGTCCGGGGTGAGGCAAGGGGCCGGTCGGCCCTGGTGCCTCCGTCACGGCGGTTGGTGACGGGCTTGTGGGCTCACCTCGGTGTACTGGGCCGGTCCGACGCGGTAGGGCCGCATCATCTCGTTGTCCTCGTGTTCGAGCATGTGGCAGTGCCATACGAACAGGCCAGCCCGGTCGAACGTCGCTTTGAGTCGTGTGACGGTGCCCGGGTAGGCGATGGCGGTGTCCTTGAAGCCGCGCTCCCATGGCTCAGCGGGCAAGAGGGTCTTCTGCCCGGACTTGCGCCGGTCGACGATCTGGAACTGGACCTCGTGGATGTGGATCGGGTGAGCATCGGCGGTGAAGTTGTGGATTTCCCAGATCTCGGTTGCTCCCAGCGTCGGGTTCTCCGTCACAGGGTCATCCCATTGCATGAGGACCGGCTTTCCGTGGCTGTCGACGGTCCCGAGAAGCACTCGACGGGGGCCGACGTGCGGCAGAACGGCGGAGTTCTGCTCGTTGAGGGAAAGCCGGCGGACGCGGTCCGCCGTGCCCAGAGGCACGAGTGGCGGCAGGGTCAGTTGAGACGGCGGCACGCTCATATCGAACGAGGTCGGGGATCGGACGACGAACTTCAGAACCTGCCCGGTCGTGCCCGGGTTCGCGGGCGTGAAGTCGGTTCCCGCCCTCCCGCCTTGGAACGTCGAGTCGGGACCCTCGTTGATGAGGTACAGAGCGGTGCCGACGGTTACCGAGGTGAAGTCGATGATCACGTCGGCGCGCTCCGCGGGAGCGATGAGCAACTGCTCGCGTTGTACGGGGGCGGGAAGGAAGCCGCCTTCACTTCCCAGCTGCCAGAAGGCGAGGGTTGGTGCCGCGGGACGGCGGGCGACGGGATCGGCGACGACCTTCAGAATGAGGTACCGCGCATTGCACCCGTTGAGCACGCGAAGTCGGTAGCGCCGGGGCTCGACATCGAGGACTGGCCAGGTTCTGCCGTTGACCACCATCGTGTCGCCGAAGAACTCGGGATTCCAGATCGGCGGGACATCGCTGCCCGGCACGTAGGGGCCCTTGAATCCGTCGAAGGCAGCGCGGCCCGCAGGGTAGAGAAGACTGCCGTCCGTGTAGAAGGACCTGTCCTGAATCACGAGCGGGATCTCGTAATACCTCCGCCCCGGTGGATCTGCAGGGCAAGGGGCGGGCCCGGGCAGGACGCCGGTGGGCAGGTCCGCCGGTCCCCCGCGCAGGAGGTAGAACCCGGCCAAGCCGGCGTAGACGTTCAGGCGCGTCACTCCCAAGGTGTGATCGTGGAACCAGAAGGTCGCCGGGCGTTCCTCGTTGTCGTACTGGAAGACGGCCTCTCCCGGTTCCCACGTGACGTCGTAGGCGGCTTCGGCCTTGTGCTTGTACACGTCGTAGAACGATCCGACCCGGGCGTAGCCGGCGGGGATGTCGACAGCCTCGGGAAGGTACCAGGCTTCGGGGTATCCGTCGCTTTCCTCGGTGTTCCGGCCTCCGTGCAGATGCGTCACGATCGGTACCGGGCCGGTGTACGGACCCGGTGTCGAACGGAACATCGGGTGCCCATCCCGGCCCCCCGTCCCACCTGGCGGGTTCGCCCAGTGCAGTGCCGGATCGACCGGCAGCAGGTGCGGCAGATGACGACCCGAGTGATCGAGCAACTCGTTCTTCCACCGCACCCGCACGGGCGTGCCGACCCGGGCTTCGATGGTGAACGCAGGGGAGTGGAAGGTGCCAGGGTCCTCTGTGGAGCCGTAGCCCCACACCGTCGTCGCCGGCAAGCCAGGAGGCAGCACTTGCTGCCGGAACTGACGGACACCGATGGAGTAGTGGTCGATCCCATCCGCCGGGCCGCGGCGAGACCGGGGCATGACCGGGGGGATCACCAGAGGCGCGCGGTACTTTCCGATGCGTTCCGGAACCAGAGCCGTGCCCCCCGCCGGTGACGACAACCTCGCCGGGACGAATCCGAGGCCGGTGGGGAGGACAACGAACGCGCCTCCGGCAACGGCAGCCTGGATGACACGCCGCCTCGTAACCACACCCGTTCTCCGTTCGCCGTGCCGGACCGAAGGCAGCCCGCGTCGCACTCGCAGGTTTGCACAGACTGCGGCGCCCTGGGTTGCGCACATACTCCGGACAGGGGGTCCGAAGTGGCCGACGGGCGACACGTCGGCAACGAAAGGCACACAGTGACCAGCGACAACACCCCGGGGACAAACCCCGCACACGCGAACCCACCCCCAGCGTCTGCCGCGATCTACGCAGCCGGATGACCGGAGTCGTGCACCGCGTGGCAACCGGAGGAACGGATCCGCATAAGGGGTCATACGGTGGTGAGGTGGTTGGTCACCTCGATCACGTCGTCGATGTCCTCCACCTCCGCCAGCAGCCTGGACATCGAGGCTTGTGACATCCGGCCCGT